>JBBQYR010000143.1:0-11742 GCA_038208565.1 Chthoniobacterales bacterium
TCGGAGTGGATGAAGTTCGCCGCGGGCAGATTCGCGCGGAGGACTTCCGCAAAAAACGCCTCGGTCTCCTGCACCATCGCGTCCTTCAGCATCTCGTCGTAATCGGGGTAGAGCCGCGCGTCCGGCACCGTCGCGTCGATCTGCCGGAGGTCGAGCCATTGGCCGGTGAAGTTGCGCGTGAAAGCCAGGGCGCGCGGGTCATTGAGCAGGCGCTCGGTCTGCGCGCGGAGCGTGGCGGGCTGGCTGAGTTTCTTCGCGGCGGCGAGCTTTAGCAGCTCCTCGTCCGGCATCGTGCTCCACAGAAAATAGGAGAGCCGCGTGGCGAGCGCGTAGTCGTCGAGCCGGCCGCGTTCCTCTGCAAAGAAGAGAAACTCCGGCGAGGTCAGCACCGCCTTGCAGCCGATGCGCACGGCGTTCTCAAACGTCGCGCCGTCGGCCAGCGCATCCGTGACCAGCTTCGTGTATCGCGTGATCGCCTCGCTGCTCGCAGGCCGTCGAAACGCGCGATTCGCAAAGCCCGTGATGACCTTCTTCGCGTCCTCCGCCGGATTGGCGCTGACGATCTCGTAGGCTTTGGAATTGCGGTCGTTGTCGCGCACTTTCTCGATGCGCTTCACCGGCAGATCGCCGAACACTTTCCCCACACCCGCCGGCGGCCACGCCTCGATGAGCGGCCCCTCGAACTCGCCGGAGATGAACTTGAACCCCGCGCCCTGAAACGTTTCACCGCCGTTGGTTTCACTCATCCGCTTGCCGTCCTTGTCATAGCCGACCCCGCGCAGCGTGGTGACGATCGCCTCGTTGCGTTCCAGTTTCACCTCGAGCTCGATGTCGCGCGTCTGGCCAGGCGCGAAGGTGTAATACGCCGCCAGTCGCGGGATTTGCTGCACATTGACAATGTTGATGAGCCAGGTGAGGTCGCGGTCATCGCACTGGTAGGGCTGCCCCTTGAGCCGCAGGCGATAGCGGCCAGCCACCGAGGCTCGCGCGCCAGGAAGCCCGAGCCCGCCGGTGAAACTCACGAACCCATCGGGCAGCACACGGTAGTTTTGGACATGCTTGCGGGTCGGATCTTGCGGCCGCGGTCCGCCCGTGGGCACGGAGAGGGCGGCTTTAATGACCGGATCATTCGGAAAATCGATCGCGCGCTTCACGACCGCGGGTGCATTCGTCAGGCGCAGCGCGGCATCCAGCGCCGCATCGGCGGCGGCGAGATATTGCCCCATCTGCATCGTCGAGAGCCGCAGGCCCGCGCCCACATTGTCAAAGCCCGCCGTGATGCTGTCCTCCGGCAGGATCTCGCGCAGCGGCGCATCAATGCCGAGCAAGTCGTGCAGCGTGTTCTCGTATTCCACGCGGTTCAGCCGCCGCAGCACGGTGCGCCCAGCGGCCTGCGCGGCGGTGTCGTGCGCCACGAGCGGCCCGCCGAGCGCGGTGAGGAAAGTGCGCAGCTCCGGCGTGGACGGGCGCGGCTTCTTCTTCGGCGGCATCTCGCCGCGCTGCACGCGGTCGAAGATCAGCGTCCACTTCGCGCGCGTTGCCTCGTCGGCGAGATCGGGCTTGAGCGCATCGAGATTGAGCCCGCCCTTCTTCTCCGCCGCGTCGTGACAGCTCACGCAGCGCGATTCAAAAAAGGGCTGGAGCGGCTTCACCTCGAAGCCCGCACCGGATGCTGCTGGATGAGCCGCCACGAGCGTGGCTGCCATCCAGGCGGCGCGGACGAGATTTGGGGAAGTCACTCGAGTGTGGGCGGTGCGGAGCTGGAAATTCATGAAGGGGCGTTGGTGGAGTATATCCCAGCGGGAGCGTTTTCTCGCGCCTTTGACATCCTTCTTTTGGAGGATACCGGGCCGCCTTTCGGCGCATTTGGGCGGTGGCGGTGAGTTTCGAGGCCGAGATGCAATTCAGGCGTGGCGAAGAGCATCAGGCCGGCGAGCGATTGGGGCGCTGGCGCATGGCGCTGGCTTGCTTCTTCGTCGCCAGCAATGTCCTGCGCGGCGGCGGCCCGCACCAACTTCCGCCCAGTGTCAGCGGAGTTGCGAGCGAGATGGCGGGTCGTGCTGACCCAATAAGCGCTGGCGAGGCTCATTTTTTGATAAAGCTGCAACGCAACGGCTGGGGGTTCATTTTTTCTTCGACACACCCGACGGCGTGGCGATGTAGCTGGCATCGTCGTGCTTGCCGTATTTGGCGCGGCGGTCGCGGTCGTGGAGGTCGGTGTGGGTGAAGCTGCCTTCGCGCGCGGGTTCGTGCGCCTGCGCGGCGAGAGCGGTGAGTTTGGCGAGGATGTCGGGCTGCGCGGCGGCGAGGTCTTTGCTTTCGCTCGGGTCGGTGGCCACGTCATAGAGTTCCCATGCCTTGGCCTTGGCGGGTTTCACGGCACGCCACTGGCCCTCGCGGATGGCGGTCCAGCCGTTGATCTCCCAATACAAATAGTCGTGCTGTTTCTGCGCGGCGCTTTGACCAAGCAGCGTGGGCAGGATGGAAAGTCCGTCCGTGTCGGCGGGCGCGGTGCAACCTGTGGCTTCGGCGAGGGTGGGCAGGATGTCGGGGAAGTAACCGAGGTGCTCGCTCACGCTGCCCGGCGCGATCTTTCCCGGCCAGCGGGCGATGAAAGGAACGCGCAGTCCGCCCTCGTAAAGTGTGCCTTTCTTGCCGCGAAACTCGACGCCGGTGTCAGGATGCTTGTTTGCGGAATGCACGCCGCGCGGGTGCTCCTTGCTGGGGAAGTAATCCGCGCCGCCGTTGTCGCCGCTGAAGAACACGAGCGTGTTTTGCTCGATGCCGAGTTCCTTGAGCAGCGCGAGGATTTCGCCAACCTGGCGGTCGAGCATCGTGACCATCGCGGCGTAACGTCGCGCGTCCTCCGGCCAGTCCTGATCCTGGTAGAGCGCTGACGCGGCGTCGCTTTCGGGGATGTGAAAACTACCGTGCGGCGGCGTGTAGGGCAGGTAGGCGAAGAAGGGCTGCTGCGAGTTCTCGCGGATGAATTCCACCGCCGCGTCGTGGATGAAGTATTGCGCGTAGGTCTTGCCATTCGCGCTGCCGTCGTTGCCCGCGAGCGGGACTTCCGCGCTGTTGCGAATGAGATACGGCGGGAAGTAAGTGTGCGCGTGGACTTGGTCGTAGTAGCCGAGGAAGATATCGAAGCCACGCTGCTCCGGGACGCCGGTCGAGCCGCGCCCGCCGCAGCCCCATTTGCCAAAACCACCCGTCGCGTAGCCCAGCGGCTTGAGCATGGAGGCCACGGTCGTTTCATCCGCGCGCAGCGGTGTGCCGCCGCCATTGGCGCGCACGGACGTGTGACCGCCGTGCTTGCCGGTGAGGAAGCCGCAGCGCGTCGGCGCGCAGACCGACGAACCGGCGAACATGTTCGTGAACTTGATGCCCTCCGCCGCCATGCGGTCGAGATTCGGCGTGCGGATGTTTTTCCCGCCCATGAACGCCGGCTCGAAGTAACCCAACTCGTCAGCCATGATGTAGATGACGTTCGGCTTCTCGGCCGCGTGCAATTGGCCGAAAAGAATGAAAAGGAGCGAAAGGATGGGGATGACTTTCATGGTTGATGATGGAGTTGGAATGTCGGAATCGCCTCATTTTTCAGGCGGGATGCGCTGCAAGATTTCCTCGCGCGGGACGACGCCGATGCGTTTCTCCCAAGCGATGTATTGGGAAACGAGTGCGGTGGCTTTTTCTGACTCGTTGGCTGCGAGGTCGTTGGATTCCGTCGGGTCGGAAGCGAGGTTGAATAGCTGCCACGCGCCGGTGCGCGGGCCGAAGCTGACGTTCTTCGTGCGCGCGTCGTTGTAGAAGCGCACGAGCTTCCAGTCGCCGTCGCGCACGGCGCTGTTGCCCATGCGCTCCCGGAACAGCGGCTTGTTGGCGGCGTGCTTCGCATCAAGCAACGCGGGGAGGAACGAACGTCCAGTAATGGGAAGGGCATCGGGTGTGGCGGTCTTCACCTCGGCGGCATCGAGCAGCGTGGGCAGGATGTCTTTTACATGAGCGGTTTGTTTGACGTTCTCCGTGCCGGGCGCGATGCGCGCGGGCCAGTGGGCGATGAAGGGCGTGCGAATGCCGCCTTCATGCGTGAACAGTTTGAACAAGCGAAAGGGCGTGTTGCCGGTCTCGGCCCATTCCTGGCCATAGGTGGCGCTGCTGGCCCACGCGCCGTTGTCGCTGAGCAAAAGCAGCTGCGGAGCCGCGTGCCGCCCGCCGCGAGCGCATCGAGGTGCGGCGTGGGAATCTCGCTGCCGTAACAGGACAGGTCCGCCCAACCCATGTCGTCGGCGAGGATGACGATGAGATTCGGCGGAGCCGAAAAGGACGAAGCTCGAATGACAGCCGAGCAAAGCGAGACAGCCAGCACCGCGAAGCGTGTGCTGCTCCGAAGGTGTGAGCGAAGCGAAGCAAACGACGAGAGAAGAAACAGCAGAACGGATTTCATGATTGCAAGTGGGTGTGGCTCGCTGACCGGCGGAACTCACTTCGCATTGAGGAAGCCAAAGGCCGCATCCTGCAGGCCCTGCGCGCCGTGGACGTGTTCGGTTTCGGGTTTGAACGTGAAGACCTCCGTCCACGTTTTGCCCTCGTCGGCGCTGCGCAGGATGGTGAAGCGCTGTTTGTCGGTACTGATGAGCGTGCCTTTGTCGGAGGCGGTGATTTGGCCGGCGGGGACGGTCGCGGGCAGGTCGCGCCAGGTCTTGCCATCGGCGCTCGCACGCGAGGGCTTGCCAGTGAGCCAGAACTCGCCCTTCACCGCGCTGAGCGTCGCGCGCTTCGTGCCCGTGGCGTGCGGGCCGTCCCAGGTCTCGCCGCCATCGGCGGAACGCCACGCGCTTTCGCCGGTGGGGTCGAGCAGGAGGACGACCTTGCCACTGGCCCGCAGCACGCCCCGGCCCGTGACGGCATCGAGACCTTTCGGAGCCAGCCAGCGCCATGTCTTGCCGAGGTCATCGCTGGCAAAGAGATGGCCGAACTTCGCGCCTTCACCGCGATTGTCGCCGAGCGCGAGGAAACGTCCCGACGCATCGCCGCACCAGACCGTCTTGATGTGATGTGTCACCAGCTTGCCGCGCGGGTCGTCCTTGAGCTTGTAGAGCGAGAAGGTGGACCAGCTTTTGCCGAAGTCCGGCGTGGCCGTGAAGGTCGTGTAGCCGCTGCCGACGAACACGCCCTTGCCGCCGGCCATGGACACCGTGGTGGGCATCTCATCGGCGTCGGATTTGTCGAGCGGCGTCTTGCCATCGGTCAGGTGCCGCCACTTCGCGCCATCCTCCGACGCGAGATAACTGGTCGGCTTCGTCCAGCCGACCGGCAGCGCGAAAACGCCATTCGTGTAAGCCACCGAACTCGTCGCCCACCCGCCGTGGTCCGCGCCTGGATATCCGAAGAACACCTGCGTCCAGGTCTTGCCATCGTCGCGCGAGAGCACGATGCGCGCGCCATGTCCGACCGCGACAAACGCGGGCACTTTCGCGTCCGGCTTGAAGTCACCGCCGAGCGGAATGGCATCGCGCCGCTTATCACCCGCAGCGACCCAATCGGCGGGCGGCGGCTCGATGGCGAAGCTCGTGGCGGTGAGGATGGCGAGGAGGGCGGAAAGGGCGGGGATCAAGCGAGTCATGGGGATGGAGTGTTGGAGTTGGAGTATGGGATTGAATTTTACTTCTTCTTCGCGACCGGGCGTATTCCTCCGGCGTGAGCGATTCCTTGCCACTGGACATGAGCGGCGTGGTCCTGCCATCGGCGCTCTTGGTGAACTGGACGCCTTTGCCGCTGAGGTAGGCGATGGCTCCGGCTTCATCGGTGGAAGCGCGGCGTGGAGGTTTGAGACGGCGACGAGGGAGAGGAGGAAATGCGAGGTTTTCATGAGAGGATGGAGTTCAGGGTTTCTTCACGCCGGTGTGCGGGTGCCCGGCGACCACGGACCAGACCGTCTCCTGCAGCGCCGCGACCAGGGCGGCATCGGCTTTCGCGTCGAATTGCTGATACGGCGCGACCGTGAGACCGACGGGGCTTTTGCCGGAGAGCGTGGCGAAGACGGTGAGCGCGGCGACGTAGGAGCCGATGGTGCCCGAGTCCTCGCCGTTGTGCGGCTGGTCGTTGAGGTGGATGCCGTCGGCGAAGAAATTGAGCACGCCAGCGGCGGGAGTGAATTGAGGCGGTTCACGAGCTGCGTGTAGGAGTCGGCGCACGAAACTCTGCCGTCCTTGTAGGGCTGCGCGTAGTAGGCGGCGAAATTCGGCGGCTGATGCGCCTGCACGACCTCGGGACCGGGCCAGGTGGCGTAGATGTAGAACCGCTCGCAGGCGACGTGGTCGGTGTTTGGATGCTCCAGGTCCCAGCGTCCCTTGCCGGGCTTGGTCTTGCCGCGCGCGTAGTCTATGAAGGCGCTCGCCGCCTGCAAATCGCCGAGGGTGAAGAAGGCAGCCTTTTCCGTCGTCGCCTCCAAATCCAGCGGCATCTGGAATGGCTGGAGCACGACGGCGTCGAAGGTGAACTTCTTGAAGGCATCGGAATACTGGCTGTAGGGCTCGACGAGGTTGTAGCGGCCGTTTTTGGCGATGCGGATCATAATTCCCACCGTGCCGAGGCTGCCGACCCAGAGTGTTCGATAGTGTTTCCCGTGGCCGTCGTCATCGCGTCGGCGATGTCGCGCGCGCTGACGCTGTCGCCCGCGATGCGCAGGATGCGCGGAGTTGTCTCGTCCATCACCGGCGATGGTGGTGGCTTGGCGGAGAAAGGTGCGGCGGTTCACGTGGAAGTCGTGGGATGATTAGCGCCTTCCGGCGCGGACAGGCTTGTCGCCTGCAAAGTGAATCTCGATGATCTTCTCGCCGCTCGCCATGCGGGCAACGATTTGCTTCGTCTGCGTGTCAATCACCGCATCGGTGCCGCAGGGGTAGCAGTAGCGGCCATCCAGGCTGAAGCCGATCCAGCTTGAATGGGGCAGGTCGTCGCGGTCGCTGGCTTTGCGATACAGCGGCACATCGGCGACGGGCGTGGGCGGCATCACCGTCACGTCCCACACATGCACGAGGCCGAAGACATCATTGCTCACCCACACTTCCTTGCCATCGGGGCGCAGGCCGATGCCGTGGCTCGGAGTTCTGTGCCACGCCTGCTCCGGCGTGATCGGCACGACGGCAGCGCGCTCGGCGGGCGTGTGATTCTCGAGGCGGTGAATTATCTTGCCCGTGGCCACATCGGCGACCTCGAAGCCGAGCAAGCCATCCACATTCGCAAAGACATAGCGGTCGTCGGGCGAAAGCACAAAGGGCCTCACGCCATTGCTGAAGGGGCCAATCTTCCGGACGATGCGATGGGTCGCGGTGTCGGCGACGTGGATGTAGTTCACGCCGAGCGATTCGAGAAACATGAACCGCCCATCGGCGCTGAGCACTGTGTTATGCGGCCACGGCTCGCCTTCGCGATAAACCTTGCTGCCAGGCATCACGTCCGCCTTGTCGATGGGTAGCGTGGCAACCATCTCGCGCGTCGTCGTATCGAGCACTCGCCACACGTGCAGATTGCGCATGGGAAGATAAAGGAAGCGTCCGTCGCGCGTGAGCGCGATGCTGTCGGGGAAGCTCTTTTCTTCAAGCTTGAGGCGCCAGAGTTCCTTGTCCGTCCGGAGGTCGAGCGCGATGAGTTGAGCGCCCCAGTTCGCCGTGATGTAGAGGATGCCACGCTGCGCATCGGCAGCCATGCCCTTGAAGTCGCCCGTGCCCGGCAGCTCGATTTGCTTCATGCCCATCGTCCATGTCATACACCCGCAACGCCACATCAGTTGGATCGAAAGTCGCACCGCGCGGGTTGTCGGTTGACGGAGTGGAGAAGCGCACGCTGTCGGGCAACACATACATAAGGCGGCGGACCTTCGGTACATCTGCCGCGTCGCTGGATGCTGCGGTGAACAAAAGACAGAGGGCTGTGACGAAGGAGGACAGATTCTTCATGGGGGCGTGCAGGTGATTAGTGATGACCGGGCTAAGTTGATTCGCTCTTTCAGTGTTCGGGCGCGGGATGCTTCGCAAAGAAATCCCAGACAGCATCGGTGGCTTTGAGTTTGTCGGTGTTTTTGCCCACGAGGAACTCGGGCGCCTGACCGACACCGCCCGCCCAGTTGTGACCGAGTCCTTCGATAGTAATGAGCAATACTTCGGCACCGTCATGACCCGGACCATAGCGGCGGGTGCGGACGCCATTGTTTGTCTCGTCCTGCGCGGGAGCCTCGGAGCAGCCGAGAGCCGTTGTCCATTTCGCGATGCTGACGCCGACCGCTGGCTTTGGCTTGCCGCCTTGATCCCGACCGCCGAAGGCGAGTTTCGGAAATCCACCGTCCATCGGGTTCAAGGTGTCGGCCGTGCCGGTGAGATAGCAAAGCGAGATGCCGCGCGCGGGCTGCACGACTTCCGTCCAGTTCGCTCCCGAATGCGGTGCCACTGCCGCGATGCGATCCGCGAGTTCAGCCCCGGCTCGAAAGGCCATCGACGCTCCGTTTGAGAAGCCGGCGACGAAGATCCGGCGCGGATCGACCGCGCTATCCGCGCTGAGCTTCTCGATCAACACACGCAGAAAAGCCACATCATCCACATTGTGCTCCGCCGCGTAAAAGCGCCCCGAGCCGTCATTCCACGCCTGTGGATTGCCACGCAGACTCGGCGGCTTCGACGCGTCCGGCCGGGTGCCTTCGGGATACGCGACAATGAAGCCTTCCGTGTCCGCTTTCGCCGACCAGCCGGTTTCACGCATCGCGTTGGCAGCCGTGCCACCCATGCCGTGAAGCATAATCACAAGGGGCACCAGCTTCCTTCTGTCGTAGGCCGGTGGCAGTTGGACCAGGCACCGCCGCTCCAAGCCGCCCACTTGCAGTTTCAATTGCACATGCCCCTCGGGAATCGACTGCACACGCGGTTTCGCCAAATACAAAAGCGCACCGCAAAGCGGGACGAGGAGCAACGTGACGAAAAGTGTTCGCATTTTCACCGGCGCGAAGGCTCACGGATTCTTGCTCGCGGGCTTCAAGGGATGCTTCTGGAAAAATTCCCACATCAAATCGTTCGCCGAGATGTCCATCGTGGACGCTCCGAGCAGGGCGACGATGGGTTTCATGCCGGGCCAGGTGTGGCCGCCGCCTTCGATTTCTATGAGGACAACCTCGCTGCCGTCTTTGCCGCCGCTCCAGGTTTTCCGCGTCACCTTCATGCCGTCGGCAACCTTGTCGGGCAGCGCGGCGATTTGAGGCTCAGGGTTGCAGCCATTCGCCTTCACCCAGCATTGAATCGTGTGCTCGACGGAACGGAAATCGGTGACGCCTTTGCCGCCGGTCCCGTTCTTGCCGTAGCCGCCTTTGAACGGCGCGAAGGCATCCGCCGTGCCGTGGAAGTGCATCACGGACACGGGGCGCTTCGCGTTCGGAGCGGGCATCATCAGCGGCCCACCGATGGGCGCGCTGGCGGCGATGCGATCAGACAACTCCGACGCGACGTAATGTGACACGATGCCGCCATTCGAGAGGCCCGTCGCGAAGACGCGATTTGCATCCACGTTCGCCACCTTCGCCAGGTCGTCGAGCAGCGCCCGCGTGAAACCCACGTCATCAATTTTTCGCTGCATCGCATAACCGCAGCACTCGCCGCCGTTGAAGGTGAGCATGGCGTTGTCCAGCACGCCGCTACCGAAGGGATTGACCACGATGAAACCCGGCACGTCCGCCTTCGAGTTCATGCCGGTGAGGCGAATCATGCTTTGGGGATTCCCGCCACCGCCGTGGAAGACGAAGACGACCGGCGTGACTTTCGCCGCATCATACCCCGCCGGAATGTAGATGCGATATCGCCGCTCCGTCTCGCCGACATGAATCGTCCGCGTGTGGTCGCCCGCGCTCAGATTGCCATCGGGCATTGGCGGAGCCGGCTTCGGCACCGCGCCGGCGAGATGCGCACGAAACTCCTCAAAGGTGATGGAGCTGTCGCCATCCTTGTCCGCGCCCGCGACCTTGCTTTTCAACCGGGCATTCGCCTCCGGTTCCGCGACGCTGATTTTTCCATCGCCATCCGTATCGCCGCGCCGGAAGCCCTCTTGCAGGAGGTTCGCCTGCTGTGCTCTGGCGATGAAGCCAAGGGTCAATAGAACTGCGGCGGTTGTGGCCAGCATGGGAAAGAGACGTTTCATGTTGAGGGGGCCATTCTTCATGCGGTGGAATGACGTTGAAAACGCGTGGAATGTTACAGCGCTCCGAGGACCAGTGCGTCTGCTGGCGGCACACGTCGGCATTTGGAAAGGATCAGCCCGGCAGCCCAGGACAGCTCCCAGGTGGTGCAGCATTCAGGCGAGGACTGGATGGGAACGGTTGCGGGTGTTCGGTCATTGCAGCACGAGCCACATGGTGTCCGGCGGGAACGTGAAACGAAGCGCCTCCCCCTCGCGTGTGATCGGGACATCACCGGCGGCGTAGCCGTTTGCATCGAGGCGCGTGGCCTTGGTGAGGTGCGGGTTTTTCAACGTGAGAACGGCGTCGGCTTTGACGATCTGCCACGGCGCGGTGCCGGTGGTGACGACTTCCTCCCCCGCGCGCTTGTCGCCGCTCTTCGCGTCGAACTCGGCGGGCTTCGTCTGCCAGCCGGTCGGGCGCGCGGTGGTGCCGAATTGCACGAGCACTTTCTTCGACTTGGCGAGCGGCGCGTCGTCCAGCGAGGCGAGTTGGATCACAGCGTATTCGTTCGGCGACTCGATGGTCACATCCGGCAGTTCGAAGCGTCCGCCGGCTTCCCTCAGGAATCCGGCGACACCCTGCGCCCTCGGCGCGGCGACGCGGAAAAGGCCGCGCTGCGGGTTGATCGACACTTCGCCGGAGGCGCTGGTGATCGCGCCGTCTTTCAGTTGCGCGGCGAAGTCCGTGACCTTTGCGGGCGCGCTCTTGTCTTGCACGCTCCAACGCACCGGGCCGACGAGGAAAGCCGCGCGGCTGACCGTGTTTTCACCAAGCTTGCCGCGCGTGAGCTCATCCGCCGCTCCGGCGTATTCGTGGTCGGCGACAAGCGGCGACTTGCGTTCCCACAAATCCGCGAGCGCGCGTTCTTCACGCACGACCGGCTCCGCTTCGCGCACGTCGCCACGACGGAAGAGCAGCGCATTCGCCGGCCACATCCCGGCGATGTGCGGCTGATTCACCACGAACTTCCGCAGCGCCTTGCCGCCCGGCAGATTCCAGAACGGATACGTGGGATCGGTCGCCCAGCCGTCGCCGCCGACGGCAAACCAGCAGATGCCATCCACGCCCGTGAGCGACTGATATGCCGCGCCGAGGAACGCCATCTCGGCCTGATAGGCGTTCGGCGACGGCATGGTGTTTTCCGTGACCATGAAGGGATGCCCCTCCTGCTGCCGCATGAGCGTGGGCAGCGCGAGCGGGTTGCGAATCGCGGATGCGCTCACGAAACGATGCCCGCCCTGCACGCGCCACGCGGCGTTTTCGCCAGTGTGCGCATCGAGCGAGTAGCGATTCTCCGCATCCCAATCCAGCGCGCCGTAGGTCCAGCGCTCGATGTCTTTCAGCGTGCCATCGCTGGCCGTGCGCCAGTTGCTCGCATTGAGAAGTTGTTTGCAGCCGAGGCTGCGAAAGTGCGCGCCCATCGCGGCGTAAAACCCGCGCTGATACTCGGCCATGAACTGCGTCTGATCGCGCAACCGCTTCGCCATCGCGCCCTCCGCGGGCTTCGTGAGCAGGAAGATGTC
>JBBQYR010000144.1:0-11697 GCA_038208565.1 Chthoniobacterales bacterium
CACCATCCGAACCGCAAGCTCTGGGTCGTCGAACATCCTCCGAAGGACATCTGGCCCCCAATTTTAGGCTCTTTTACTCTGTAGCGGCCTGTTCACTTTTGAACCGGCAAGAATTCCACTTTTGAACCGTCGCCGACACGGCGGAAAAAGTTGGTTGACGCGGCGGGGAACGTCGGGCACGTTCCGCCCGTCAGTTCGCGCTCCCGGTATTCCTGATCGTTCTTCAGGGCTCTCCTCGCCAGTCAACCAAGTAGTCGCGTTCCCGATTTCATCCATTCATATCCCTGATCCATGGCGGATCATCGCAAGCGCTCCATAGCTGTAGCCCACAAGGTGTCCCTCGACCTGAAACGAGGGCCGTTCTCTTCCGAGAACGACCGAGGCTTCGGCGCCCGTCCGGCCAGTCCCGTAGAGCCGGCCTGCCCCGCGTGTGCGATTTTTTTCGCCTGATCATCCTTTTATTTTCAGCCCCCCGGCGCCTGTGGCACCCGCCCACCGCCAGCCCGCCAGTCCATTTCCCATGACCGAACCCGCAGACCAGCCCTTGCTCATCGAGCAGGAGAGCGACGCCAAGAAACCCGCCAAGAAGCGGACCACGAAACCCCGCACGACCGCCGCGAAGACCGCCAAAGCCGAGCCCGCCAAGGCTGAGCCGAAGACGGTGAAGCCGCGCGCGAAGAAGGCGGCCAAGCCGAAGGAGGAAGCCGCTCCCGCCGCCGTCGAAGCGGAGGCTGCGCCCGTGGTGGCCCCGCCACCGGCGCCGGCTCCCGTCGCCGCTCCCGTGGCGACCGCGCCGGAACGGACTTTGCCCGCCGACGAATGGCGGCCTTCTTCCTCCGCCCCGGTGCCGACTCCCGCGGTCGCTCCCGCTGAGCCCGCGCCCGCCCCGGCCCAGCCGGCGGTTCGCCAGCGTCCGGTTTACATCCCGCTCCACGTGGCCAAGCAGATGGAGGAGCAGGCGCGAGCCGCAGGCATCTCACCGGCACCCATCCCGATCGCCGTCTCACCCGAGGAGGCTGTGCGCCTTGCGATCCCGCGTCAGGAACCGACTCCGCCGCCCTTCCGCGCCGAACGGCAGGACCGCGGGGATCGTGGGGATCGCCATGAGCGGCAGGATCGTCACGAACGTCATGATCGAAACGATAGGAACGATCGCCATGATCGTAACGACCGCCGCCACGAGCAGTCGCGGGGCGAAGTGCTGCCCGAGCCCGTGGTGGACGACACGCCGCCGCGCGAAGACGAGATCGGCGACGCCGAGGGCCTCGTCGAAGTGTCCGGCAAAGGCTTCGGTTTCCTCCGCGATCCGAAGCGCGGTTTTGCTCCGCACCCGAACGACGTCTTCGTCACGCCCGAACTCTGCCGCAGCCACAATCTGCGCGATGGCCAGTGGGTGAAAGGACTGACTCGCAAAGGCAATCGCGGCGCGCAGCTCTTCAAGATCTCGGAGATCAACGGGGACGACGCCGAGAAGGCGTTGCATCTGCCCGCGTTCGACGAACTCACCGTCATCAGCCCGAATAAGATGATCCGTCTTGAGACCGTGCCCGAGAGGTTCACGACGCGCGTCATCGATCTCATGTGCCCGATCGGCCGAGGCCAGCGTGGCCTCATCGTCGCGCCGCCGCGCACCGGCAAGACCACGCTGCTCCAGCACATCGCCGATGCCGTGGTCAAGAACCACAAGGACATCAAGCTCATCATCCTGCTCGTCGATGAACGTCCCGAGGAAGTCACCGAGATCAAGCGCACCGTGCCCACGGCCGAGATCATGGCCAGCTCGAATGACAGCGACATCAAGAGCCACACGCGCATCGCCCAACTCGCGCTGGAGCGGGCCAAACGGCTCGTCGAATCGGGCAAGGATGTCTTCATCCTGCTCGACTCCATCACGCGTGTCGGCCGCGCCTTTAATAACGCCACCGGCGGCGGTGGACGCACCATGTCGGGCGGCATCGATTCGCGCGCGCTGGAAATCCCGCGCAAGCTTTTCGCCGCCGCGCGCAATACCGAGGAAGCCGGCTCGCTCACGATCATCGCCACCGCACTCATCGAGACGGGCAGCCGCATGGACGACCTGATTTTCCAGGAGTTCAAAGGCACCGGCAACATGGAGCTCGTCCTCGCCCGCAAGATCAGCGAGCAGCGCATTTACCCGGCGGTCGATATCTTCCAAAGCGGCACTCGCAAAGAGGAGCTGCTCATCCCGGAAGCTGATCTGCACAAGATCAACGTCATCCGCCGCGGCCTCTCCGGGCACAAGGAGATCGAAGCGATCGAGCGCCTGCTTTTCTTCGTGAAGAAATTCCCGACCAACGCGCAGATGCTCGCCGGCATTCCCGGCTGATTCGAAGACGATGCCTGCGCCGAAGCCAGCGCGCGAGGTGGAGTTTGAAGTCCTCGGCAAAGACCAGCCGGGGATGGACGCGAAGGACGATCCGTTCATCGCGCTCATCGCGCAGTTGATGGACAGCGCCTTCGTGATTCCCGGCACGAACATCCGCTTCGGCCTCGACCCGATCATCGGCCTCATCCCGGCGCTCGGCGCGACCGCCACTTCCTTCGTCTCGCTCGCCATGATCGCGCTCAGTGCGCGGCGCGGCGTGCCGAAAGTCGTGCTCGCGCGCATGGCCGCGAATGTCCTGATCAACGCTGCGATCGACTCCGTGCCGATCCTCGGCGATGTCGGATCCGTCTTCTTCCGCTCGAACGCCCGCAACTACGAACTCCTCCGCAAACACGCCGGCGCCGCGCGCGCTTCGACCAAGGGCGACTGGATCTTCCTCGGCGCGCTGCTGCTCGGTGTGGTGCTCGTGATCGGCCTCATGATCGTCGGCTCGGTCGCGCTCTTCCGCGCGCTCTTTCTGCCCGGTGCGCAGTAACCCGCCGCAAATCGCGCTTGGTTGCGCGCGAGGTTCTGCTTAGTAACAACCCGCTATGTGTTTTCGACTGGCTTGTTGCGTGAACTATTTCGCGTCCCATGGGTGATCTCGAACCCGCCGAGGCGTGGCTCGAAACCGAGGACCGTCGGCGCCTTGCGCTGCGCGGCAACCTCAACCTCGGCCGCTCTGCCGAGAACCACGTCGTCATCACAGGCCCGAAGGCGTCGCGCGAACACGCGACCATTCATGTGCAGGACGAATCGGAGTTCTGGCTCATCGATCTCGGCAGCCGCAACGGCACTTTTCGCAACGGCTTCCGCCTGACCAAACCCACGCGCCTGCGCGATGGCGACCGCATTTCTCTCGCCGGCGCCGAGTTCATCTTTCACCAACCCGACGGCTCCTCGTCTTCCTCCACGCAGCGCAGCGCCGGCCAGGCCACGGCGATCGACTTCCGCGACCAGCACACCTGGATGCTCATCGCCGACATCGAAGGCTTCACCAAACTCAGCCAGAACCTGCCCGCCGATCAGGTCGCGATGAATGTCGGGCGCTGGATTCAGGAGAGTCAGACGCTCGTGGAGAAACGCGGCGGGCGCGTCTCGAAGTTTCTGGGCGACGGTTTCCTCGCTTGCTGGGAATCCGCCAGCGACGTGAGCCGCTCGGTCGCCGACACCCTCGGCGCCTTCCACGCCCTGCGCGAATCGGGCGCGATCAAGTTCCGCGTCGCCATTCACTATGGGCACGTCACCTTTGCCGGTGCCGTGCAGTTCGGGGAGGAAAACATCATCGGCTCCGACCTGAACTACGTCTTCCGACTGGAGGGCCTGGCCAGCGAGCTCGGCCTGAAATTCTGCGCCAGCGAATCTGCGCACGGCCTGCTCGAACCCTATCTCCACCTGACCCCGGTGCCCGGCGAGCATGAGTTCAAGGGCTTCGCCGGCCGCCAGCGCTGCTACAGCATTCGCTGGGAAAGCTGAGGGTTGGAGGTGAAAAAATCCCCACGCTGTCATCCTGAGCGAAGTTCCGTGATGGGCGACGGCGGCACGGAACGTAGCCGAAGGACCTCCGATATCCGCCTTTCCTCACCTGCATGGTAGAAAGTATGGGAGCCGCTTCTGTCACGCCGCGGCAGAAGCAGAAGGATATTGGAGATCCTTCGACTCCGCGCCCGCCCACTGGCCCGCCGGGCGCTCCGCTCAGGATGACAGTGGAAGTTGCCGTCCTCGCTACTCCGCCTTCTCCAACATCGCCCGGATCGCGCCGAAGCGGCTCTTCACCGCCGTCTCCGGCACTGGCGCGCGCAGGATCTGCGTCGCGTCGCGATGCTCCACCCACTCCGGCGGCAGCTCCTTGATGAACGAGCTCGGCGTGCACGGTGCCGGGCTGCCGTACTTGATCCGATGCCGGCAATGCGTCAGCGCCAGCGTCTGGCGCGCACGAGTGATCCCGACGTAAAGCAGCCGCCGCTCTTCATCCACCGTACCCTCCATCTTCGAGCGGTCGTGCGGGAGCACGCCCTCCTCGAGGCCGATGAGATAGACGTGCGGAAACTCCAGCCCCTTCGCCGCATGCAGCGTGATCAGCGTCACGCCGCTGCCCTTCGACTCGTCGTCGTCCTCCTCCTTCTCCTGCCGCAGCATCATGTCGTCGATGAACCCGCGCAGCCCCTTGTCATTGCGCCCCTCGTCCTGCTCAAACCACCGGATCATTTCCGTCACCTTGCTCTCACGCTTCAGTCCTTCCTCCTGCGTCTTGCAAGAGCGCCGCAGGTCTTCGAGGTAACCCGTCTCCTTGATGAAACTGCGCAGCACCTCCGCCTGGTTGGAAAGTGGCGTGTTCAGCTTCGTCTCCCACTCATCGAGGAAAAGCGTGAACGTATCGATCGAATCCGACGCGCGCTTCGTGATGCTCTCCCGGAACTCCCCATCCTGCAGCGCCGCGAAGATGCTGCACTGCAGCTTCACGCTGTGCTCCGTCGCCCGCTCCACCACGCTGTCGCTGATCCCGCGCGCCGGCGTATTGATGATCCGGAGCAGCGACACGTCGTCGTCCGTATTGATCAGCACACTCGCGTAGGCCAGCAGATCCTTGATCTCCCGCGCATCGAAGAAACTTTTCCCGCCGATCACGCGATACGGGATGTTGAGCTGGCGCAGGTTCGCCTCGATCAGCCGCGACTGCGCATTCATGCGGAAAAGGATCGCGAAATCCTCGTGCGTCGCGTTCTCGTCGAGCGTCCGCTGCGCGATCTCATTGGCGATGAACTCCGCCTCCTGCCGGTCGTCGCTCATCCCCACGATCCGCACCTTCACTCCGCCCTCTTGCGCGCTCCAGAGCTTCTTTGGGCGGCGTCGCGGGTTGTTTTTGATCAGCCCGTTCGCCGTGTTCAGGATCGCATTCGTCGAGCGATAGTTCTGCTCCAGCTTCACCACCACGGGATTCGGAAAGTGCGTCTCGAACTCCAGGATGTTGCTCACCTCCGCGCCGCGCCAGCCGTAGATCGATTGGTCGTCGTCGCCCACTACTGCCACGTTCTGGCGCTCATCCGCGAGATGCGAGACCAGTTCCAGTTGCAGCCGGTTCGTGTCCTGAAATTCATCCACCATCAGGAAGCCAAAGCGCCGCTGCCAGCGCTCACGTACCTCCGCATGCTCCGCCAGCAGTTGCACCGTGAGCAGTAGCAGATCGTCGAAATCCACGGCGTTCAGCTTCTTCAGGTCATGCTGATATTGCATGAAGACTTCACCGACCAGCGTCTTGCCATCCTCCGGCGCTCGTAGCCCCATGTTCTTTGCCTTCGAGATCATGCTCTTCGCTAGCTTCGACTCCAGCTTTTCGTCCTTCGCCGCCTTGCGTGTGATGATCTTTTGGATCAGCCCCGTGGTGTCGCCCTCGTCGTAGATGCTGAAGTTCCGCTTGTAGCCGAGCTTCTCGATATCCTGCCGCAGGATGCGCACGCACAGCGCGTGAAAGGTGGACATCGTCACCTTCTTCGCCTTCTCGGGATCGATCAGCTTGGCCAGGCGCTCGCGCATTTCCGTCGCCGCCTTGTTCGTAAAAGTCACCGCCAGCACCTGCTCCGGCGCTACTCCTTGCGCGAGGAGGAAAGCCACCCGCGCCGTGATCACGCGCGTCTTCCCCGTGCCCGCGCCAGCGAGGATCAGCAGCGGCCCGTGCATCGTCCGCACCGCCAGTTCCTGCTCGGGATTGAGATCGAAAAGTGTGAAGCCGGACATGAAAGCGGCGCACAGCTTGCCCCTCGAAAACCGGCACGCAAGCGCGCGCCGGAAAAAGTTTCCACCGGGCAAATTTCCCTTGCGCCCGGGGGCTGCGAAAGCGCGCTCATCAAATCGAAGATCATGCCAGGGCAGAGGCGGCTGGCACTCTGGCTGGCGTTGCCCTTTTCTGCCGAGCCCGCGGCGTCGGTTGAGGTGGCGGGCGGAAGAGATGTGGCGGGGACGCCTTGAGCGTGGAATCCCCGAGACCCCGCGCAGGGATGGCAACCGGCTCAGCGGGCCTCGGGCTGCGCAGGCGCGAGCCGGGCGAGCACGGCGGGATACAGGCGATGCTCGGCGACTTGGATGCGGGCGTGGAGTTCCTCGGCGGTGTCGGTGGGGAAGACGGGGACGGCGCTCCGCGCGATGATCTCGCCGGTATCCATGCCGCTGTCCACGTAGTGCACGGTGCAGCCGGCTTCGGTGGCGCCGGCGGCGAGCGCTTGCTTCCACGCTTCCAAGCCGGGGAAGGCGGGGAGGAGCGACGGGTGGATATTGATGATGCGGCGCGGGAAGGCTTCGAGGAGCGGCGCCTTGATCATGCGCATCCAGCCGGCGAGGACGACGAGCTGCACGCCCGCCTCCTGTAGAAGCGCGACGACGCGCTGCTCGGCTTCAGGTTCTAGCTTGGTCTTGAAGCGTCCGGGCGCGACGAACTCCGCGCGAATCTTCCGCTCGTGGGCGAGCGCGAGGATGCCCGCGGACTCGACGTCGCTGATGACGATGCGCGCCTCGGCATTGAGCCCGCCGGTCTGGATGGCGTCGGCGATGGCGCGGAAGTTGGAGCCTTTGCCGGAGCCGAGGACTCCAAGTTTTAGCTTTTCCATTTGGCGATGGTGGTGGTGGTGGATTTGCCCGGGACGAGGGCGAGGATGCGGATGTCGGTGCCGGCTTCGAGGAGCGCGGCGCGTTCGCCGGGGTCGAGGCTTTCCACGGTGTAGTCGCCGCCTTTCGCATAGACCTGCGGGCGGATGAGGCGGACGAGGTCGGTGACGCGTTCGGTGTGAAAGACGGTGACGTAGCTCACGCAGGCGAGCGCGGCGAGGACTTCGGCGCGGTCATCCTCGGAGTTGATCGGGCGCGTGGGCCCCTTCAGCGCGCGGACGCTGGCGTCGCCATTCACCGCGACGAGCAGGGCATCGCCGAGCGCGCGCGCGGTCTGCAGGTAGCGGACGTGGCCGACGTGGAGCAGGTCGAAGCAGCCATTGGTGAAGACGAGTCGTTTTCCCGCGGCGGCATACTCGTCGCGCAGGGCGGCGAGCTGCTGGGGCGTCTGCAGTTTCGGGGACATGTGGCCGAGACGATAAGGGCGGCGCTTTCCCCGTAGCCAGTGGAAATCGGCGTGTGCTAGGTTCCGCGCCTTATGCACGACCCCCGTTTCGACAAGCTGGCTCACGGCCTGATCAATTTCTCCACCAAGCTCGCCAAGGGCGAGCGTGTGCTGATCGATGGCTTCGATATTCCGCCGGAGATGACGGTGGCGCTGGTGCGCGCGGCGCGGAAGGCGGGCGCGGTGCCGTTTGTGCAGACGCACCAGGCGCGGGTTGCTCGTGAGATGGCGCGCGAGGCGCAGGACGCACAGCTCGAGGTGAGCTCGCAGATCAGCCTCGCGCTGATGAAAAAGATGCACGCCTACATCGCGCTGCGCGGCGGGGATAACATCACGGAGCTCTCCGACGTGCCGCCGGAAAAGATGAAGCTGGTTTCCCGCAAGATGAAGCCGGTGCTCGACTGGCGGGTGAAGAAGACGCGCTGGTGTGTGCTGCGCTGGCCGTCGCCCTCGATGGCGCAGAGCGCGGGCATGAGCACGGAGGCTTTCGAGAATTTCTACTTCGATGTCTGCACGCTCGACTACGCGCGGATGCAGCCAGGCATGAAGGCGCTGAAGGCGGCGATGGAGGCGACGGACAAGGTGGAGATCAAGGGGCCCGGAACGGACCTGCGTTTCTCGATCAAGGGGATCGCGGCGATCCCGTGCGGCGGCACGCACAACATCCCCGACGGCGAGGTCTTCACCGCGCCGGTGCGGAACTCGGTGGAAGGTGTGCTGAGCTACAACGCGCCGACGATTTATCAGGGCGTGGCCTTTGACAACGTGCGGCTGGAATTCAAGGAAGGGAAGATCGTGAAGGCCACGGCGAACAACACCGAGAAATTGAATGCGATCCTCGATAGCGATCCGGGCGCGCGTTACATCGGCGAGTTCGCGATCGGCTTCAATCCGTACGTGCTGCACCCGATGCGCGATATTCTTTTCGACGAGAAGATCAATGGTTCGTTCCACTTCACGCCCGGGCAGTGCTACGAGCAGACGGAGAATGGCAACCGCTCGCAGGTCCACTGGGATCTCGTAAATATCCAGCGCGAGGACTACGGCGGCGGCACTATTCACTTCGACGGCAAGCTGATCCGCGAGGACGGGCGTTTCGTGCCGAAGGCGCTCCAGGCCTTGAATCCCGAGCGGCTGAAGTAAACGCCGAGCGTTCCTCAGCCGCGCGAGTTTCCCCCGATGAACTTGCTTCGCTTCGCGCCGGTCTTGCTCGCGCTGCTCCTCGGCGGCGGGTTCGCGCGCGCCGCGGAGCCAGCTTCGTGGCTCGCGCAGTTGCTCAGCCCGGAGCTGCGCCGCATGGAGCAGCGGCGCGAGGAAATCCTGTGGGACTTGAGCAAGCTCGGCGCGCCGATGGGCGGGCAGACGGCGGAGCAGTTTGGCTACCAGCATCCGCGGCTCGATGCGCCGCCGCTGAATCCCGCATGGGTGCAGGTGGACCTGCGCTCCGCACAGACGATCGACTGGATCGCGCTCATTCCCGCGCAACTCGACTGGCAGACTTTCGACCGACCGGCCTACGGATTCCCGAAGCGCTTCCGCATCGATATTTCCGATGACGCCGACTTCATCGTCTTCACCACGGTTGCAGATTTCACCGAATCCGATTTTCCCGACCCGCTCGTCGCGCCTGTATCTGTCCCGGTCGGCGGTCGGCAGGCGCGTTACGTGCGCGTGACGGTGACGAAGTTCGCGCTGGAGAACGGCCAGTATTTCTTCGCGCTCGCGGAACTGATGGTGCTCTCGGGCAATCGCAACGTGGCGATCAGCCGCCCGGCCAGCGTCTCGGGCCGCTACGAACTGCTCCCGCGCTGGTCGCAGCAGAATCTCGTGGATGGCCGCACGCCGCTCGGCCCGCCGATCCGCAAGGAGCTTTTGCCTTACGATGGATTGTTCACCGATGTGCCGGCGGATGGGACTGAGCCTGTGATGCAGGTGGATCTGGGCAAGACCGTGGAGCTTCAGGAAGTGCGGCTGCATCCGGTCCACGCGCGGATCGGCGCGGATGTGCCAGGCTGGGCGTTCCCGCGGAGCTTCCGCGTGGAGGCCAGCGCCGATGCGAATTTCACGACGCCGGTGGTCCTCTTCCGCACGGATGATTTTCCGAATCCCGGCAACAACCCCGTGACCTTCCAGGTCAGCGGCGCCGCGCGTGCCGTGCGGGTGGTCTTTCTCGCGCCCGGGACTTCGCAACCCGCGGCGCGCTACGGCTTGTCGGAACTGGAGGTGTATGCGGGTGGCGTCAATGTCGCGCGGCAGGGCACGGTGGTGGCGACGCCGGACAACTCCGCGATGAGCAAGGCCTGGCCGCGCGCGCTGCTCGTCGATGGATTCACGAGCTACGGGAAGTTGGTGGAGTTGCCCGAATGGCTGGGCACGTCGATGCGGCGAAGCGAATTGCAGTCCGAACTGAGCGCGCTGGCCGAACGGCGCGGGCCGGTGGTGGAGCAGGGGCTCACGCGCGGCTTTCGATTGCTCGGATTTCTGACGGTCGGCATTTCCGTGGGCGCGGTCGTGTTTGCCTACCGTGTGCGGCAGCGCCGTCGGCGGGACATCGAAGCGCTGCGGTTGCGACTCGCGCGCGACTTGCACGATGAGATCGGGAGCAATCTCGCGAGTCTCGCAGTGACGGGCGAACTCGCGGCGGAAACCGCGGCGGCCGATCAGCGCGAGGATTGGCGCGAAGTCCAGCGCGTGAGCCGCGAAAGCATGGAAGCGATGCGCGAAGTGCTGTGGGTGCTCGGGGCGCGCGAAGAAGCGGGGATCGATCTCGCGGCGCGGCTCCAGCGCACCGCGCAGCGCATGCTCGCCCGGCAGGAGATTCAT
This sequence comes from Chthoniobacterales bacterium, assembly GCA_038208565.1. GTDB lineage: Bacteria > Verrucomicrobiota > Verrucomicrobiia > Chthoniobacterales > Chthoniobacteraceae > Chthoniobacter. The sequence goes on from JBBQYR010000144.1 coordinate 10,314, forward strand.
TGGCTCGCGGCGCCGGAGAGTCCGCCGGCGACCTGGTCGGTTGAGGCGCGGCGCGAGATTTTCCTCTTCTTCAAGGAGACGCTGGCAAATGTGGTCCGCCACTCGCGGGCGCGGCGGGTGGAACTCCGCGCGCAGATCGTTCGTGGCGAATATGTCCTGTCGGTCAGCGACGATGGCGTCGGCTTCGACCCGGCGCATGCGCGCGAGGGAGTCGGCTTAAAAAGTCTCCGCGAGCGGGCGCGCGATCTGCGCGGCGACCTGACGATTCAATCGAAACCTGGCGGCGGCACCATCGTCTCGCTGCGGGCGCTGGGTTAGGGTTGCAGGAAATTTTCGTGCTTTGCGTCCGGGCTCCGGATGCGCGAGGAATAGCCAGCCACATTTCCCATGCCTCACGTTTGGATCGTCGAAGACAATGCCGCATTCCGTCGCGCCGCCACGCGCGCCCTGCAAGCGCACGAATATTTCTGCGGGGTGCGTGGCTTTGAAAGTTGCGAGGACGCGCTGGAAGCTTTGCCCGCCGAGGCGCAGAAGCCGGACGTGATCCTGCTCGATGTTGGCCTGCCCGGCATGGATGGACTGCAAGGCATCCGCGAATTCAAGGCGGTGCTGCCCGAAGCCGCGCTGCTCGTGCTCACGGTCTTCGAGGACGACGACAAGATTTTCCGCGCGATCTGCTCCGGCGCCTCCGGTTATTTGCTAAAGTCCGAGCCGATGGCCCGCGTGGTGGAAGCGATCGAGCAGGCGCTGGCCGGCGGTTCGCCGATGAACCCGCGCGTCGCCCGGCGGGTGTTGGATATGTTTTCCAAACTCTCGCCGGAGAAGAAGGACTACGGCCTGACCGAGCGCGAAACCGCGGTGCTGCAACTCATGGTCGAAGGCCTCGGCAAGAAGCAGATCGCCGATCGCCTCGATCTCAATCAGCACACCACCGACTACGTGATGCGCTGCATCTACAAGAAGCTGCACGTCAATGGGATGACGGCGGCTGTCTCGATCGCGCTCAAGGAGCGATTGATCATGCCGTAGCCGGCGTTACGCGCTTTCGTAAATTGCGGCACGGGGTGCTGCGCCCCATGCTCCGCCGATGCCCCGCCAGCGATTTTCCCTCAGCAGCCTGCTTTCGGTTTTTTTGCTGCTGAGCACGTGGAGTCGTGGCGCGGCTCCCGCGCCGGTGGACTTCGATCGCGATATCCGGCCGATCCTTTCCGAGAACTGCTTTCACTGCCACGGGCCTGACGAAAAGCACCGCGAGGCGAAGCTGCGGCTCGATACGCACGAAGGCGCGCTGGCCAAGACCGAGGACGGCATCGCCGTGGTGGCGCCGGGCCAACCGGACGCGAGCGAACTGATCACGCGCATCTTCAGCAAAGATCGCGACGAG
>JBBQYR010000145.1:0-11679 GCA_038208565.1 Chthoniobacterales bacterium
GGATTTGGTGCAGCCCGGTCACGTATTTCCGTTGCGCGCCAAAGCTGGCGGCGTCTTACGCCGCGCGGGGCACACCGAGGCGAGCGTCGATCTGGCCCGCCTCGCCGGCCTGGCGCCGGCTGGCGTGCTCTGCGAAATTCTTAATCCGGACGGCAGCATGGCGCGTCTGCCGGAGCTTCTGAGATTTCGCAAAAAACACCGGCTGCGAATTGCCTGCATTCAGGACCTTATTGCCTACCGCCGCCGCAGCGAACGTCTGGTTGAATGCGAGCAGGTCGTAAAAATGCCGACTGAATATGGGGAGTTCGACCTGCACATGTATCGTTCGGTCGTGGACAACGCGCATCATCTCGCGTTGGTCAAAGGACCGCTCTTGAAGGAGAAGATCACGCTTGTCCGCGTGCATAGCGAATGCCTCACCGGCGACGTCTTCGGCTCGATGCGCTGCGATTGCGGCGGCCAGCTCCACACCGCGCTTCAGCAGATCGAAGCCGCGGGCAACGGCGTGCTCCTTTACATGCGACAGGAAGGGCGCGGCATCGGCCTGCCGGCGAAAATTCACGCCTACAAGCTGCAGGAGGAAGGGCTCGATACCGTGGAGGCCAATCTCAAGCTCGGCTTCCCCGCGGAACTGCGCGACTACGGCCTCGGCGCGCAGATTCTCTGCGACCTCGGGGTGCGCAAGATGCGCTTCCTCACGAACAACCCGAAGAAAGTCATCGGGCTGGAAGGCTACGGGCTGAAGATCGTGGAAGTGGTCCCGATCAAATCTCCGGCTAACAAGCACAACGCGAAGTATCTCGAGACCAAGCGGGTGAAGATGGGGCACCTGCTTTAGTCCGGCGGGGCAGGGAACGCGGCTCGGGCTTGGCAACTCTTCCCTTTGCCATCCCTCCGACCCTCGGTCGAGGGCCTGCTGCGCCTTACTTGCTACCGGGCTTGGTCAAGGGCAGCGCGGCGAGATCGGCGGGGAGCTGGTCGGCTTCGAAGGTCTCGACATCGAGCTGCGTGAGCGCGACGAAGGGGCAGCCGAAGTCCGGCAGGTTGCCGCCGCTGCGGTCCACGATCGAGGCCACGGCGACGACCTCGCCGCCGTGGGCGCGGACGATGTCGATCGTCTCCTGCACGCGCCCGCCACGCGTCACCACATCTTCGGCGACGATGAAGCGCGTGCCCGGCTTAATTTCAAAGCCACGGCGCAGCACCAGTTTGCCGTCTTCCTTCTCGACGAAAATGTGCGGCTTGCCGAGGGCGCGGGCGATCTCGTGGCCGACGATGATCCCGCCGAGCGCCGGCGAGATGACGCGCTCGGCTTCGATGTCGCGGAGCTTTTCCGCCAGCGCGCCGCAGACGCGCCCGGCGATCTGGGTGTGCTGGAGGAGTAGCGCGCACTGGAAGTACTGCCGCGAGTGCAGGCCCGAGCGCAGAACGAAGTGCCCGTCGAGCAGCGCGTTCGTGGAGCGGAAGAGGTCGAGGAGTTCGGAAGCTTTCATGCTCAGGCAGCAGCCGTGACTTCGATCTCCACCGAGGAGGCGCGGGGCAGACCGGCGACCTGAATGGTCGAGCGAGCGGGGAAGGGCTCGGTGAAGTATTTGGAATAGACCGCGTTCATCGCCGCGAAGTTGGCGAGATCGGTGAGAAAGACGGTGGTCTTGACGACGTTGGCGAAGGTCATGCCGTTGGCTTTCAAAACGCCCGCAATGTTCTGGCAGACGCGTTCGGTCTGCGCGGTGATGTCCTGGCTGACGAGTTCGTTCGTGGCCGGATCGAGCGGGATCTGCCCGGCGCAGAAGAGCAGGTTGCCCACGGCGATGGCTTGCGAATACGGGCCGACGGCGGCGGGAGCGTCTGTGGTGGAGATGACTTTCTTCATAAAAATAGCGCGCGAGGCTAGGCGGCAGGGCAGGGGCTGTCAAAAGAAGTTCCCGCGACGACCATTGCTCGTGGGCCACGACACACTGGATAAGCTCCAATACTTAACCAACCAAAGGACTGGCCAACGACGTTTACGTGGAAGAATAAATCATCATGCCCCAATGCCCGCGGCGCTATCCCTGCCTCTCCTTCGCGCTGTTACTTCTTCTATCCCTGTTCGTAGGTTGCAAACCAACCACGAGCCTTGAGCGCGGCGCTGGCCGGGCACCCGTAGTCCCGGTGCTGGCGGGTGAAGTGGGGCGCGCGGATGTGCCTCTGATCGTCAAGGCGATCGGTGCGGTGCGCCCGCCGGCGACGGTCACGATCAAGCCGCAAGTCGGCGGACAAATCGCGGAGGTGCATTTCAAGCAGGGCCAGGAGGTGAAGAAGGGCGACCTGCTTTTCACCATCGATAAACGGCCTTTCGATGTCGCGTATGCCCAGGCGCAGGCTTCGCTGGAGCAGGCCAAGGCGCAGGCCGTGAATGCCGAGGATCAATCAACCCGCTACCGGGCGCTGAGCAAAACGGGCGCGGTGGCGGCGGAACAATTCGAGCAGATCAAGCTGACGCTGCGGACGACCGCGGCGACGGTAAAAGCCGCCGAGGCCGGCGTGCAGAACGCACAGCTCCAGCTCGATTATTGCGACATCCGCGCGCCGCTGGAGGGCCGCGTTGGCAAGTTCCTCGTCGATCCCGGCAATGTCGTGCAGGCCAACCAGACGGACCTCGTGGTGATCAATCAGCTCGACCCGATCGAGGTGCAGTTTGCGGTCGCCGAGCGTTACCTCGGCGAGATCCGGCGCTACTCGGGGGAGGGGGATCTGAAGGTCGTGGCCGTGCCCGATGGCAAGGAACTCCGGCCCGTCGAGGGCAAGCTGATCTTCGTCGATAACGCGGTAAAATCGGCGACGGGCACGATCGAACTGAAGGGTGTCTTTGGGAATAATCCGAAGGTGTTGTGGCCCGGACAATTTGTGGATGTGGAGCTTTGGCTGACCACGGATCGCGACGCGGTGGTGGCTCCGGCATCGGCGGTGCAGGCCGGGCAGGAGGGGCAATTTGTGTATGTGATCAAGGCGGACCAGACCGTGGAAGCGCGCAAGGTCGTGGTCGTTCGCATCAACGATGAAGCTGCGGTGATCCGCGAAGGGCTGAAGGGCGGAGAGAAGATCGTCATTGATGGCCAGAGCCGCCTCGGTCCGGGGGCGAAAGTGGAGATCAAAACCGGGCTCGGCCCCGAACCCGCGCCGGCCGCGAAACCCGCGCTGACCAAGCTACCATGAACGTTTCCGAGCTTTGCATCCGCCGGCCGGTGATGATCACGCTCGTGATGCTCGGCATCCTCGGCTTCGGGCTGCTCGCTTACAAAAAGCTCCCGGTCAGCGATCTGCCGAACGTCGATTTTCCGACGATCTCGGTCACCGCGAACCTGCCCGGTGCGAGCCCGGAGACGATGGCGTCGTCAGTCGCCACGCCGCTGGAAAAGGAGTTCTCGACCATCGCCGGCATCGACTCGATGACCTCGACCAGCGCGCTCGGCAGCACCAACGTCACCATCCAGTTCAGCCTCCGCCGGAGCATCGACGAAGCCGCGCTCGATGTGCAATCCGCGATCTCCACCGCGCAGCGCCGTCTGCCGCCGGACATGCCGAGCCCGCCTTATTTCCGGAAGGTGAACCCGGCCGAATCGCCGGTGCTTTACCTCGTGCTCCTCTCGCCGACGCTGCCGCTCTCGAAGGTGGACGAATACGCGCAGACGCTCGTCGCGCAGCGCATCTCGACCGTCTCGGGCGTTTCGCAGGTGCAGGTCTTTGGCTCGATGAAATATGCGGTGCGCGTGCAGGTGAATCCGCTCGCCCTCGCCGCGCGCGGGATCGCCATCGAGGAGGTGAAGACCGCGATCGAGCAGGCGAACAGCAACCTGCCCACCGGCACGCTCGCCGGCAAAAGGCAGTCCTTCACCGTGGAATCCAGCGGCGACCTCCAGGATGCCGCGGCCTATCGCCCGGTCGTCGTCACGTATCGCGATGGCGCGCCGGTGCGACTGGAGGAAGTGGCCAACGTCCTCGACAGCGTGGAGGAAAACCGCGCGGCGAGCTGGTTCCGCGATACGCGTGCCGTGGTGCTTTCCATCCGGCGGCAACCGGGCGCGAACACCGTCGAAGTCGTCGATGGCATCAAGAAACTGCTGCCCCAGGTCCGCGCCGGGTTGCCCGCCTCGGTCGAACTAAAGGTGCTCAACGACCGCTCCGAGCCGATCCGCGAATCCGTCCACGACGTGCAACTCACGCTCCTGCTGAGCATCGGGCTGGTCATCATGGTCATCTTCCTGTTCCTGCGCCGGGTCGCGGCCACGATCATCCCGAGCATCGCCATCCCGCTGTCGATCATCGGCACTTTCGCGGTCATGTATCTCCTCGGCTTCAGCCTGAACAACCTCTCGCTCATGGCGCTCACGCTCTGCGTCGGGTTCGTGGTCGATGATGCCATCGTCGTGCTGGAAAATATCGTGCGGCACATCGAGAAGGGCGAGACGCCGCTCAACGCCGCGCTCAAGGGCTCCAAAGAGATCGGGTTCACCATTCTCTCGATGACCATCTCGCTGGCCGCGGTGTTCCTGCCGGTGCTGTTCATGGGTGGAATTCTCGGGCGCCTGTTCAACGAATTCGCCGTGACCATCGGCGTGGCCATCCTCGTCTCCGGCGTCGTCTCGCTCACCCTCACTCCCATGATGTGCGCCCGCTTTCTCAGCGCGGAGAAGCAGGAGCAAAAGAAGCCGGGGCGCTTCTTCGGGGTCTTCGAGCGCTTCGTCGATGGCATGCTGCACGCCTACGATTGGTCCTTGAAAATCGTGCTGCGGCATCCCGTGGTGACGATGCTCGTGACGGCCGCGACCGTCGTCGCCACCGCGGTGCTTTTCGTGGTGTTGCCGAAAGGTTTCATTCCCACCGAAGACATCGGCCAGATCTTCATCATCACCGAGGGGCCGCAGGATGCGTCTTTCGAATACATGGCCGAGCACCAGCAGGTCATCGCGCAGGTGCTCATGAAGAATCCGCATATCGACGGCTTCACCTCGAGCGTCGGCGCGGGCGGGCCGAACTCCACAGGCAATGCCGGGCGCATGATCGTGCGCCTCAAGCCGCGCGGCCAGCGCCCGTCGGCGACGGCGATCGTCAACCAACTTCGCCCGCAACTCGCCAAGGTGCCGGGCCTCCGGGCTTTTCCGCAAGTGCCGCCGGTCATCCGCATCGGTGGATTCTCCTCGAAGAGCCCGTATCAATTCACGCTCTACGGGGTGGATCTACCGGCCCTCTACGCGGCCGCGCCGAAGATCGAGGAACGCATGCGCGGATTGGGCGGCATCACCGACGTCACGACCGACCTGCAGATCTCGAACCCGCAGGTATTCGTGAAGATCAACCGCGACAAAGCCGCGACGCTCGGCATCACCGCGAACCAGATCGAAAGCACGCTCTACAACGCCTACGGCTCGCGCCAGGTCTCCAGCATCTACGCCCCGGCGGACCAATACGATGTCATCATGGAAGTCGCGCCGCGTTATCAGCAGGATCTCGCCGCGCTGTCGCAGCTTTACCTGCGTTCCGCTTCCGGCGCGCTGGTCCCGCTCGACGCGGTGGCCGAGATCACGCGCACCGTCGGCCCGCTCACCGTCACGCATCTCGGGCAATTGCCCTCGGTCACCATTTCCTTCGCCACGCGTCCGGGCGTCGCGCTCGGCGAAGCGGTGAAGCAGATCGAAGAGGCCGTGCGCGACCTGCTGCCCGAGGGCGTGAACACGACCTTCCAGGGCGAAGCTGCGGCGTTCCAGGATTCGCTCAAGGGGCTCAGCCTGCTCCTCGTCATGGCCGTGCTCGTGATCTACCTCGTGCTCGGCATTTTGTATGAAAGCTTCATCCACCCGCTGACCATTCTCAGTGGCCTGCCCGCGGCGGGCGTCGGTGCGCTGGCCACATTGCTGATCTTCGGCCACGACCTCAATGTCTATGGCTTCGTCGGCATTCTCATGCTTATCGGCATCGTGAAAAAGAACGCGATCATGATGATAGACTTCGCGCTCGATGCGCAGCGCAACGACCACAAGCCGCCCGCCGAAGCCATCTACCAGGCCTGCCTCATCCGCTTCCGCCCGATCATGATGACCACCTTCGCGGCGATCATGGGCGCGCTGCCGATTGCTTTGGGCATCGGCGCCGGCGCCGAATCCCGCCAGCCCCTCGGCCTCGCCGTCGTCGGCGGGCTGCTCTTCTCGCAACTGCTCACGCTCTACATCACCCCCGTCGTCTATCTCTACATGGAGCGGCTGCAACAGTGGCTCGGCAAGGACCGCCACGAGCGGCCCGGCCCGGCACTTCCCGAATCGCAATCCGAGGATCGCGAACCGGCGCTGGTTTGACCCGCTCGCCGTCGGAGCGAAGCGCCCTTCGCCGCTGGTCGCCTGCGTGCTGCGTCCTCCGCGCCATCCGACTCTTGCCCGGCGGGCCCCTGCCTGTTAAGCCATCGCGCCATGCCGGCTGCTGATAGGCAAATGATGTGGGCTCTCGCGAGTCGAGCGCGACGCAATCTCGCCGCCGGTTATTGGTTGCTCTCCCGTCAGACCGTTATCCCGCTCCATCCATGACCGCCCTCGAACTCCAGACCCAGCTCCAGTCCGCCCAGCCGCCGACGATTCTCCACATCCTGCCCGAGGAAGTCTTTGCCGCGACGCACCTTCCCGGCTCGAAGAACGCGTGCATTTACGAGACCGCTTTTCCCGATCACATCCGGAAGCTCGCTCTCGACCCGGCCGCGCCCGTCGTCGTCTATGGCGCGGGCGAAGGCTCGCTCGATGCTGCCACCGCTGCGGAAAAACTCCGCTCCCTCGGCTTCACGCAAGTCGAGACCTTCGAAGGCGGACTCGCCGCTTGGACCGCCGCCGGTCTGCCGCTCGAAGGCACCGGCCAGCTCCCGCAGTCGCCCGTCCCCGATGGCACCTTCCGCATCGACACCGCCGAGAGCATCATCCGCTGGACCGGCCGCAATCTCTTCAACCACCACAGCGGCACCGTGCGCCTCGCCGGCGGCGAAATTCACTTGCACCAAGGCCAGCTCGCGAGCGCCCTCTTCACCATCGACATGGCCAGCATCGCCTGTGAAGACCTCGCCGACTCCGCGATGAACGCCCTGCTCCTCGCGCACCTGCGCAACGCCGATTTCTTCGACCTCGAGCACCATCCCACCGCCGAGTTCGTCGCCGACACCGCGGAGAGAATCGCCACCTGCACCGACGGCACGCCGAACCACCTCCTGCGCGGCACCTTCACCCTGCGGGGCATCAGCCGCCCGCTGGAGTTCCCCGTCCTCATCGCCCCGAGCGCTGACGCCCAGCGCCTCACCGGCCAAGGAGTTTTGGAACTCGACCGCACCGCCTACGGCAGCCACTACGGCTCCGGCAAACTCTTCCGCTACCTCGGCCCCCACCTCGTCAACGACCACATCCACCTCCACGTCAAAATCCACGCGGAGCGGCGTAGCGGCGAGCCGCTTCTGTGACGATTGCCGAACCTTTCACGATGGACATCCAATAGGCCGACAACTACTCAAAACTCAATGAAAAGCACAACAAAGCGAATCGCTCTGAGCAAACTGCATTTCGATTTGAACAACCCCCGCTATGGTCGCCGCGCGGTGGAAGCGACGACGGAAGATAAGGCGTTGGACATGATTGCATCGGATTTTTTGGTCGATGACCTTCTGAGTTCGATCGCGACGAACGGATTCTTCGAGGGCGAGCCGCTCATTGTCGAATCAAGGAAGGACGGTGATTTTACGGTTCTTGAAGGCAACAGGCGCCTGTCGGCTTTGCTCATCCTCGGAAACGATCCTCGTGCAGCGAATCAAAAAAAGCGCGGCGAAATTTTCCGAGAAAAGCTTGCAGTCAATCAACATGAGGCTCCTACAGAGATCCCGGTAGTGAGTATTGATGATAAAGAGGCGGCCAAGCAGGCGCTTGCATACCTCGGCACGAAGCACATTGTTGGCGCACGGCAGTGGGATTCCTACGCAAAAGCTAGATGGATGGCAGACATGCGAGACAAGACCGAGATGTCGCTTACCCAGATCAAGGAAATGATAGGGGACACTAGTGGTTTGGTTGATCGAATGCTGGAAGGTTACTACCTTGTTGAGCAGCTTCGAGAAGCTGCCCGTTTCGATGACGGCCAAAGTTACGTTCGCGGGCGTGGAAGCAACCCTGAGTTTCCATTTTCTTGGGTGTACTCCGTTCTGAACTTAAGCGGAGTTCGGAAGTTTTTGCATCTAGAGGAAAAAGGCGAACCTACAAAAAATCCTGTGCCTGAGAAGCATCTCGAAGAGGCTGGCGATTTGATGGAAATGATGTTTGGAAACCGCCAGCGCGAGAAGCGTCCAGTCATTGATGAGTCGCGAGATCTCGGGGAACTCTCAAAAGCCTTGCTCGACAGCGCCAAAAGCGCGCGGCTCCGGGATGGAGTGCTTTTGGATGTCGTCGTCGAAGAGAGCAAGCCTCTTACGGAACAAATGTCACAACTAGTCTCCGAAACGATAGAGCGATTGGCGAAGGCGAATGGGATTTTCAGCCGAGGTGATATTGATGGCGATCAGGCCCGCACTCTTGATGTGCCTACGAGACAAACGCTAAAAGCGGCGCAGACGCTGCGAAAGGGAATTAGAGGGATATTGGAAGCCGAGGAAGAGGAGAATTTGGATGATTAATTTCACGAAATTAGAACACCACTCCAAGCAGACCAAGTGGGCTGACGAAGCAGACGAACTTGAGTGGAAGACATCCCTGGTCGGCACCTCTCCTTACGCGGCGTCGCAGATGGATGATGAAATCGCAGATCTATTTGTGGAAATGCAGTCCGAGAGTGAAAGCGATGCTTCTTTCCCAGAAGTGGCTGGAGAGACCGTCTCGGAGCGGATCGATCGCAACCTTCGTGAAGCAACCGAAGAGATTGCTAGGTCTGAAAATCGCAGAGATGAGATGACCTCTGGTGTTCAGGCTGAAACAGAAAGGCGCAGTCGGTTGTTGGGTGACGAATACCCATTTCTTCGGTCGGCAGGATCGCTGAGCTTCCGCGGGGCAGACACTCCAGGACGCAGAATTTACATGGATTGCCTCCGAACGAGCGTCGCGCCGAGCGCTGCCGACAGGGAAGCATTTGAGGACTTGGTCGCGAAAGCTTTGGAAGCTTATTTGGGAAAGGGTCGTGCATCCGTCCGAGTGTTCGGATGGCAAGCTAAGGCGGAAGCCGATCGTCCCCGTCGTATAAAGGAGATGATCAAAATGCTTGAAACTGCATCCGGCTAGTGGCGATGGAATCCAGACAGTGACAGTGGATTTCCAGATGATCCTCCAACGACCCTGGTCAAAGATTTGGGTTTGGACGCGATTGGTTGGCTGCCGATGCCTGACAACCGTCATGGAAAACTCTTTCTCTTGGCTCAGTGCGCAACGGGTCAAACGAATTGGGACGAAAAACTAAACGACGTCTCTTGGGAGCGAATCAAAAACTGGATACGACCATTGCCGGACGCTTGGACTATCAGATGTTTTGCAATACCGTTTCACCTTCCAAACGAAGCTCGGTGGAAGGAAGTCTCGGACCGAGGGGGACTCTTCCTTGATCGAACGCGCCTTACGCTTCTCCTGAAAGAGTCGCCATAAGTTTGCGGGCAACAGCGCCGAATAGGGGAGGCGGAACCGCATTTCCTATTGCTCGAAACCTTTCTTCAACGGTTCGCACTGAAAACGATTCGGGTTTTGGAAAACCTTGAAGGACGGCACATTCTAAATAGCTGAAGCGCCGGGCGGCTCCGTCCTTGGAAAACTCCCATTTGTCCGTCCCGAGCTTGCGAAGTGCTGGAGAGTCCGGGTGAAGTCCCAAGTGACGCCAGTGGGCGACTACGCAAGGCGACTGTTGATACCATTCTCTGCGTCGATTCCGTGAAAGGTAATACCAATGAAACGGCTCAATGTTAAAAGAACCGGATGGTGCCTTTCGCAGGTGCCAAATCTTAGATTTCAACGTCTCATACGGCTGTTCAGCCCCCGGTCCGTGAGTCGCCTTTGGAAAAGTGAAGCGCTTCCCTTCGGATGACCGAATACCGACTATGAAGAGACGCTTTCGATCTTGCGCCAAGCCGTAACTCTTAGCGTCAAGCACTTGCCAACTCGCGCGGTATCCAGCCAAGCGGAAGCGCGTTAACTGTGCCCGCAGGAGATGCTCATTCTGTGCGAAACGCATTCCATCCACATTTTCCACGATAAACGCCCTTGGCCGAATTTTTCGCAACGCCCGGTCGTAGTGCTGATAGAGGAAGTTGATCTTGTCCTCGTCGTTCCGGCGACCACCTTGGCTGTAGCCTTGGCACGGATAGCAGCCGACGAGCAACTCTGCGCTCGGAAACGTCTCAATCTTGGCGATATCGCAGTGGTGGATCGTTTTTTTGGCTCCAGTGACAGCTTCGTAAAGCTCGCACGCGGCCTCGCTTGCATCGTTCGCCCAGACGGCTCGAACTCCTGCTTCTCGCAACCCGAGATCACTGCCGCCACAGCCGGAAAAAAGTGATACGGCGTCGCAAATCTCAGTATCGGGAGTGAGAGAGGGTGATGTTTTCAAGGGCTACTCCGCGGCTTTTCGCACACAGCGAAGATTGCTGCAAGATCAGCCTCTGGGAGCAGCGCACGCGACGGATTTTCTCTCGTTCCCAAAGTTAGCTTTGGAGACGGACGCTCACGGCGAAACTCTGTTTCGAGGGCGGGCCTGCTGCGAGGGAGCTCGCGTTCGTCGCGCGTGAGCATTAAGACGGAGTGTCGCCGGATTAAACGTTCCCAAAGCGCTGCGCTAACTTTGGGAACTAGGAAAAACTTCGTTTCCCCGCCGGTATCCTTTTCCCATGCGCAGCCGCTACACCGTCCGCGAACCGGAGTGCGCCCACTTCATTACCTCCACGATCGTGAATTGGCTGCCCGTCTTTCACACCGCCGCCTGCTTCGATATCCTCGGCGGCTCGCTCGACTTCTGCCGGCGGGAGAAAGGCCTGCGCCTTTACGCGGCTCGCCCACCCGCCAACTTCCCTAGTCCCTTCCGCCACCTCGATGGGTGATCATGGAGAACCACTTCCACGCGGCGGTGCATTGCGGTGATCTCCCGCGGGTCATGGCCGACTTGAAGAAATTTACCGCCGGCAAGCTTCTGGCCCAGCTCGAAACCGAGCGGCGCACCTGGCTGCTCGACCTCCTCGCAGCCGTCAAAGCCGCGCACAAAACCTGGAGCAGCTATCAGCTCTGGCAGGAGGGCTATCACCCGCAGGCGATCTATTCGGATCAGACAATGATGCAGAAGATCGACTATATCCACGCCAACCCCGTCCGCCGCGGCTGGGTCGCCGCGCCCGAGCACTGGCGCTACAGCTCCGCGCATGAATGGCTGCCAAGCGGCCAGCCGGTGCTCCGCTTCGATTCGTGGCGGTGAGCGGCCCCCGTCGCCTTATCCCGTCGCCGTCTGCGGATCTCCGAAACAGAGTTTCGCCTCGCGCTTCCGCTCCCAAAGCGTTGCGCTAACTTTGGGAACGAGAGAAACTCACCTCTGAGACCTGGAAGCAGGCTTGATCCCGATGAAAGCCGCCGTGGACGCGGCGCACATCGCGGTGGCGGCGGTGCATCGGATGGATACCCTGCTGACGTGGAACTGCACGCACATCCACAACATCGAGATCAG
>JBBQYR010000146.1:0-11664 GCA_038208565.1 Chthoniobacterales bacterium
GCGCTATTTCCTCCCCAAGCCCAACCAATGGCCGGCGAACTTCCAGCGCCTGAACCCGCTACGCGTCCGCGCCTACCCCGATGGCTTCGCCCTGGCGATCCGCGAAAAGCGCGGGCTCGAGGAAGGTTTCTACATCATCCCACTCGGCATGGACTCCGCGCCGCGCGAGAGCCGCAACTCACATTTCCAGCGGCTCGACGACGGCCTCTATTGGTACGCCTTCACCGACTGACGCCGCCCGCGCGCGGAAAGCCGTGAAGAAATGTTGCCCCGGCGCGCGCCGAGCCGCTATGCAGTTCGCGCCATGTTTGCCCCCACCCTCGCCGCCCTGTCGCCCAACGGTCTGCTCCTCCTCGCGCTCGTCTCGATCATCGCGCTCGTGGTGCTCATCGCGAAGTTCCGGCTGAACGCGATCATCTCCATCACGCTCGTCTCGCTGCTCCTCGGCCTCGCCGCCGGCATGGACCCGATGAAGGTCGCGGAAGCTTTCAAGGACGGCACCGCCGCCACGCTCGGCGGCCTCGCGATGATCATCGGCCTCGGCACGATGCTCGGGAAACTCCTCGCGGAATCCGGCGGCGCCATGGTCCTTGCGGGCGGCATCACGCGACTCTTCGGCGTGAAGCGGCTCGACTACGCCGTGATGATCGCGGCCTTCGTCGTCGGCGTGTCCGTCTTTTTCCAAGTCGGCCTGATCCTGCTCGGCCCGATCGTCTTCGCCCTCGCCCGCGAAACCAAGACGCCGATCCTCAAGCTCGGTCTGCCCCTTGCTGCCGGACTCTCCACCGCGCACGGGCTCATCCCACCACATCCGGGTCCGCTCGCCGCGATCAATCTCCTCGGTGCCGACATCGGCAAAACCATCGCCTGGTCGCTCCTCGTCGTCGGTCCACCGGTCGCCCTGATCACCGGCCCGCTCCTCGCGCGCTGGGTCGTGCCCCGCGTCCCGCTGGAACTCGGTGGGCTCGGCGCCAGCGCCAGCGCGGACCCCAGCGCGCCCAAGGCGCCCGGCTTTGGCCTCAGCCTCTTCACCGTGCTCCTGCCGGTGCTGCTCATGCTCGTCTCCACCGCCGCGTCGATCATCTGGCCGGAGAAAGTCTTCCCCGCCGGCACCTGGCAGGGCGATTGCCGTAAGTGGGGCGACTTCATCGGCAACCCGACCGTGGCCATGCTCATCGCGGTGCTCTTCGCGTTCTGGGCCTTCGGCACGCGATGCGGTTTGCGCATGGGGAATATCTCGAAGTTCGCCGAGGAATCCCTGGCCCCCGCGGCGGGCGTGCTCCTCGTCATCGCGGCGGGCGGCGGCTTTAGCAAAGTGCTCAACGCCTCGGGTGTCGGCAACGCGCTCGCCACCGTCGGCTCGGGTTTGCAGATGTCGCCGCTGCTTCTCGGCTGGCTCGTCGCCGGGATGATGCGTATCGCCGTCGGCTCGGCCACCGTGGCGGTCACGACCGCCGCAGGCATCATGCTCCCGCTGGTCGTCGCCGATCCCACGATCAACAAGGAACTCCTCGTTCTCGCCATGGGCGCCGGCTCGCTCATCCTCTCGCACGTGAACGACGGCGGCTTCTGGCTGGTGAAGGAATACTTCGGCATGGACATCCCGCAGACGCTGAAGACGTGGACGGTCGTCGAGACCGGCATCGCCTGCGTGTCGATCGTGCTGATCCTGCTGGTGAGCAACTTCGTCTAGGCCCCGTCCGACTTTGGCCACGGATTGGCCCGGATGAAACACGGAGGGAAAAAGTGCCGCTCGCTCTGATCCGTGTTTCATCCGTGTCCATCCGTGGCTAATCCTTCCCCCATGAAATTCCTCCCCTTCGTCCTGCTCGCCCTCACCGCCACGGCCTTCGCCGAAGATGGCTTCGTGCCGATGTTCAATGGCCGCGACCTCACCGGTTGGGTGAACGCCAACTGCGCCCCCGAAACGTGGGGCGTAAAGGACGGCGTCGTCACCTGCACCGGCAAACCCACCGGCGCGCTCCGCACCGAGCGGCAGTATGAAAATTTCATCATGGAAGCGGAATGGCGGCACCTCACGAGCGGCGGCAATTCTGGCGTCTTCATCTGGGGCACACCGATCGCGGCGCCCGGCGTCCCCTTCCTCCGCGGCATCGAGGTGCAGGTGCTCGACCACGGTTACGCCGAGCAGTACGAAAAGCGCACCGGCAAGAAGAGCGAATCGTTTACCACGCACGGCGATGTCTTCCCGATCCACGGCGCGACGATGATCCCGCTCGGCCGCAGCAACGGCCGGCGCAGTTTCCCGAGCGAAGACCGGAGCAAACCTTCGCCCGAGTGGAACCACTATCGCATCGTCTGCCAGGGCGGCTCGATCCGCCTGAGCGTGAACGGCAAGGAGGTCTCCGGCGGCGACGATTGCGTCTACCGCAAAGGCTACCTCGCGCTGGAGAGCGAAGGCGCGCCCGTGGAGTTTCGCAATGTCCGCATCAAGGAATTGCCACCCACCGGCGCGACGCCCGAGCAGACCGCGCCGGTCGCCGAGGGCCATCGCCCGCTCTACACCGGCGTGGACTTGCGCGGTTGGAAATCGGACACGCTCGACCGCTGGCAGGCGAGTGATTGGCGACTGGTCTTGAAAGGCGGCGCAGCGGCCAAACCGCTCTGGACCGAGGCGGCGTTCGGCGACTGCGAATTCATCGTGGACGTGAAAATTTCCGGCAAATCCCCGACCGACGCGGCTCTCTTTCTGCGCGGTTTGGAAGAGCCCGGCACAACCGTCTCGCTCAGCGAACTCATGCCCGGCGGCGACACCCCGGCCCAGGAAGGAATCAAGTGGGGCGCGTGGAACCGCGTCGTCGTGACCGTAAAAGGCCGCGCCGTCACCTTGAAGATCAACGACCGCGAAATCCGCCGTCAGGAACTCCCCGCCGACGCACCGGCGAAAGGCCCGATCGGCCTGCTCGACATCGGCGTGGGAGTGGAATTCGCCAACCTGCTGGTGCGCGAACTTTAGTCTTTTGACATCCCCAGCACTCGGACGAGAAAAGCCAACTCGTCGGCGCGTTCGTCGATCATCTTGGTCATCGGTTTGTTCCCACCGTGGCCGGCTCGGACCTCGATGCGGATGAGCACCGGCGGGCCGTCCTTGGCCTGGCACTCCTGCAGGCGCGCGGCGAACTTGAAGCTGTGCGCGGGGACGACGCGGTCGTCGTGATCGCCAGTGGTGATAAGCGTCGCTGGATACCGCGCCCCGGGGCGGAGCGCGTGGAGCGGCGAGTAGGCGTGGAGCGCGCGGAATTCCTCGGCATTTTCCACCGAGCCGTAGTCACTGCGCCACGCCCAGCCGATGGTGAATTTTTCAAAGCGCAGCATGTCGAGCACACCGACGCCGGGGAGCACCGCGCCGAAGAGTTCGGGCCGCTGCGTCATGCACGCCGCGACGAGCAAGCCGCCATTACTTCCGCCTTCGATCGCGAGCTTCGCGGGCGACGTGTATTTCTCGGCGATGAGCCATTCCGCGCACGCGATGAAGTCGTCGAAGACGTTCTGCTTCCGCAGCTTCACGCCGGCCTGATGCCACTCCTCTCCGTACTCGCCTCCGCCCCGCAGATTGGCCATGGCGAAGACGCCGCCCATTTCCATCCACACAAGATTCGAGACACCGAAGCTCGGCGTGAGGCTGATGTTAAATCCGCCGTAGCCGTAGAGGATCGTCGGGTTGGTGCCGTCGAGCTTCAGGCCGCGCTTGTGGGTGAGGAAGATCGGGACCCGCGTGCCGTCTTTGCTCTTCGCAAAGACCTGCTTCGTTTCGTAGTCGCCCGGCTGGAAATCGACCTTCGGCTCGCGGAAAACGGCGCTCTTGCCACTCGCCAGATCGAGCCGATAGATCGTGCCGGGCGCGGTGAAACTGGTGAAGGAATAGAACGTCTCCTTGTCGATCGCGCGGCCACCAAATCCGCCAGCGCTGCCGAGTCCGGGCAACGGGATTTCGCCAAGCGGCTTGGCCGTCTGCGCCGCGGCATCCCAGGCAAAACGCAGCACCACGCTGTGCGCATCGTGCAGATAGCTGCAGAGCAATTGCCCGCCGACGAAACTGACGCCCCGGAGCGTGTCGGCGGTCTGCGGGATCAGTTCGCGCCATTGTTCGCGCGCCGGCTTCGCCAGATCGATGGCGATGACTCGACCGCGCGGTGCCTTGAGGTCGGTCTTAAAAAAGAAGATCGCACCGTCGTTGCCGATGAAATCGTAGCTGGCGTCGAAGTCGGTGAGCAGTTCCACGACTTTAGCGTCGGGCTGCGCGAGGTCTTTGTAGAAAAAGCGGTTCCGCGTGTCCGTGCCTTCGCTCACGCTCATCGCGAGGTAACGCCCATCGTCACTCACGCCGCCATAAAAGCCCCAGTCCTTGCGGTCGCGGCGCTCGTAGATGAGCGCGTCGTCGCGCTGCGGGGTGCCGAGTTTATGGAAGTAGAGCTTGTGAAACTCGTTCACGCCCTTCCGTTCTTCACCCTTCGTCGGAGCATCGTAACGGCTGTAGAAAAACCCGCTGCCATCCTTCGTCCACGACGCGCCCGAAAACTTCGCCCACTCGATCACGTCCGGCCGATCCTCGCCCGTGGCGACATCGCGCACGCGCCACTCCAGCCAATCCGAGCCGGCCCGCGAGAGCGAATACGCGAGCAGCTTGCCATCGTCGCTCAGCTCGAAACTGTTCAGCCCGACGGTGCCGTCGGCGGCGAGCACATTCACATCGAGCAGCACGCGCGGTGCGGCTTCGAGCGAGTCGGCGACGTAAAGCACGCGCTGGTTCTGCAGGCCGCTGTTGCGCGTGTAAAAGGTGCGTCCGCCGCGTTCCATCGGGAGGCCGAAACGCTCGTAGTTCCAGAGCTTCGTGAGTCGCTCCTTGATCTCAGCGCGCTGTGGAATCGCTTCAAGAAAACCAAACGTGACCTTGTTCTGAGCCTCGACCCACGCGGCGGTCTCGGCGGAGTTGTCGTCCTCCAACCACCGAAACGGATCGGCGATCTTCACGCGGTGGTATTCGTCCACGTGCTCCATCTGGCGCGTCTTGGGATACGCGAGCGGACTTTCAGCGTGCATCATGGAGAAAGGCAGACACGTGGCGGTGAGGCAGAGCGCGAGGAATGGGCGCATAACTCAAAGCTTCCGCGCAAGAATGAAGCTGCGGCCCACCGCGGTCGGCTGATAGTCCACCCACTCGAAGCCCGCATCCGCGAGATAGCTACCCATCTCCCGCACCGAGTAGCACTTCCCTTCGGTGATATTCATGAGCAGCGCGGAGTATTCGGCGACGTGCAGCGGGCCGGTTTTGTCGGCGTTGATGTGAGCGTCGTGGACGATGAGCTGTCCGCCGCGCGGCAAGGCGGCATGCGACTTCGCGAGCAACGCCTTAACTTCCGGCTCGTCCCAATCGTGGAGCACGTTCGAGATGAGATGCACATCGAAGTCCGTCGGCCAGGCGTCGGCAAACATATCGCCCGCGATCACGCTCACCTTTTCCGCATAGCCGCGTTTGGCGATGGATTCGCGAGCGATGCGATCGACCGGCGGTTTATCGAGCACGGCCGCGCGCAGGTGCGGATGATGCGCCACCAGCGCGCAGGCGTAGATGCCCGAACCACCCGCGACGTCGAGCAGCGCTTTGCTGTCAGCGAGATCGAGTTTTTTCGCCATTGCCGGCCCAAGCAGGACGCCGCGGCAATCCATCGCGGCCGTGAACGGTTTGGCGAAGTCCTCGCGCTCCATGGCCTGCGCCCAGGCCTGCGGATCGTAACTCCCCCAGTTCGCCGGCTTGCCGGTGCGCAGGACTTTGAGCATGTCGAGCGTCTGCGGGCGGTCCTTCATCGAGGTGTAATACGGAGCGAGGTTCCACGGCGACTTGGCGCTGAGATGCTCGCGTCCGCGCAGCGTGATGAGGAAGACGCCGCCATTTTGCTGCACCAAACCCATCGCCATGAGCAGCGTCATCATCACATCCGCCGGGCGCGGATGGATTTCAAAATGCGCGCAGACCGCGCCGAGCGTCGCGGGATTTTCCTCCAGCCAGGTAAAGAAATCGAGGTGCGCGATGGCCGCAGCCAGCAGGTCCGTGGCCACGATGGCATCGCGCAGGCGATAGAGCGGGAGCGGGTCGGAGACGGGTTCGGAAAGCAGCGGATCGAGGGACATGGGGAAAGGATGTGGGATGAAAGCGGCAGGATGAAGAAGCGGCGTGGCGGGAGGAAGAATGAATCTGGCTTCCGCATCTTTCATTCTTCATCATTCCGCACGCATCATCGCCATGAAACTTCTCACCTCACTTCTCGCTCTCGCCATGCTCACCGCATCTTCCCTCGCCGCCGACGGTCCGGTGCGTCACGTCGTTCACTTCAAATTCAAGGCCGATGCCGACAAGGCGCAGATCGCCAAAGTGGTGGAAGAATTCGCGGCGTTGAAAAAGAAGATCGCGGTCGTGGAGTCGCTCGAATGGGGCACGGACGTGAGCCCCGAGGGCCTCGGCAAAGGCTATACACACGTCTGGTTCCTCAGCTTCAAGAACGCCGCAGATCGCGACGCGTACCTCGTCCATCCCGATCACAAGGCGTTCGTCACCATCCTCAAGCCGGTGCTCGAAGACGCGCTCGTGGTCGATTACGTCCCGCAGAAGTAGCGCCCGCTCGCTTGCAGCGACGGCTCAGTTTGGAGCCACGGATCGACACGGATGTTCACGGATGAATACCGAGTCATCCGTGTTTCATCCGTGCAAATCCGTGGCTAAAGAATCCTAGCGTCGGCCTGCTCCCGCGCGCGCCTCAAACTCCCCTTCCCACTCGCGCATCCGGCGGTCCACGACGAACGGCCCGAACGGCAGCAGCGCGGCGATGAAAACCAGCACGACGCGGAAGAACGGCCAGCGCGCGGCGATCCAGACGCGCAGCAGCGCGCAGCCGAAGATCACGAACAAAACGCCGTGCGCCCAGCCGACGATCTTCACCGCGAGCGGCTGGCCGGCG
This sequence comes from Chthoniobacterales bacterium, assembly GCA_038208565.1. Taxonomy (GTDB): domain Bacteria; phylum Verrucomicrobiota; class Verrucomicrobiia; order Chthoniobacterales; family Chthoniobacteraceae; genus Chthoniobacter. The sequence continues at coordinate 6,975 of JBBQYR010000146.1, forward strand.
AGATACTTGAGCGGCATGGCCACGCCGATCAGCAGGAGAAACGACACCGCTTCGATCTGACCGACGCGACGCAGGAGCGGGATCGGATTCATCCAGCCAGCGGCGTTACTTGCGCGTCGCCAGATACTCGACGAGGTCGCGCATCTCGGACCGCGAGAGGAAATCGACGAGGTTCGGCGGCATCGGCGACGGCGCTCTCAGGCGCTCCTTGATCTGCGCCAAGGGCACCGTCGCGACCTGGGGCTTGCCCTGCAAATCCATCGTCTCGATCTTCAACGCGTTAGTATCCTGACCGACTAGGCGCCCGGCGGTGATGTTGCCGTCCTTGAGCGTCAGCACCACGGTTTCAAAACCCTGAGCGATCGCCTTGGTCGGCAGCACGATGGATTCGAGGAGATAAACTCGGTCCTTGGTCTTGCCGATGTGCGTGAGTTCGGGACCGACGAGGCTGTCGCCGATCTCAGCCTTGTGGCAGCGCAGGCATTGCGTCTCGGCTTTCTCGCGGAAGATCTTGCGCCCCTTCTCGATGTTGCCGCCCGCGAGCGACACGCGCCACTTGGCGAGCGGATCGTCCTTGGCCAGCGAAGTTTCGTATTGCGCGAGCTTGTCCTTGAGCACGCCGCTCTGGTGACCCTTCGCGGATTCCAGCACATCGAGCTGAATCTCCGACGCGAGTTTACCGGCGATGAGTTGATCGATGAGCCCCACGAGCAGCGCGTCCGCCTCCTTGCTTTTCAAGTCGGTCAGCGCCAGCACCGCGCCCTTTTTTTCCGCCGGCGCGCCGTGCTGGATGATCTCGCCGATCACCTTCACCGCGGCCGCCGGATCGCTTGCCGCGAGCGCCTGCAAACCCTCGGCACGGACCTTGCCATCCTTCGACGCGACCGCCGCCTTCGCGGCCTCGGGAAGGCGCGCATCCTTCGTGGCGATCAACGCGCGGATCGCTCCGACGCGCGCCACGCTGCCGGCTTTTTCGTTCGAGGCGAGTTGCACGAGCGGTTCGCCGGCACCGGCGATGGAAAATTTGCCGGCGATGCGCGCGACCACCTCCTGCACGCTACCGGGCGACTCCTTGAGCAACGCGCCGAGCACCGGCGTCACCGCGGCCACGGCATCATCCGCACCACGCGGCGGCAGCGGGCGCCATTGATTGAGCAGGCGGTCTTTGCCATCCGGGTTCGCCCAAATGGCGAGCGCTTCGAGCGCGTCCTTGCGGGCGGCCTCGGGCGCTGCGGTCTTGCCGGCGAACGCGGCGAGCGCGAGGGCGTTGTCGATTTTGCCAAGGCGGTAGTGCGCATTGATCGCGCGGCTGAGGATGTTTGTGTCCTTGATCTCGGGATTCGTCACGACCGCCGCGAGTGCGGGCAGTGCGTCGGGGATCGGGGCATCGTGAATCGCGCGAGCGGCTTCGAGAACCACGCTTTGGTCAGCGTCCTTGAGAAAGGCGGCCACGAGCGGACTGCGCAGGCGGCGCAGGGCGACGACCGCACCACCACGGACCGCGGCGGAAGGATCGTTCGTTTTCGCGGCGAGTTGCTGCGCGGTCGCACAACCAGCGAGACCCATGATCGCGCCGTGGCGCAGGATCGGATCGGCGTCGTTGTTTTCCGCCAGGACTTTGGTCAGCGCATCGATCGCGGACTTGTGGCCGAGCTTGCCGAGGCTGAGCGCGGCGAAGAAACGCACGCGGTTTTCCTTATCCTGCAAAAGGCCCACGAGCTGGTCGCCCGCTGCTTTCACCTTGGCGTCGCCGAGCACCTTCGCGGCCTGCGCGCGGACTTCCGGGTCGGCATCGGCGAGCAACGCGGGCAGTGCATCGATTGCTGCGGGAGTCTTCGCCGCGATCTGGCCGAGGCCCCAGATGCCGTGCAAGCGCCCGAGCGGGTTCGCGGCCTTCGTGTTCTTCGCCGCGACTTCGAGCGTCTTCGCGCTTCCCTGCTCGGCGAGTTTGAATTGCGCGGCCTGCCGCACGCGCTGATCGGCGTGGCCGAGCAGCTTGGCCAGCTCCGTTTCGGGGCGTTTCGTCATTCCTTCGGCGATGAGCTTCTCGGTTTCTTTCTGCAGCACCACGTCGGCCTTCTCGTCGGTGAACTTATAGATACGGCCTTTGCCGACACCGCCCCAGCTCGACACCCAATCGAGCACGTAGAGCGCGCCGTCGTTGCCAAATTCCACGTCGGTCGTGAGCACGCCTTTCACGAAATCGCGGCGCTCCTTGACCTTGAAAAACGCGCCCTGCGGTTCGAGCGCGATCTGATGCACGGTGCTCGCCGTCGCGCCGCCGCGGAAATCGGAGAGATAAAACTGATTCCGATACGCCGGGCCGAGGCCGGTGCCGGGGTTGTAAGTCAGCCCGCTGGGGCCGTTGCCGATGTTCGCAATGGGTGGCACGATGTAGCGCGCCTTCCGGCCTTCCACTTCGTCCCACAGCTTCTCGCGATTCCACGGGCCGCGATCCGGCAGATATTGGTAAGCCATGCGCCAGCCGGTGTCGCCGCCTTCCACGAGATACGCAAAGCGCGCCTTGTCGCCGCTGTCGGAGTTATTGTCGCCGGTGAAAAGATTGCCGTGCTCGTCAAAGGCCAGCTCCTGGGGATTGCGCACGCCGCTGGAGAAAATCTCGAATCCGGTGCCGTCGGGATTGCAGCGCATGATCGTGCCCGTCTCGGTCTCCGCGACTTGCGTGCCTTCCTTGGTCTTCACGTTGATCGCGCGGTCGCCGATCGAGAAGTAGAGCTGGCCGTCCGGGCCGAAACGCAGACCGTGCATGTCGTGGCCGCGGAAGGCAAACTTCACGCCGAAGCCGGTGAGCAGCTTTTCCTTCGTATCGGTCACGCCGTCGTCGTTCTTGTCCTGGAAACGCCAGAGGTGCGGAATACTCGTCCACCAGACTTCATTGCCGCGCGCGAGAATGCCGGCGCCGGTGCCGTCGAGCGCGTCCTTGAAACCGTCGGCGAAGATCGTCGATTTGTTGGCGAGTCCGCTGCCGGTCGTGTCTTCAACGCGGCTGATGCGATCCTCATACTTCGTGAAGCGCTCGGCGAACTTCGCCGGGTCGGCGTAGTGCTTCTTCATGTAAGCCAGCCGATCCTCGATCGTCTGCGCGGCGATGTCCTCATCGAGCCACTGCTTGTGCCCGCGATTGTCCTCCACGCCACGCTCCTGACGGAACGTCTCGGCGACATACCAGCGGCCTTTTTCGTCCTGCGAGAAAGCGACGGGATTCGCGAGCATCGGCTCCGCGGCCCACAGATCGATCTTGATGCCGGGATCGACCTTGAAGGACTTGATCGCGTTCTTACCTTCGTCGGAAGCCGGCGCGACCCCCGCGACCGAACCACCTTGTTCCACGGCCTGAATCAAACCGGGGAGGATTGCCGAGATGAGGGACGCAAGGATGAAGGGCGAGTATTTCATGAAAAGGAGGGCGCAGGGGCCGCACAGGAAAGCAGCGAACGCCCCCACCCGCAAGCGCCTGGCCCGCGTCCAGAATCATCCCAAGCTTGGCTCTCGAACGGTGACCACGACAACTTAGGCCCGTGAAAGCACTGCTCCTCCTTTTGCTTGCGTTGCTGCTCTCGCACTCCACAAGCCCGGCGGCAAAGCCAAAGCGTGCCCACGTCACCGAGGATCAGGTCCGGCGTTCGCTCGAACGCATCATCATTTCCAAATTGGCATTCTGAGGTGTTGTGGATGATCGGCTTCCGAGGTGACCCCGTCGCCGACGCTCCTCCAGGAGTCGGTGCTCGCTCCGGTGGTGTACTTAAGCGCGACCAATGGCACGGGACTCACCTACAACGTGAGCGCTCCGCTCGTCCTCGAAGCCACACTGCTGCCGGTTTCCGGTATCGCGATCAGCGCAGCGCCGGTCTGGACCAGCAGCGATAGCGGCGCGGTCGGCGCGGCTGGAAGTCTGACGGAGGACCACGGCACCTTCATCGTCGGTGGGGCGGGCGCGGACATCGGGCCGGCGGCCGGCGATGAGTTCCGCTCGGTGCGGCAGGATTTCACCGGCGGCCGAGCAGCACCGGGCAATCGTCCTTGCTGGTGGTGCCGGGCGACCAGTCGAGGAGCAGCGGCTTCCCGTTGCTGATGTTCACATCGCCCGCCCACTTCGGCGCGCGGCAGAAAAATTACCTCGATTGGATCGTCGGTGCAGACTTGGTGAAAATCACCGAGCAGCTTCTTCGTCCCTTCGATGCCGGAGCTCTGCGCGACGCTCCCCCCGCTGCCGCCGCTCCCACGAACCTTCGCCTCATCCCCCGTCGTGTTCGTGACCAGGCCCGGACCAGACCATGAGATCGGTGTCTCCCACGCCGTCGCCGATGATCGGGCCGTTCTTGATTCGCGGCGGCGGAGCGCGGGTGAGAGCGGCCGATGAGGCCGACCATGAACGAGCCCTGCGCCGCACGCGCCGTGGCGACGATGGCGTCGCAGTCGACGAGCGTGGTCAAGTGCCACTCCACCTTCGGGATCGCAAAGAGCACTTCGCGATGCTTCTCGCCGAACCACCCCAGGCCAATCACGCCGGATTAAGTTTTTCAGGGAACGAATGGCCGCCGCGCTACGGCATTTCGAGGTCTTCCTCCCGGCGGCCGGCGATCACATCCGTGCGCGCCGTCTTCGGCGGATCACGGAAGAAGATCAGGAAAATCACGAGTACTGCAACCGCGCCCCACGCCGGCGTCTG
>JBBQYR010000147.1:0-11580 GCA_038208565.1 Chthoniobacterales bacterium
GGGCCGGAGGGTCCGAGTGGCGGACCCGTGGGACCACCGGGGCCGCAGGGGTCGATCGGTGATACCGGGCCGGTGGGAGCGCAGGGGCCGGAAGGTCCGCAGGGGCCGAGCGGAGGACCGCCGGGGCCGCAGGGCTCGCAAGGCATCCCCGGCGAAACGGGGCCCGTGGGACCGCAAGGTCCGGAAGGTCCGCAGGGTCAGGCCGGAGGTCCACCGGGACCCGAGGGGCCGCCGGGCCCGCCGGGGGAGGTGACGACGGCGCAACTGACGGCGGCGCTCGATACGGCGCTGAGCACGGCGGCGGGGAACTCCTCGGCGAATAGCAATGGGGTGAGCACGCTGGACACGCCCTTTGTCGATCCCGACATGGAGGCGCTGCGGCAGAAGATGAATGAGCTGATCGCGGCGCTGCGGCGGTAGGGGCAGGGGGGAAATAGGGGCAGGCGACATCTCGTGACAGCGGGAGGCGTGGTCGGGCGTTTGTGGCGCCAGGCGATGCGGCATCCGCTCGGAAACAGCCGGGAGCGTTTGCGCACATGTGACGGCGGGCGACTGTCGTCGGGAAGCGATCCGCTCGGATGAGGAGGATGGACGACTCTGCCTGCGAAAGGAGAGCGCGGCCGTGCCGTGGGGCGGGGCCGGTTGGGAGCGCGGTTTTGCATTTTCCAACTTCGCGCCCGCAACGGGGCGCGTATATTTGCCGGTCTCATGTCCACTGACTCTTTCGTTCACCTGCACTGTCACACGGAATACTCGACGCTCGATGGGGCGGTGCGGATCGCGGCGGCGATGAAGAAGGCGAAGGAATTTAAGATGCCGGCGCTGGCGATCACGGATCACGGGAATCTTTTTGGGGCGATCGAGTTTTACCTGGCGGGGAATGAGGCGGGGATCAAGCCGATCATCGGTTGCGAGGTGTATGTGGCGCCGGATTCGCATACGAAGAAGACGGCGAATTCGCAGCGGGAGTCGGCGTATCACTTCACGCTGCTGGCGCACAATGACGACGGCTACAAGAATCTGGTGAAGCTGGTGTCGATCGCGCATCTCGACGGGATGTATTACAAGCCGCGGATCGACAAGGAGCTGCTGGCGCAGCATTCGGCGGGGTTGATCGGGCTGAGCGGGTGCCTGAAGGGGGAGGTGAATCAGGCGATCATCGAGGATGATCTGCCGAAGGCGCGCAAGCTGACGGCGGCGTATCGCGACATCCTGGGCGCGGAGAATTTCTTTCTCGAACTGCACAATCACGGGATCGAGCAGCAGATCAAATGCAACCGGGTGCTGCCGACGCTGGCGCATGAATTTGGCCTCGGGCTGGTGGCGGCGAACGATGTGCATTTTCTCAATCGCGTGGATCACGCGGCGCATGATGCGCTGATCTGCATCGGCACGGGCTCGAATGTGACGGACGAGCGGCGGATGAAGTATGTGACGGAGGTGTATTTCAAATCGCCGGCGGAGATGCGCGAGCTTTTCAAGGAAGTGCCGGAGGCTTGCGACAACACGCTGGCGATCGCGGAGCGCTGCGGGCTGAAGATCGATACGTCGGCGAAGTATCCGAACTTCACGCCGCCCGCGGGCAAGACGCAGAACCAGTATCTGCGGGAGATCACCGAGGCGGGGATGCGGATGCGCTACGGCGCGGATGCGGATTCCGAGGGGGTGCAGCGGCGGTATGCGCTGGAGATCGAGGTGCTCGAAAGTCAGGGCTTCGTGAATTACTTCCTGATCGTCTGGGATTTCATCAACTGGGCGAAGGAGCACGGCATCCCGGTGGGGCCGGGGCGTGGATCGGCGGCGGGCTCGATGATCGCCTACGCGATGGGCATCACGGATATCGACCCGATCAAGTTCAAGCTGCTTTTCGAGCGCTTCCTCAACCCGGAGCGGGTGTCGCCGCCGGATATCGACGTGGACTTCTGCGTGAACCGGCGCGCGGAGGTGATCGAGTACGTGCGGCAGAAGTACGGGGAGCGCTCGGTGTCGCAGATCATCACCTTTGGGACGCTCGGCGCGAAGAGTGTGGTGCGCGACGTGGCGCGGGTGCAGGGCTGGAGCTACGGCGACGCGGACCGCATCGCGAAGATGATCCCGAACGAACTCGGGATCACGCTGGCCGGCTTCGACAAGAAGAACAAGGAGACGGGCGCGATCGAGCACACAGCGGGGGCGATCGATAAGAACCCGGAGCTGAAGAAAGCGGTGGAGACGGAGCCGGCGACGGCGCAGCTCTGGGACATCGCGACGAAGCTGGAAGGCCTGACGCGCGGCGTGGGCGTGCACGCGGCGGGCGTGGTGATCAGCGACCGCGACCTTTCCGAATACATCCCGCTGACGCGCGCGAACGACAACTCGATCGTGTCGCAATACGCGATGGGGCCGCTGACTGAGGTCGGCATGCTGAAGTGCGACTTCCTCGGCTTGAAGACGCTGACGGTGATCACCGACGCGGTCGTGCTGATCCACCAGCACACGCCGGACTTCAACATCGACAAGATCACGCTCGAAGATCAGGCGAGCTTTGACATGCTGAACAAGGGCGAGACGATCGGCATCTTCCAACTGGAATCCGGCGGGATGACCGGCTGGGCGCGGCAGTTCGACATCCGGGACATCGAGGACTTAAACGCGCTCATCGCGCTCTACCGGCCCGGCCCGATGGACCTCATTCCCGACTACGTGAAGCGCAAGAAGGGTCTCGCGAAGGTGAAGGCGCCGCACAAGCTGCTCGAAGACGTGACGAAGGAGACGTACGGCGTGCTTATCTATCAGGAGCAGGTCATGCAGGCGGCGCAGGTCATGGCCGGTTACACGCTGGGCGGCGCCGATCTGCTCCGGCGCGCGATGGGCAAGAAGGACAAGGAGAAGATGGCCAAGGAGCGGGTGAAATTCCGCGAAGGCGCGGCGAGCTTGCACGGGGTGAAGGCGGATGTGGCGGACGATGTGTTCGACACGCTGGAGAAATTCGCGGGCTACGGCTTCAACCGTTCGCACTCCGCCGCGTATGCGTGGATCAGCTACCAGACGGCGTACCTGAAGGCGAACTACCCGGTGGAGTTCATGGCCGCGGTGATGAGCAACGAAGTCTCGAACACGGACAAGATCAGCATCTTCGTCGGTGAGTGTGAGCGGATGGGCATCCGCATCCTGCCACCTGACGTGAACAAGAGCGGGCTGAAATTCTCGCCGGAGGAGGTCAGTAATGAAGGGGTGGCGGCGGTGCAAGCGTTGCGGCGGAAAGCAGCGCCCGCGACGAATGGAGCAGGGGAGGAGGTGATCGAGGAGGAGGGTGTGCGGTTTGATGAGTTGCCGAGTGCGTCCGCAGCGAAGGTGAAAACCGAGGAAGCGCCGACCGCTCCGAGCGAGGGTATTCACGTGGGCTCGATCCGCTACGGCTTGGCAGCGATCAAGAATGTCGGCGAGACCGCGGTGGCGGCGGCGATCATCGAGCGTGAGAGCAAGGGAGCGTTTATTTCGCTGGAGGATTTCTGCGCGCGGATCGACTTAAAGAAGATGAACAAGAAGGCGCTCGAGTGCCTGGTAAAGTGTGGCGCTTTCGACTGGACCGGCGAGGAGCGGGCGCAGCTTTGTGCGGAGATCGACGGAGCGCTGGCGGCGGCATCGAGCGCGCACCGGGATCGCGCGGCGGGACAGTTTTCGATGTTCGAGGATTTCGCGGCCTCGGCGTCCCCTGCGAAGAAATCCAGCGGCCCGCTGGTGCCGCCGTGGACGACGGCCGAGAAACTCGCTTTCGAGAAAGAACTCCTCGGCTTCTACGTCACCGGCCACCCGCTCGATGACTACCGCTCCGCGTTGGAAAAAGCGGGCATCACCGCGATCGGCAAGCTCGGCGAACAGGAAGACAAGAGCACCGTGACGATCGCGGGAGCGCTGACCGCGGTGGATCGGAAGTTCACCAAGAAGGACAACAAGCCTTTTGCGATCGTCGTGCTCGAAGACCTGACCGCATCGCTCGAGGTCATGATCTGGAGCGAGGCCTACACCAAGAGCCAGTTGCAGCTCGTGGTGGGAAATGTGGTGTCGATCACCGGGCGCCTCGACCGGCGGGAGGAGGCACCGCGCATTTCGGCCAATGAAGTGAAGCCGATCAAAAAGCCTGCGGCGTCCGAGAAGCCGGTGGTGTTGTCTTTCGACCGCGAAAAAACCACAGAAGCAGACCTGCACACGGTGCGAGCCGCGGTGGTGCGTTCGCCCGGCACGCGTCGGATCGAGTTCCAGTTCGTGAGCCCGGATGGCTCGTCGGTGCGGTTGCGAGCCGGGAATGAGTTCCGCGTCGCCTGGACGCCGGAGCTGGCGCAGGAGCTGGCGCTTTGGGTGAAAAGCTAGGGCCGTGCGCGGGTGGCGCGCTACGATTCGGACAAATAAAAACGCCGGGGCATTTCTGCCCCGGCGTCTTTCGATTGGATTAGTTCAGGTGTCGCTTAGAACACGAAGCGGACGCCAGCGCGGACCTGCGCGGAATCCTGCTCGTCAGCACCCCAAGTATAACGGCCTTCGCCGAAGAGACCGAGGGTGTGGGTGGCGCGCCATTCGAGACCGCCGCCAGCGTGGAAGGTGCCCACGTCAGCGCCGTCGAACTCGTAGCCGCCGCCGCCGAAGATATACGGAGCGATGCAGAGGCTGCCGGTTTCGATCGGGAAACGGGCGATGATGCGACCAGAGACATCCCAGGTGACTGCGCCGGTTCCGTCGAAGACGTTGCCGTCGACGCCGATACCGAGATACTTCATGAAGAAGTAGTTGAAGGCGAGGCCGCCGCCGAAGCCGTCCCCGTTCGGGTTGCGATTCACGGAATCCGTGTAGCTACCGAAGAGGTCGAGTTGGAATTCCGTGTCCTTGAAGCAAGGATCAGGGATGGCTTTGTATTCTTTGCTTTCTTTGACTTCCTGGCCGGCGAACGCGCTGGTGATGAGCGCGAGGCTGGCGAGCATGGGGAATGCGATTTTTTTCATGGGTGTTTTTTTTGGTTGGGTTAAATCCGGCCAAGTTTAGGGGCCGATTGGTGGGCAGAAGTAGGGAACTCGCACGGCGCTGTAAAGTTTTTTTTCGTCTAATTCATGACGCAAGCTGCCTGAACCCAATCTCTTCCTCCGCGGCTAGGTCGGTTGCACGGTGCGGCGGATGGAGGTCAGATCTCCCGACGGCGCACCGGATCCCACCCCTCACCGCAAAGCACCGCTCCTCAGCTCCGCGCATGAAACGGAAAGTCCGTGTAGCCCGCCGCCGTCGGCGCTGACCACGCTTTCAGATCCGCCGGTGCATTCAGCTCCCAGCCGTTGGCAAAGCGCTCCACCAGATCCGGATTGCTCAGATACGGCCGCCCAAAGGCGATCAGGTCCGCCTCACCCGACGCAATCGCCGCCTCCGCCGTTTCCTGCGTGTAGCCGCAATTGCCCATCAGCGGGCCCGAGAACACCGCGCGAAACTCCGCCAGCGTCATCGGCTGGCCCTGCTCGTGAAAGCCGAACGCCAGCCCGTCCACCACATGCAGGTAAGCCAGCCCGTAGCCGTTCAGCTCCGTCGCCACATACGTGAAAGTCTCGCGGAAATCCGGCGCGCCCATGTCGTTGAAATTGCCGTTCGGTGAAAGGCGCACCCCGACCCGGTTCGCCGGCCAGACCGTCAGGATCGCCTCCACGATCTCCTTCAGGAAGCGATACCGGTTTTCCACGCTCCCGCCGTAGCCATCCGTCCGGTGATTCGTCTTCGAGTCGAGGAATTGATTGATCAGATAGCCATTGGCCGCGTGAATCTCCACGCCGTCAAAGCCCGCCGCCTGCGCGAGTGCCGCGGCCCGCCGGTAATCCTCCACCACCGCCGCCACCTCCGCCGTCTCCAGGGCGCGCGGCGTTTCGTAGGGCTGCTTGCCGAGCGGCGTGTGGATCTCATCCCCGGCGATCTTGATCGCCGAGGCCGACACCGCCGGCTGCCCGCCGTGAAAGCTGCTGTGCGACGCCCGCCCGCAATGCCAGAGCTGGAGGAAAAACGGCGTCTGGCGCGCCCGCAGCGCCGCCGTGATCTTCGACCAACCCGCCACTTGCGCCTCATTGTAAATACCCGGCGAATCCACCCAGCCAAAACCCTGCTCCGAAATCGTCGTCGCCTCCGCGATGATCAGCCCCGCCGAAGCGCGTTGCGTGTAGTATTCCACCATCAACTCGTTCGGCACCCGCTCCCGCCCGGCCCGGGCCCGGGTCAAGGGCGCCATCACCACCCGGTTGCGCAGCGCCAGCCCGTGCAAGTCGTAGGTCGAGAGCAAGTGCGGAGCGGGCTTCGGGGACGTCGTCGTGTTCATTTTTCAGGAGACTAGAGGAGGAAGGTCTTCACGCACGCCTTTTGCGGCGGGGGGGAGTCCGGCGAGGGCGTGACCCGGCGGCGCCCCGGATTCCCAACCCTCCCCGCGAAGCTCCGCCTCTCCCGCGAAGCATCCGTGCCCAAGTCCTCAACCTCGGCACGAGGTAAAACGAACTCCGCTCCACGCGTCGCTTCCGTCACTCGGTCCGCGTGCCCGGCGGTAAACGATTCCTCGAAATCGGTAAAGGCATTGCGGCTCGGGGTCGACGCGTAGCGGTAGGCGGACGGGGCGTGATGCTGTCACCCTGATCTCGGTTTTCGCCCAGCTCAGGGTGACGGGTTTGGCCTCGTCGTTCCGGCGTCAAGCTCGGCATCCCGCTCCGTGCCGCTCCCCGCTGCCCGCGCTCGACAGCCAGAGCGGGCGGCGCGAGGATGAGGGCTCGGTTTTCTCTCCACCTCCCCACATCGCCCCATCATGAATCGTCGTTCCTTTCTCCGCACCACCACGGCTGCCGTCACGCTCGGGGGCTGGTCCTTCAGCCGGACGGCGCTGGCGGCGTCGCCGAAGCGCAAGATCCTCTTTTTCTCGAAGTCGAGCGGGTTTGAGCACGAGGTGATTAGTTACAAGAAGGGGCAGCCGAGTTTTGCGGAGAAGCAGCTCACGGAGCTGGGGGCGAAGAATCACTGGGAGTTTACGTTCTCGAAGGATGGGTCGCTTTTCTCGCCGACGTATCTCGCGCAGTTCGACGCGGTCTTTTTCTACACGACGGGGAATCTGCTGGAGCCGGGGACGGATGGGCAGCCGGCGATGTCGCCGGAGGGGAAGCAGGCGTTGTTTGACTATGTGGCGAGCGGGAAGGGGTTCATCGGCACGCATAGCGCGAGTGATACTTTTCACACGAACAACGAGGCGAAGAAGGGGCCGGAGCGGTATCGGAATTTCGGCGAGGAGGCGGACCCGTATGTGCAGTTCATCGGCGGGGAGTTCATCAAGCACGGGGCGCAGCAGGTGGCGACGATGCGGGTGGTGGATGCGAAGTTCCCGGGGCTGGCGCCGCATGCGGCGGGGTTTGCGCTGCAGGAGGAGTGGTATTCGCTGAAGGATTTCCGGCCGGATCTGCATGTGCTGCTGGTGCAGGAGACGGAGTCGATGAAGGGGATCGAGTATGAGCGTCCGGCGTATCCGGCGACATGGGCGCGCAAGCATGGGAAGGGGCGCGTGTTTTACACGTCGATGGGACACCGGGAGGACGTGTGGACGAGCCCGATCTTCCAGGACATCCTGACGGGTGGGGTGTCGTGGGCGGTGGGCAATGTGGACGCGGATGTGACGCCGAACCTCGCCCAGGTAGCGCCGAAAGCGCTGACGAACCCGCCCTTCCCGCCACCAGCAACGCCCAAGCCGGAGGCCAAGCCCGCGACTCCCGCCCCGGCACCGAAGCTTTGATTAACCACGAAGGATACGAGGCCCACGAATGGTTCGGAGCGACGGGGAAAGAAAGCCCACCCGCCATCCTGAGCGAAGCGAAGGACCTCTGATCTCTGCTTTGCCTCACCCGTCTGGCGCCAGATGCCGGACAGAAGGCGCGGAGATGATTTTAGCCACGGATACACACGGATGAAACACGGATGGGGATCAGACAACGGGCCTTTCATCCGTGCAGATCCGTGTTCATCCGTGGTAGTTTCCGTGCGTGACACCACGGGACGGTTTCCACCGCTCGACCTCCGCGTCTCCGCGGTAAGAAATGGTTCCTTAGTTACGCGCACCCGTAAGTTGCCCGAAGCGGTCTTGCCCCGCAGGATGCGCCGCCCGGATTGACCGGGTGCCCACTTTTCCATGAAGCGCTTCCTTCCCCTCCTCATCGCCGCAGCTCTCGCGCCGGCCAGTGCGTTCGCTGCCGGGGGCAAGGTGGACTTCAATTACGACATCCGCCCGATCATCTCGAGCAAGTGCTTTCACTGCCACGGGCCGGATGAGAAGTCGCGCGAGGCGGGTTTGCGACTCGATCTGCGCGCGGAGGCGATCAAGGAACGCGATGGCGTGCGGGCGATCGTGCCGGGGAAGCCGGAGGCGAGCGAATTGATGATCCGCATTACGACGAAGGATCGCGATGAGGTGATGCCGCCGCCGAAGGAAAATCACGCACTGACCGGCGGGGAGGTGGAACTCTTCCGGCGCTGGATCGCGGAGGGCGCGGAGTATAAAGAGCACTGGTCTTTCGTGAAGCTCGCGCGGCCGAGTGTGCCGGTGATCGCTGATGCGAAGAGTCCGATCGACGCTTTCATCCGCGCGAAGCTCGCGGGGACGGGCCTTACGCCTTCGCCCGAGGCGGATCGTTATGCGCTGGTGCGCCGCGTTTCGCTCGATCTCACGGGGGTGCCGCCGACGCCGGAGGAGGCGGATGCGTTTGTGCAGGACAAGAGTCCCGACGCTTACGAAAAGCTGGTCGATCGTCTGCTCGCGGCGCCGGCCTATGGCGAGCGCTGGGCGAAGATGTGGCTGGATCTGGCGCGTTTTGCGGACTCGACGGGCTACGGCTCGGATTTCTTTCGCCTGACGATCTGGCCGTATCGCGACTGGGTGATCAACGCCTTCAACCGTAACCTGCCCTACGATCAATTTACGATCGAACAGCTCGCCGGCGATCTGCTGCCGGGGGCGACGACCGAGCAGATCGCGGCTACCGCTTTCCACCGCAACACGCTGACGAATGTGGAAGGCGGCACGAATGACGAGGAGTGGCGCGTGGCGGCGGTGAAGGATCGCATCGCCACGACCGGGCAGGTGTGGATGGGGCTGACGGTGGGCTGCGCGCAGTGCCACACGCACAAGTTCGACCCGATCTCGCACCACGACTACTACAGCTTCTACGGGGTTTTTAACCAGACCGAGGACAGCGACCGCGCCGACGAGGAGCCGAAGATGCCGCTGCCGACGGCGGAGGAAAAAGCGCGCATGCAGGCGATCGAGGGCGAGATCAAGGCGCTCGACGGAAAGCTGCGCGGCACGACGCCGGAACTGCTCGCGGAGCTGAAGGCGTGGGAGCCGAAGGTGCGCGAGGAAGTGCCGTGGACGGTGCTCGCGCCCGCGGAAGCCAAGGCGGCGAGCCTCGCGAATGTGAGCATCCTGCCGGATCAATCGGTGCTCGCGGCGGTGATGCAGCCGGCGACGGACTTCTACACGGTGAAGGTGCGCGGCGGGCAGCGCGGGGTCACGGGATTCCGCCTCGAGGCGCTGACCGATCCGAATGAGCCGACCAAGGGGCCGGGGCGTTTTCCGCACGGCAATTTCGTGCTCAGCGATTTCCGCGTGAGCGTGGTGCCGGCGAATCAGGATGTGGTGCAGGCGCGCTATGTGCGCGTCGAGCGGGCGGACACGGGATTCGTTCACCTCGCGGAAGTGCAGGTGTTTGCGCTCGGCGAGAATGTGGCGCGCAAAGGCAAGGCGACGCAATCCACGACGTATCAGGGCTCGGAGGCGGCGCGCGCGATCGATGGCAACACGGACGGCATTTACACCAAGAAGTCGGTGCAGCACACCAACGACGGCGACCAGGCGCCGTGGTGGGAAGTGGATCTCGGCAGCGAACAGCCGCTCGAAAAAGTGGTGCTGTGGAATCGCACGGACGGCGGCGTGGCGGCGCGAATCGCGGGCACGAAGCTGGTGCTGCTCGATGCGCAGCGGAAGCCGGTCTTTGACCAGAAGCTGGACAAGTTCGACAAGGACACGGCGATCGCGATGAACGGCGCGACGAGTGTGCCGCTGCGAAATGCGAGTGCGGATTTTGCGCAGCCGGGCTACGAGCCGGCGCGGGCGATTGACACGACGAACGAGACGGGCTGGGCAATCGGCGGCGCGACGGGCCAGGCGCATGCACTGGTCGTGGAGACGGCGAAGCCGCTCGACGTGCCGGAGGATGCGGTGTTGGTCTTTACGCTGAATCAAAGGCTGATGGATCACACGCTCGGGCGCTTCCGCCTTTCCATGACGACGAAAGCGGCGCCGGTGCGGGAACTGCCGCCGACGATCAAAGCGACGCTCGCGCTCGCCGCCGAAGCGCGCAGTGCGGCGCAGCAGGAGCAGCTCGTGAGTTATTTCCGGCCGATCTCGCGGCAATTCGCCGATGTGCAAAAGCGGCTCGACAGCAAACGCGCCGAGCTGGCCGCGGTGAAGCCGGTGCAACTGCCGATCCTGCGCGAACTCGTGAAGGAGAAGCGCCGCGCGACGCACATCCTGACCAAGGGCAATTATCTCGCGCCGGGCGACAAGGTGGAGCCGGGCCTGCTCTCGGCCTTTGTCGCCGGGACGCCGCCGGATGCGCCGGTCGATCGGCTGGTTGCGGCGCGCTGGCTCTTGAATCCCGAGAACCCGCTGACGGCGCGTGTGACGGTAAATCGCTTTTGGTCGCGGCTCTTCGGCACGGGGCTCGTCGAGACGGAGGAAGACTTCGGTTCGCAGGGCGCGCCACCGAGTCATCCGGAATTGCTCGACTGGCTCGCGGTGACCTTCCAATCGGCGAAGTCGAACGACCCCGCGCAGCCCGGCCTCGGCTGGGATGTGAAGGCGCTGCTCCGCCTCATGGTGACGAGCGCGACGTATCAGCAATCGAGCAAAACGACGCCGGAGATGATCCAGAAAGACCCGCGCAATCGGCTGCTCGCGCATGCGCCGCGGATGCGGCTCGACGCCGAGGCGGTGCGCGACCAGGCACTCGCGGTGAGCGGATTACTGAGCAAGAAGATGGGCGGGCCGAGCGTGTATCCGCCGCAGCCCGACGGCTTGTGGAAGGTCGCGTTTAATGGCGGGCAGAACGCATATCCGACCTCGAAGGGCGAGGATCGCTATCGCCGCGGCATCTACACCTTCTGGCGCCGGACGATGCCGCCGCCGAGCATGACGACCTTTGACGCGCCGAGCCGCGAATCCTGCACACTGCGCCGTCTGCCGACGAACACGCCGCTGCAAGCCTTCGTGACGATGAACGATCCGGTCTTTGTGGAATGCTCGCAGGCGCTCGCGCGTCGCATCGTCGCGGAAGGCGGCGCCGACACCGAGGCGCGCCTGCGCTTTGGCCTGCGGCTCGTCACGGGCCGCCCGCCGACTGATCAGCAAGTCGCCGCGCTCGCCAAACTCCACGCCGACGAATTCGCCGAATACCTGACAAAGCCCGACGCCGCGGTGAAGCTCGCGACCGTGCCGCTCGGCGCGCTGCCCGCGACCGCCGATCCCGCCGACATGGCCGCGTGGACCGTCGTCGC
>JBBQYR010000148.1:0-11421 GCA_038208565.1 Chthoniobacterales bacterium
AGACCTCGGTGACGCCGGAAACTTTCGCGTAGTTCTGCTGCATGGCCACGATGTCCTTGATGTGCTCGATGTTCTCGCGCAGCGACTGGAGTTCCGCGAGGGTACTCACCCGTTCGCGGGCGAGTTGCGCGCTGAGCTGGCGCAGAAAGTCCGGCAGCTTCCGGCCCTGCGGATCGCGACCGATGAAAGCGCCGACATCGGCCGCGTGCTGGTCCAGCAAGGCGACCACCCGAGCCAAATCGCCGACGTTGGATTTCCTCACGCCCTCGGCCGCCAGCGTGGCCGAGACGTTCACGCTGTTGAGCACGTTGCCGACATTGTGCAGCACGCTCGTCGCGACTTCTGCCATGCCCGCCTGCCGCGAGGTTTCGAGCAGTTGCTTGTGAGTGTTTTCGAGATCTCCTTCGGCCCGCCGGCGCGCGGTGATGTCGCGGAAGTTGATCACCAATCCCACGCTCTTCCCGTCGATGCGCTGGGCCTGGATGTAGCGCTCGAACGACCGGCCATCCTTCAACTCGAGGACATCGAAGGCATCCTCCTCCGGGCGAGCGTGGATCTCTTTGATCCGCGCCACGAATTGTTCCGGATCTCTGATCTGCGAGGCGTTGAAGGCGATCAAGGCCGCATACCCTCGGGCAGCTACCTCGGGCGGGATTCCCCACATCCCCGTAAACTTGGCGTTATAACGGAGCGCCGCGTCGGCAAAGTGAACGGCTAGGATGCCGTCGGCGGTCGAATCGAGCGTCGCGTTGAGCAGGGACAGCGAGCTGGCCAGTTCCGCCGTCCGCTCTTCGACGCGGCTTTCGAGGTCGTTCTGTGCGGATTGCAAGGCAGAGTCGCGGTGCTGGATCTGGTTCAACATTTCGTTAAAGCCGTCGATTAAACGGCCGATTTCGTCATCTCCGGTTTTGACGGCTCGGCAGGAGTAGTGCCGGGCAGCCGTGACCTCGCGCACCACTTCCGCGAGGTGCGTGACCGGCTCGACGACCAGGCGCTGGAGCCGCCGCGTCAGCAGCAGAGCCACCAGCGAAGAAGCCAGCATCACGCCGACTCCGATGAGACTGGAGCGCACCAGCCGCTCCCGGAGTTCGAGCAAATCGCGGCGCAGGTATACGGTGCCGATCGTTTCTCCACCTGCGGAAATGTCATGGAAGATATCCAGGTAGTCATCGGTGAAACCGTCCTGAAAGATCTCCAGCCAATCGTCGGTGAAACGATGGGTGTTCGATTCTACCGGGGGGGGTGAAACCCGTCCCTCCGTCCGTCCTTGAAAGCGAGCGAACGGCATCCCTTCGCGATCGTAGATAAAGGCGGCGATGAAGTGGTGATCGGCGCTCAGGGCCCGCAGCGTCTGGGCCGCAGACTCGGGGTCGCCGAAGGAGAGGGCGGCGGCGCTGTTGTCCCCGAGCACGTGGGCCATGGTGTGCATCTCCTCCACCATGCCGAGGCGAATGCTCCGCATTTCGTAAGCGCCAGTCGCCAGCAAGGTCAGGAGCAGTGCCACGCCGCTGCTCAGCATGGTGATGAGCGTCAGCTTGAGCCGGATGGGGGTGTTGCGGAGAAAAGTCATCGAAACGCCGGGTTCAAGGTTTTCGCCGGATGGCCCGCGCCAGCTTTTGGAGCTGCGCGCTGATTTTGAGCCCGGCCTGCTCCGCCGCGTTCATGTTGATCTCAAAGCGCAGCTTGTCGCCGTCGAGGGTGAAGAAAATCATCCCACCCTGTTGCGCGAAACTCTCGGATTCACCGACGGTCAGGACGCCCGACCCTTTGAGTGCTTCTCGCAGCTCTCCGAAACGCGCGTCGTCGGCTGCGCTGACAAACAGCAAGTGCGTAGCCCGGGCCGCAGCGGCGGTTTGCACCTGCTTCACGACGATGGTGCGGCCATTGATTTTTCGATCCCTCACCGTGCTCCCCAGCGCATCGCCAAAGGGATTGCCGCCCCAGACGCCGATCACGATCGGCTGGCTCGCGTTCTGCGCTGGGGCGGGCCATTCGACGAATTTTATGTAGTTGTACAAAAACGCCGCCTTGATCTGGTACTCCTTGGAAACCGGACCCTGGGCCCGGCCATCGACCGCGCTGCCGAGCAACACCCAGCAGAGGAGCAGCGACAGTAGGCAAAGCCGGGAGACTGCCGGGAAGGCTGTCCGGCCTTCGCGGCGGGCTGACCTGGGTGGGGTACGTGGCGACATGCGAGCCTTGATGGGGCCTAGAATTTCCAACTGATCTTCCCGAAAACGCCGCGTGGAACTTCCGAGACGATGGTGGCGGGGGTAACGCCCTGTTCGAGGCGCTGCCTGGCGAAGAGGTTCTGCCCGACCAGCGAAAGCTCCAGCCGGTCGGTGGGCCGATAGGAAAGGCGCACGTCGGCGGTAACGTAGCCGGGGACCGACTCAAGCCCGTCCACATAGCGAAGCTGCATGTCCAGGCTGGCTCGCTTGGTAAAATCATAGGCCGAACGCAGGGACACCTGATGCATGGGTGCGCTCTTTTCGATGGGCGTGGATCTGGCCGCAGAGCCATGCACCTGGAGGAACAGCAGCGAGTAGCTGGCCGTGAACCGAAGCGACTCCACCGGGGCCACGGTGATGGCAGCTTCGCCGCCATAACTCTCGGCGCTGAGGATATTGGCAAAAGGGATTTCGAGAGTGCCGAGAGGCGTCCCGGAGACATAGCGCCCGCCCGCTCCGTTGCCGATCAGGTCGCTGTAGTCATTGTAAAAGGCCGCGACATCCACACTCACTCGCCGGGCCGGTTGGACACGGTAGCCCAGTTCATAAGCCCACAGCACCTCGGAACTGGGATCGCCGGTGCCGGTCAGCGTCGGGACATAGAGCCCGCCTTCAGGGCCGGGCGATGGGGCGCCAGCGACATAGCCGAGCGCGTCTTTGCCCTCGAGCGCAGATGGGGTGCGCACGGCGCGCGAGACGGCCGCCCACAGGGTCTGCTGCGCGGTCGGCTTGAACACGGCCCGAACGCTCGGCTGAAACTCGAAGCCGGTATATTCGTTGTGCTCGACCTTCAGGCCGGCGGTGAGCGTCAGCTTGTCGGGCACCACCTTGAACTCGTCCTGCACAAATGCGCTGAACAATTGGACGCCGAGCTTCTCGTTCCGGACCGTGAGGAGGGCGGAAGTCGGCTCAAGCTTGCTTTCGAATACCCGATAGCCCAGCCCCCAGATCATGTCGTGGTGCGCGCCGAGGCCGAAGGTGTGTTGCGCGGAAAGATCAAAGGTATCGACTGAACCTCGCACGCGGCTGAGTTCATCCCGGAACGTCCGGTCGTAGTAGGCCTGCACTTCGACGTTGGACCGTTCGCCGAGTTGCCGGGTCCAGCGTCCGAGGGTGTTCAGGTTGTAGGCCGAGGAGGCACCCTCCTCGAAATCCGCCACACTCGTATCCGCCTGCCACGTCAGATGCGTGTCACTATCGGGATAATGATCGAGGCGAAACCCGCCGTGATAGCCCTGCCAGGCATCTTCCGCAGACTGGCCGTTGGCCAGAGGATAGGCATCGTTCGATTGGTAGCTGCTGAAGATGCGGTAGTAACTGTTCTCGCCGATTCTCCCGCCGTAACGCGCTCCGCCCATCGCCAGGTGCACGTCTCCGCCGCCACCGTAGAGCAATCCACCTTGCGTCTCGCGGGCGCTTTGGGTGATGACGCTGATCACGCCGTTGACGGCATTGGCCCCCCAGACCGTCGCACCGGGTCCCCGGATCACCTCGATGCGATCCACGTCCTCGAGCATGGTCTGTTGCACGTCCCAGAAAACACCCGAGAAGATCGGGTTGTAAACGGCGCGCCCATCCACGAGCACGAGCAGCTTGTTGGAATACAAGCCGTTGAAGCCGCGCGCGGAAACCGCCCACTCCCGCGAACTCACCGCGCCCACGCTCAGGCCCGGCACCAACCGCAGTGCGTCCGGGATCGTGATGGCTCCGGACCGGCGGAGGTCATCGTTCGTCAGGACGGAGATCGCCGCCGCCGTGTCGAAGAGGCTTTGCTCCTTCTTGGAAACCGAGGTCACCGATTCCTTGAGCAATTGTTCAATGCTCAGATCGGCCAGGCTCTCGGCGGAAGCGGATGTTTGAGCACCCACGAGTGCCATCAGGAGGGCAAGGGTGATGCCGCGGGAGAAACAAACGGAGAGGGGACGCACGAGGTTGGTTGCTTGCTTAATTCTTCCCCGCCGGGGTGTCGGGGAGTTCGAGAGTGAAAGTGGCACCCGCACCTGGGCCTGCTGCCGCCCGCCGCTCGTCGAAGCCTCCCCCTCGATCCGCAGTACCGCGGGGAGTGGTGCGGCAGTGCTCACCATTGCAGAACCCGGCCTCTCCGCCCGCCGCCGTGCGGCGAGAGCCCAGCAGACGAAAGAACTCGTTTGCTGAGGTTGAGTCGGTTCACTTGGCTAGGACGTTCTGCGAGCTTGAACATGGCGATAGCTACTCCAGCACGACGCCTTCCGTTCGCGCCGAGGCGACTGTGTATTTCACGGAAGGGAAAAACTTGACCAAGGATCAGACAAGTCCCGAGGGCGAAAATGAATTCTCGCCTATCCATCGTAAGCCCTCTGCCGGCCGGTCCTGCCAAGTCTGCAAAATGATCGAGACGCCAATCCTGACTTTCTTTCACCCGGCCAACCGAGGGTGCGTTCGCGTTTCCCGCATGTATGCGCGCCGGCTCACCCACCCGCTTTCTCCTCGCTCGACAGCGCTTTCGGCGAGGAGAATTTTGATCCGCCTTGATCTGTTTCAAGACGGCCAGCCTGGAGCGCCATTGACGGTCGAACATGTGCGACCCAAGGCGAAGCGCCGACGATGGCCGGTCTGGCTCTTGGCGGGCCTGGCGATCACCGCGCTCGCTGGCTGGGCGGCGCGCGAGGCGATCACTGCCAAGGTGGAATCGGCGCTCCTTCAGCGGCTCACGGAACGGGGAATATATCTCCGCTACGCGAGGCGCTCGTGGTCGCCTTGGAGTGGGTTCCGCCTCGAAGAGGTTGTCCTCCATCGAGCCGCCGAGGGCGATCATCCGGTGGTGGCGGTCAGCGCTGTGGCGGCGGACTTTTCATGGTGGGGGAGTCTGACGAGTCGGGCCTTGGTCAGTCGGTGGCGCACCAAGGACGCTACGCTCAAACTGTATGACGACGCTGGCATCGTGACTTTTGAGCATCTCACGACAGAGGTGGTGACTCAGCCGGGGCGCATCGAGATTCCACGGCTGGAATCCCGGCATGGCGGGCTGGCCGCTTTCCTGACGGGAAAAATTCTTGTCGCTCGTGAGTCGAAGCAACCGCCTACGAAAGCGGAAGAGTTTGCCTTGGATCTCTCCATCCTTCGCACCGTGCTGGCGGTCCTGGAATTTCAGGCGGAAAAGGAACCGTTCGCGATTCGAGGAAGCTACCTCCTGGATTTTCGAGAGCCGGCGGTCGCCTGGGAGGCGGACCTCGCCGGTGCGGGTCAAGCGGTGGTCTGGCAGAGCGTGCCGCTGCGCGAGGCCCGCGTGAAGGCCCAGCTTTCCGCTGCCGGGATGAAACTCACGTCTGATCTGCAATTCAACCAAGGCTCCGCCCGCGTGTCGGTTTCGCGGACCAACTGGGATGACTCACCGTTACTCATCGCCGGGAGCCTCACCGATGCCGGCGGCCAGGCGGACGACTTCGCAGCGAGCTATCAGAGCGCGACGCAAACCGTAGTTATCAGCACCCTCAGTGGGCCGGCCAACTTGCTGGAGTTCGCTCGCAATTTCCCGGTGCTGGCTTCGTATCTGCCGGCTTCCCTACAAATCCAGCCGTTCCCCGACATCGCGGTGCAGGACTTCGCGTGGTCCTTCAGCAAGACCGACCCAGCGTGGTCGATGGGTGCGATTCAATCGCGAAGTCCGACGGACGTGACGATCACCAGCGAAGGCACCCCGCTCAAGATTGCCGCCTTGGAAGGACACGCGGCGTTTGCCGAAAAGACGTGGAAGGTTCGGCTCAAGAGCGGCCATTTGGCCTGGCGAGATCTGGACGTGCGCGGGGTGGAGATCGACGCGACGGTGGCCTCCGCGCGGGTGAAATCCAATGTGAGCCTGCAGCTTACCAAGGGCTCGGCGACGCTGGCGGTTTCGACTGAGGATTGGAGCCGCGCGCCGTGGCCATTCACCGGAAGCCTCACCGATTCACACGGGCAGGCCGATCGCTTTGCCGGGAGTTACGACCACGAACCAACGGCGCTGCGTCTGACGCGACTCGATGGCCGGGCGAACCTTCTCGAACTCGCGGCCAACTTTCCCGGACTGGCCGAGCGCGTCCCGAAGACTCTGCAAATCCGCACCTTTCCCCAGATTGCCGTGAAGGACTTTCTCTACCGCCCCGGCAAGACGCCGACCTTCGGCGCGCTCCGCCTGGTCACTCCCGCAGCCGTGTCCGTCAGCCTTCGCGGGCATTCGCTCCCGATCAATCAACTGACCGGACTCATCGCGTATGATGGAAAAACATGGCAACTCTCGCGCCTGACCGGCCAGACCCTTGGCGGGCAATTCTCCGTGGACGGCAACTACGATGGCGGCACCCTGCGACGCGCCAGCATCGCCTTTACCCGTCTCCAACTCGACCAACTTGCCCCTTGGCTCGGTCAGGCCCAAGCCTCGCTCGGCGCAGGCGTCTTGACGCTGGACTATCGCGGCTCCATCGGGTCCGAGCCCGCACAACTGGCGGGTTCCGGCAGCATTCAGTTGGAGAATGCGCCGCTCGTCAAAGTGCCGTTGCTGGATCAGACCTACGCGCTCTTCTCCTCCCTGGTCTCGCCCGTGAAACGCAGCGGGACCGGTCGCCTCAGCGCGACCTTTTCTGCCAACAAAGGGGTCGCCGCGATCTCGCAATTTACCGCCACCAGCGACGCGGTAAAAGTCACGGCGAATGGCACCCTCGACCTCGTCCGACGCCAGGTCTCCGCCCGAGCGAGGGGAAACTTGCGCGGCCTCGTCGGCGTCGCGACGAGTCCGCTCAGCCACACGCTGGAGATGCAGGTGAGCGGCCCGCTGGACAACATCCGCGTGCGACCGACCGGCCTCGGCGGGATCGTCACCCGCAGTCTCAGCGGCACGGCGGCGATCGTGCCGGGAACCGTGAAAGCGGCCACCAAACTAACCGGCAGCGTCGTCCGCGATGGCGTCGCCCTCCCCCTGAAGGCCTTGAAGCTATTCAAACCAGAGCCGGCTCCGGCCAAATCGAAAGCTGTGGATTAGAGTCGGCGAAACTGCTCCGTCACGCCCGCCACCACGATGCCGAATTTGCGGATGGTGTCCCGGTTAATCATCGTCTTCCCATCCGGCTGGAGATACATGTGCTGGGTCATGCGGACATTGAAGAGCGGGTTCCCCGGCTTCAGCGCGAGGGTGAAGCTCCAGATAAAAGCGTTGCCCGACGCGACTCCGCGGGCCGTGCCGACCATATCGTTGGCCGTGGCCTCGAAATGGTGCGCGTCGATCCGGCCCATCCTCCAGGAGCGCCGGGTCCGCGGTTTGTTGCCGATATAGAGATCCTGCTCCATATGCAGTTCGCCGTTCACCATGCGGCCCCAAGTTTCCGTCCGGATACGCTCCGTCGGCTCACCCTTGGTGTTTTCAAATACGCCCCAGGAGCGCGTGTGACCGGTGAAGAACTTCAGCGGATCGAAAGCAGGCCGACCGTCGGCAAAGGCGGACACCGGCAACGCTCCCGCCTGCGCTTCGGGAAGGGTAGCGAACCAAATAGACGAAAAGAAGAGCGACGACAGGACGGAGAGCGAGAGAGTTTTTTTCATGGAGTGAACTAAGCCATTCGCACCGGGCGCCTCCGTTGGTCGGCTCACTCTTGTCCATTTGTTTTCCACATTCACGGCGTGGTGTGCTGGATCTCCAACGCCCCGGTCTCGGAATCGACGTCCAAGCTGGCGCACAACTCCCCGTTAGTGGCATGCCGCAAAGTGAAATGCACAGCGCCATCCGCCGAAATTGCACTGCTCAACTGGAAACCATGCCGCGCCAGTTTCCGCGCCTCAAGGTCAGCCACGAGAGAGCGGAATTGTTCGGCAGTCAGCCCGCCGCCGGCTAACCAACTCACCATTTCGCGCAATTCTTCGGCCATCTCGTGGCAGATATCATGGACGTTGGACATTCGCTGGATCGAGGGTGGCTACGGGTGCTAGGGAGCGTCGGTCTGCGCAGCGTGCACCTCGACGGTTTCCTTGATCGCCTCGGCCTGCTCAGTCGCCATCTCAGCGCGTCGTGAGGCGGAGTCTTCATCCGCAGGAGGATGTCTCATATCGGGATCTCTACCGGTTTGAACGGTTGCCGCCTCCCAAGCGCTGGGGTCTTCGCCGCGATGTTTCTTCGCTTGGATGACTTTCTTGTCGTAAAGCGACATTTCGTGGATCGGACATAGGCAATAGGTTCGCTGCTGGCATCCATTTCAGACGTGTCATGCGTTCCTTATTTCGCTCGGCTGCGCGCCGCGCCTCAGGCGAGCAGTCGATCCGCGCTTCCGTCACCAGGCGCCTCCTCGGCTGCTCTTTCCTCTCTTTCGTTCTTAACGGATGCGCCATCACGAAGCAGCCACCGCTAGCTGCACCCAGCATTTCGCGTGAAGAAAGGGTGCTGCTCGGTGGACCGGAGGATGCGAGAGTCGGTTGCGCTGGCGCTACTTGGGGCGCGGCGACTTCAGTTCGTCGCCCGGCGGACGGCGACCTTGCCGCATTTCGCGCACGGCGGCCATCAAGGTGCGCACCGCGTTCTTTGTCTCCTCCATGAGGGCCGCATCACGGTCGAATGCGTCGTGACTCGTGGCATACGGCTCGTAGTAGCCGATATAGCGGTCGATTTCCGCCGCCCCGCCGGCGGGCACCATTTCCATGTCGGTGAGCCAGTCATGTAAGTCGCGCCGCACGCCGTCCGTGCCTTCGGTGTCGCCGTGTGCGATCACGGAGAAAAGCCGTCCGGCGAGATGCTTCGGAAAATGCCAGCCTTTCAGTTCGATGGCCTTCGCCTTCGCCGCGTCCTTGCCGTCGGTGGTCGTCGGATCGGGATTGCCGCCATCCGCGCAGACCAGGCGATCCATCATCAGTTTCAGCACGCTCGGCGCCTGATACCAGTGGACCGGCGTGATGATCATCACGCCATGCGCCGCTACCCAGCGCGGATAGAGCTCGCTCATCCAGTCGTGAATCTGCCCCATGTAGTGATTCGGGTAACACGAGCACGGCCAGTGGCAGAGTGGCATCGCGGTCGAGACGCAAGCCTTGCAGGGCAGAATCTTGCGCCCGTATTCCGAAACTTGGCGGCTTAGATCGAGAAAGTCGCAGGCGAATCCCGCGTCGGTCGCTATGGCGTCTCGCGCGTGTTGGGCGAGCCGGAAAGTTTTCGACATTTCGCTCGGGCAAGTTTCGTCCGTGCGCGGCGAAGCGCAGATGAGCAGGATTCGCGAGTCACCGTCGCGGCGCTCGAATTCGCGCCGCGCTTCGCCGATGCGCTCGCGCGTCGCCAGCCACTCGACGGATAATTCTTGCTGCGGGTCGGCAAATTCCGGCCCGGCTTTGCGCGTCCGCGGGCTTTTGCGGCCGGCCTCATAAGCCTCCCACGCAATATTCGTCAACCGCTCGACCTCACTGCGCGCGGCGTCGAAAGCGGGATCGTAGAATTGGGCCTGGTAGCGCTGTCCGAATGCCTCGCGGGACAGCTTGGTGGAACCTTGGCCGGTCCGAACGCGCGGCACGGTGGGATCGGGGTTGGCGTCGCTCATATCGGCACGCTGTTTTCACCTTGGCTTGCACGATCCGGGAGCGAGGTAGGGCACGGCGGCGGGAAAGACTTGTGCACCACGGACGCGCCCCCCTCGGCGTGATCGCTCGGGTAACCACGGGCCGACAGTTCTTTGGATCGCATACGCGTAGTTCGCCGTGCTGCGGGCATGTGGCTGTATAGAAATGGCGTGCGTCCGCCATCGGCTTGGCGACCGATGTGTGGCACGGATCAAAGCCGCTTCCACGTCTATGGCGCAACACTGCCGGGAGATGAACAATCGCCATCCGAATTCACCACACCTCATCGATCCGAACAAACAACCTTGAAAAAACACCTCGCCCTCACCCTCGCCGGCAGCCTGCTCGCGCTCGCCATTCCTGCTTCCGCTCAACAAGGCGCACCGCCTGATCCCCAGATGAAAGCGGTGCTCGATGAACTCGGCGCACTCGGCGGCAAGCCCATCCCAACGCTTTCTCCTGAGGAAGCTCGCAAGCAGCCCTCGCCGGCCGACGCGGTGGCGGCGTTGATGAAAAGGCAGGACAAGAAAGGACCCGAGGCGGTCGGCGATGTGGACAATACGAAAGTTGCCGTCGGCGATCACTCGGTCGCGGTGCGCATTTACACTCCGAAGGGCGACGGTCCCTTTCCCGTGATCCTCTACATTCACGGCGGCGGCTGGGTCATCGCGGACCTCGATACCTATGACGCAACGCCCCGCGCGCTCTGCAATGCGGTCGGCGCGGTCGTTGTCTCGACGCACTATCGCCAGGCGCCGGAGTATAAGTTTCCCGCCGCGCATGAAGACGCCTTCGGTGTCTATCAGTGGGTGCTGCAGAACGAGGGCAAGCGGAACTATGACTCGAAGCATACCGCGATCGTGGGCGAGAGTGCGGGTGGCGGCATGGCCGCTGCGGTGTGCCTAATGGCGAAGGGAAAGGGCATGCAGCTTCCGCTGCATCAAGTGCTCGTCTATCCCATCGCTGATATGACGGACATGAACTCGGCGTCCTATCTCGAGAATGCGGAAGCGACGCCTCTCAACAAAGCCACGATGGCTTGGTTTAGTAAACACACCCTCGCCAATCCGGATGACGCGAAGAATCCGCTGCTTTCGCCGGCGCTCGCTGGCGACGCGCTCAAGGGCCTGCCGCCCGCGACGATCATCAATGCACAGATCGACCCTCTGCGCACCGACGGCGACAAACTCGCCAAGGCCCTGACTGATGCCGGTGTGAAAGTGAACCACAAAATTTACGACGGCGTTACGCATGAGTTTTTCGGCATGGTCGCTGTGGTCAATAAGGCCAAAGAGGCGTTGGGAGTCGCCGCAGCGGATTTGAAAGCAGCGTTCGGCAATTAATCCAAACCAACCCGACTACCCACGAAAGCCCTTGTCTTCCATCACCCCGGCAACGTCACCGTCGACAACGACGGCGGTCGTCACGAGGTGATCGAGACCGGCGCAGTCGGCGCGGCCGAAGGTCCAGATCCGGTAAACGCTGGCGACCCGCAGCGCGAGCGGGTCTAGTGTGGTGAGCGATTAGTTCGCTGGCAAAGCTTTCCGACCCGCTCAAGGATGAGTTCGGAGGTCGCAGTCCAAACGAAGGGTTTGGGCGCATGGTTGTTGGCCGCGATGTAATCGTCGATGGCGGTGATGAGTTCATC
>JBBQYR010000149.1:0-11330 GCA_038208565.1 Chthoniobacterales bacterium
TGCGGAGTGAAGTCCTTGTCCGCTCCGGGAACGCTGTATTCGTACGGGCCGCGATAGACGACGATCTCCTTGGTGAAATTGCCGTGCCCAGGAGGTGATGGCGTGTCCCACTCGACGGTGGTGGAGTCCCATGGATTGTCATTCGGCACTTTTTTGCCCATAAACATGCTCCAGAAGAAATTGAAGATGAAAGGGAGTTGCGCCAGGCAGAGGATGAACGCCGCCACGGACATGAAGTGGTTCCAGTGGAAGACCGGCTTCACGAGGTCGTAGGTGAATTGCTGGGTGCCATCGGCCTGGATAATGCCGGTGCCGCCGCCGTCGTACCAGCGCCGGTGCACGCCCGCCATGCCTTGCAACATCATCGGGAAAAAGATGCCATTGATGGCGATGAGCGACGGCCAGAAGTGGAAGTGCGCGAGCGCCGTATTCAACATGCGACCGGTCGCTTTCGGGTACCAATAATAGACGCCGGCGAAGATGGCGAAGATCGTCCCCGGGGCGACCACGTAGTGGAAGTGCCCGATGATGTAGTAGGTATCGTGCAGGTAGAGATCGACGGCGTTGAAGGCGAGCGGGATGCCGGTTAGACCGCCGATACCGAACATCGGCAGGAAGGTCGTGGCAAAGAGCATGGGCGGCGTAAAGCGGATGGATCCGCCCCAAAGGGAGAGCATCAAGGCCGTGACCAGGATGACCGAAGGCACCGAAATCATGATCGTCGTCGTCTGGAAGAAGCCGGCGACCTTGGCGCCCATGCCGGTCATATACATGTGGTGTGCCCAGACGATAAAGCTGAGGAAGCCCAGCACGAGGATCGCGCCGACCAGCGCCTTGTAGCCATAGAGCGGCTTACGAGTGTTATTGGCGATGATCTCCGCGACCATGCCCGCCCCCGGCAAAATGAGGACATAGACCTCCGGATGGGCGAGGAACCAGAAGAGATGCTGCCAAAGTATCGGGCTGCCGCCCCCGGACCACGCCGCCAGTTGACCGTTCACGATCAAGCCCGTCGGCATGAAGAAGCTGGTGCCGAACGCGCGATCCATCAATTGCATGACTCCGGCGGCTTCGAGCGGCGGGAACGCGAGGAGAAGCAGCCAGGCGGTCACAAACTGCGTCCAGACAAAGAACGGCAGCCGCATCCAGGTCATGCCCGGCGCGCGGAGTTGGATGATGGTGGCGATGAAGTTGACCGCGCCGAGCAGCGATGCGGTGATGTTAAACACCATGCCGACCAGCCAGAGGGTCTGTCCGTTGAAAAATGGGTGAAAACCGGGGCCCATGTCGGCGACGCCGGCCAGCGGGGAATACGATGTCCAGCCGGACTTCGCCGCGCCGCCGGGAACGAAGAAACTCGCGAGCATGATCACGCAACTGATGAAAAACACCCAGAAGCTGGCCATGTTGATCTTCGGGAAAGTCATATCGGGCGCACCAATCTGAAGCGGCACGACGAAATTTCCGAACGCCGCAAACGCCACCGGGACGATGCCGAAGAATACCATGATCGTGCCGTGCATGGCGCCAAAGGCGTTGTAGCCGGTGGCCGTCAGCACACCTTTCACGCCATCCGCATTCGCGGAAAAAGCGCTGTCGCCAAACACTGCCTGCAACATGCCGCCGATGACCGGCACTGGATCTCCGGGATTCGCGAGCTGCCAGCGCATGATGAGCATGAGGAGGAAGCCGAAAAAAAGGAAAAGCAGTCCGGTGATGCCGTACTGGATGCCGATCATCTTGTGATCTGTCGAAAAGACCCATTTCTGCCAGAAACCGGGCTCATGATGGTCGTCGTGACCGTGATGATCTTGGTCGTCGTGACCGTGAGCGAGAGCTGTAGTGGAAGCCATACGGAAGGAGCGAAGAGACTAGTGGGCGGCGGGAAAGATGCCGCGGTTGGTGTGCGCGAACATTACGCACAATGACGCGGATTGGATACTGGCGGAAATGGAGATCATTCCTTCCAAGCGTCGAGTTCGGGCTGCGTCCACGGAGTTTTGTGATCGGCGAATTTCTTCCGCGTCGCGGCGACGAGATCGACGCTCACCGGACCGGCGGTGTTGCCGAAGCTGGCGCGGACAAAGGTCGAGATCGACGCAATCTTGGCGTCGTCGAGCATCGCCTCCTGCGGCGGCATGATGTTGTTGTACGGCTTACCCTCGATCGTGAACGGCCCGGCGTTGCCTTTGAGAATGATCGCTACGAGACGCTCGGCGGAACCGCCGACGTAGGGCGACTTGGTGAGCGGCGGGAAGACCATCGGCAGGCCCGCGCCGGTCGGTTGATGGCAGGCGACGCAAACCATCATGTAGTTTTTCTTGCCCTCAGCCATCACCGCTGGATTGGCGGCGGGCGCGGTGGCGTCCTGCGCGATGAGCGAAACGGGAGCCGCGAGTGCGGCGAGGAAAACGAGGCTGGATTTTTTCATGTCGGATGTGGTGATCGGAGAATGCGGGATCAGTCTTTCCAAGCGTCGAGCTCGGGCTGCGTCCATGGAGTTGTGCGGTCGGCGAATTTCTTACGCGCTGCGGCGACGACTTCGGGCTTCACGGGTGGCGCGTTGTTGCCAAACGTGGAGCGCACGTAACTCATGATCTGCGCGATCTTTTCATCGTTCAGCATCGCCTCCTGCGGCGGCATCATGTTGTTGTAAGTTTTGCCGTCCATGACGAACGGACCAGCGTTGCCTTTAAGGATGATCGCGGCAAACCGCTCGGGCGAACCGCTGACGTAGGGCGATTTGGTGAGCGGCGGGAAGACCATCGGCAGGCCGGCTCCGGTCGGCTGGTGGCAGGCAATGCAAACCATCATGTATTGCATCTTGCCCTTGGCAATGAGCTCGGCGCCATCGATGCCCGGAGGAGCAGCAGGGGCGGGAGCGGCACCGGCGGCGGGGGCAGCGGTCGCCCCGGCGGGTGCGGCGGCCGCAGGTGCGGCTGGCTGGGCGGCGGCCGTTGCAGCCGGAGCGTTGGCGGCGCCGTCATCCGGCAGGTTTTCGTTGGCGAACGGGACGAGTTCCGCCTCAGTGAACTGCCCGGTCTTGCCAGCAAATTCCTTCTTCGCCGCGAGCACTTTGGCTTCGGAAATCTCCCCGGCCTTGTTGCCCCACTCCTGGCGGATGTAGCTGGCCACGGCAGCGATCTTTTTCGGCGAAAGGGAAGTCTCCCAGCCGACCATGTTGCCGCTGTAGGTGTGGGGCGCGCCCTGGATATTGATCGGGCCGGTCAGACCTTTGAGGAGCAAGGCGATGAGCCGCTTTTCTCCCCCGGTGACCCACTCGGAATTGGCGAGCGGCGGGAATTGCGCCGGCACACCTTGACCACCCGGCTGGTGACAGGCGACGCACTGGCCATAAACCGCTTTGCCCTGCTGGGCGAGCGTCTGCTCCGCGGCAGCTCCGGCACCGGCGATTGCGCCGGCCTTTTGCGGGATCGGGAAAAGCACTGCGGGCGAGCTTTCGTATTCATTGAAAACCGTTCCGCTCAAACCGCCATTGAAGATGCCGAAATAGATGCCGGCCCAAACGGTGGCGACTGCGCAGAGGCCGGTGAGCCAGAGCGGCATCGGCGTGGTTTCAGCGGATGGCTCGGGCTTTTCACGCTCGACCGCCGCATGCACTTCGGTGACGTCGTTCGTCTCCTGATAATCGATGCGATCTGGACCTTCGGTCGGCGTGCTCATTTGGCGGCGACCGCCGGGGCGGTGGATTTCACTTCTTTCAAGGGATGGCTCTTATCGAGCGTGAGCAGATAACCGACGAGGTTCTTGGCTTCGGGCTTGGGCACGATCTCGTAACCATCCTCAACCGGCACATCGAGCGCCTCGATCGAACGCTGACCGCTGATCTTCCGCTTGGTGAAGAGGTAGCGATAGGACGGCATGTTCGAGTCGCTGACGATGACCCGCGGATTGTAGAGATGCAGGAGATGCCACTTGGCGTTGCGCTTGGCCGGCTTGTGATCGGCGTCCTCGTTTTCTGGTTCGTTGCGCCATTTGGCGGAGCCGACGTTGGAAAGATCGGGACCGAGGCGGCTGCTGCCGAGGAACGGCGGATTATCGAAAATGTAGTCCCGCGCGACGGTCCGGCGGACACCCCAGCCGCGTTCGATATCGAGGCCGTTCTGTTCGTCGCGGACCTGCTGCGAATGGCAGTAGATGCAGCCTTCCGAGGCATAGACCGCGCGACCGGCTTTCACGATGCCGTCGTTTTCGATCGGGGAAATATCGACGATCTTGCCTTCGTCATCCGTGAATTGCGGCTGCAGGCCGCCGAGTTGCTGCTGCGGCACGATCACGAGCGCATAAACGGACAGCGCGAACGAACCAATGATGCCGGTGAGCAAAGAAGTCGTGCGATTCATTTAGTGTTTTTCCTCCACTCCGATGGGCGCGAAAAGCGTTGGCTCGCCGCCGGGCTGGCCGATGCGCAGGAGCATGAGCAGGAAGTGCAGGCCGAAGATTAGATGACCGAGCGCGACCATCGACCACGCGATGGTGCGCCCGATCTGATAGACGTTACTGACCTCCATGACTTGGATGAACGAGGCCTCCGGGTCGGCTAATGAAAGGCCGGTGGAAATACCGCTGAACAGGAGGATCGCGATCATCATGCCGCCGCCATAGGCCGCGCCCCAGAAGTGCAGGCTGATCATCGAGGAAGACAGCCATTCGCAACCGACGAGCCGCGGCAGGATGTAGTAGATCGCGCCGAAGATCACCATGCTGTAGAAGGCGTAGGTGACGAGGTGCATCTGGGCGTTTTGGAACTGCGTGAAGTGCAGCACCTTGTCCACGGAACGCAGCGACGAAAACAACCCGATGACGCTGGCCAGCATGAACGCCACGGCACCGAAGAAGGTGAAGCGGATGGTCGGGCTGTGATAGACCATGTGATAGTTGCCGCGCATCGTCAGGATCAGATTGACGGAAACGGTCACGATGTGGATCAGCAGGAGGATGCTCGCGGAGATGCTCAGCGTGACGACCCAGGCCGGGATCGGACCGCCGCTCAGGCGCGTTGCGCCGGTTAGACCGGAGAAAAGGATGAATGTCCAGAAACCGATCGACGCCAGATTGTAGCTATGGATCGGGCGGTTGATGACTTTCGGGATAAGGTAATACGCCGTCGCCAGAGCGATCGCGGTGAGCCAGACATTTTGGAAATTCTGCGCGGCCCAAGCTGCGGCCAGGCTTTGCACCACTCCGGATACGCCCGGCAGCAAATGCGCGGCGTGCGCGGTGGCGAAGGTCCACGGGAACCAAAGCAGCGCCGCGATGAGATACCAGACGGAGATGTAAGCCGGCGACTGCGAGCGGAACCCGAACAGCATGATCGCCCAAAGGGCGACCAGCCCGTATCCCACGAGCATCAGTGCCGCGGAGCCGGTCGGGATTTCCAGCCACTCCAGGCCCGTCGATTTGCCGGCAAGGATGCTGATGATGCCGTAGGTCAGGCCAACCTGCCAAAAGACGCCACCAGTGATGAGCACGCCGGGCAATTTCACTTCCACCCGGCACAGGCGCGCCAGCAACCAAAGCGCAACACCCATCCCGGAAAGACTGGCCCAGCCAAAGCTGAGGACATTGGTATAGGCGGGCCAAATGCGGCCGTAGGTCAGCCACGGAATGTCGGCTAAAAAGGTCGGGCTGTGCAGTTGGATCGAAGCGATCAGGCCGAGCACCGTTGCCAAGGCCAGCCAGAGCATTGCGTTGCTAAAAAAGAAGAGGACCGGGCCGCGCGTGGAGGCGTCGATGGCGGCGCGCTCGGCCGCGGGATAATCGACCGAACGGGCGGCGGTCGTCGTCGGAGTGGGAGCGGTGGCAGCGGCGGTCATTGGGCGGGCGCGGGATTGTCAGTCGGAGTTGCGGGAGCCGGAGCGGCTGGGGCAGGAGCGGGCGCGGCGGGAGGCGCTGGAGCCGCGGGCGCAGGGCTTGGCGCAGGCGGTGCGGGTGGCGTCGCCGGTGCGGGTGCGGGTGCGGGTGCGGGACTTGGAAGCGGCGTATTCGGGACGGGCAAAGCAGGGCCGGGGTTGGGGCTTGGCGCGGGTGCTGCCGCCGGGGCCGGGGCGGCGGGAGCAGGTGCCGAAACGGCAGCCGGCTCGGGCGTCGCAGGAGCGGTGAAACGAACGGTGTCCGCACCTTGTGGAGACGAAGAGAGTGCCAGCGGGGCGGGTTCCGCGGCATTCGGATCGTAGGGCGGGGGCATCGGCAGCGGCGCATCGACCTTGATCTGCGAAGGCGCGGGCTTTTTCGCCTTCAACTCGGCCACGACGATGGGCGCCACTTCGCTGACCGGAAGATGGACGATGCCTTTGGCCTTATCCACCCAACCCACGCTCTGCATCTTCGCCAGCGTTTCCGCGTCCAGTTTCTCGCGGGTGGCGATGCGTTGCCCGGCGCGTTTCGCCTCGATCTCGTCCACTTTCGGGCGATTCAACGCGAGCAGGCCGATGGCCGCGAAAGCGACCACCCAGAAGGCGGCAAAACTGCCGAGAAAAACCAGGGATCCATTGACCGTGCGAGGAGAGTCGGACGCCATATCAGTTGGTAAGTTTGAGCGAACCGGCGAGGCGCGGATCGCGCGTCGGGAAAAGGTTGGACTGAACGACGTGGCGGAACCAGAGCCAGCCGAGAATGCCGCCGATGCCGATGAGCGCAGTCAGATCCTGCCAGCTAAACGACACGCCCGTGCGGTGCAGATTCGGCAACACGACGACGTAGAGGTCGAGGAGTTGCATGAGCAAAATCCAGATCGCGACACCATTGATCAGCTTGGTCTTCTTGGTGAATTGGAAGAGCAGGACCGGGAACGGCAGGAAGAAGCGGCCGATGACGAGGAACTGCGAGAAGTACCACCAGCTCTCGGTGTTGCGCAGGCGGAAGTAGATCGTCTCTTCCGGGATGTTCGCATACCAAATGAGCATGTACTGCGAGTAGCCGATGTAGGCCCAGAACACCGTGAAGGCCAACATGAACTTGCCCATGATGTGGTAGTGCTCGTCGTTCACCACCGAGAGGTAACCCTGCTTTTTGAGCGCGGTGATGATGAGCACGAGGAGCGACATCGAGCTGCCCGCCGCACCGGCGAAAATGTAAACGCCCCACATCGTCGAAAACCAGTGGTGGTTCATCGCCATCAGCCAATCGACCGCGGCGAAAGTGAGGCAGACGGCGAGAGCGGGGATGCCGCCGATGCCGAATTTGCGCATCACGACGGTATGTTTGGCCGCGCCGTCGGAATCCTGGGTGGTCGAGCGCTTCCAGAGCGAGAACGCGACCCACGCCAGCATCACGAAATAGAAAACCGCGCGGACGTAGAAGAACGGATGGTTGAGATAGCCGGACTTGGCATCGAGCAACACATCGTGGCCGGGCGCGATGTTCCACCATTTCCAAAGGAGAGGCTGACAGGCGAGCAGCGGGATGAAAAACAGCGCGAAGTAGAGCAGCAGTTTGGCCACGTTTTCCATCTGCCGCCGGACCACGACCGACCACTCGGCGTCGGTCGCGTGATGCAGGCACGTCCAAAACAGCGCACCCACGCAGATCGTGAAGAAGTAACTGAAACCGAAGAGCCAGGAATGCGCGAACTGCGTCCGCGAGACGAAGAAACCGATCAGGCTGCAGACGATCCCGACGACGCCCGCGCCGAGTAAAATGGACGGCAGGGCGCCGGCCTTTTTAATGTCAAAGGTCTCCGCCGCGGGCGGAGTGGCGTGAGAGTGGTCGCTCATGGTTTGGCTTCGAGTTCCTGGCGGCGGGCTTCCGAGAGTTGCGCGACGGGCAGCGACTGGCTCTTTTGGAGCGCGCGGACGTAGGCGACGATCGCCCAGCGATCTTCGACGGCGATGTTTGGGCCATAAGCGCCCATGGTGTTTTTGCCGTGCGTGATGGTGTTGTAGATCTGGCCGTCGGGCTGCTGTTTGATCCGGTCGTCCAAGAGGTTGGCAATCGCCGCGACGCCATACTGGCCGACGACGCCGTTGCCCATGCCGCCTTTGCCGTGGCAGATCGCGCAATTGATGTCGTAGCGCTGCTGGCCGCGGGTGATCAGGTCCTCGGATACATCGAGCGGAAAACCGTCGCCGTAGAATTCACCGATCCGGCCGGTGTTGAAGTAATCGGGCAGATTAGTGAATCCGCTCGGCTGGAGGGTCGCGTTTTTCGCGCCCGCTTGGAAATACGAACCAGGCAGCGTGTAGCCGAGCGGCACCGTGCCCTCGATCGGCTTCCGTGCAGCACGACCGTCGGCGAAAAATCCGCTCGGATGCTGCGGCTGGAACTTCGGCTGATGATCCATGTCCGG
The DNA here is from genome assembly GCA_038208565.1 of Chthoniobacterales bacterium. GTDB lineage: Bacteria > Verrucomicrobiota > Verrucomicrobiia > Chthoniobacterales > Chthoniobacteraceae > Chthoniobacter. The sequence goes on from JBBQYR010000149.1 coordinate 8,309, forward strand.
GAAAATCTCGATCGGCGGCAGCGGGCTTTTCGAGCCACGGAAACCGGCCAGCGCGAGGATCGAAATCCCACCGAGAATGAAGGCGATGAAAAAGAAGCGCAGCATGATCAGTCGTGGATGAGTGTGACGTGGGTGCCGCCGATTTCCTCGAGCAAAGCGCGGGTCTTGGTCTCGGAGAATTTCGGGTCACGCGCTTCGACCACGAGGAAGAAACCGTCGTCGCTGACGCGCGAAAACCGCTCCCAGTTGAAGACCGGATGATACCACTTGGGGAGCTGGTTCATGACGAGCAGCGTGCCGATGATCGTGAACGCCGAGAATAGAATCGTGAGCTCGAAGATGATTGGGAAAAACGCCGGCAACGTGCGCCAGTCGTACGGTTTTCCATTCACGATCAGCGGATAAATTCCAAACGATGGAATGCAGGTCAGGAGCAGACCGGTGACCGCACCCACCGCACCGCCGACGAAAACCGGCGCGCTCAACCATGATTTGCCGAGGCCCATTGCCTTGTCCATGCCGTGGACCGGGAACGGCGAATGCACGTCCCACTTCGAGAAACCGGCGTCGCGGATTTTCTCAGCGGCTTGCATGAGCGAAGCGGCGCTGTCGAACTCGGCGCCCAAGCCATAGACTTTGCGATATTCAGCCATTTTAGTGGTGCCCCTCCTTGCCGGGGAGACGATGTGGATCCGCTTCCGGCGTGATCGCTTTCACCTCGAAGGCGCAAACCATCGGGAGGAAACGCATGAAGAGCAGGAAGAGAGAAAGGAAGATACCGAACGTGCCGACGAACGTCCCAACCTCGGTGATCGACGGCGAATAATGCCGCCACGAGGAGGGCAGGAAATCCTGGGCGAGCGAGGTGACGATGATCACGAAGCGCTCGAACCACATGCCGACGTTGACGAACATGCAGACGATGAAGACTGCGATGTAGTTCGTCCGCATCGACTTGATCCAGAAGAGCTGCGGCGAAATGACGTTGCAGAACATCATCACGTAATACGCCCACGCGTACCAGCCGGGGTTGTCGATGCCCATGCGGGCCTGGAAGAAGGTGAACTTTTCGTATTGATTCGCGCCATACCAGGCGATGAAAAGCTCCATGAGGTAGGCGTAACCGACGATCGAGCCGGTCAGCAGGATGATCTTCGCCATCTTGTCCACATGGCTGCGGGTCATCAGATCGCCGAGCTGCGGATACAGCAGGCGCGACGGGAGGAGGATCGTCAGGACCATCGCGAAGCCGCCGAAGATCGCGCCCGCCACGAAGTAGGGCGGGAAGATCGTCGTGTGCCAGCCGGGCAGGATGGAAGTCGCGAAGTCGAAGGACACGACCGAGTGCACGGAAAGCACGAGCGGCGTCGAAAGGCCTGCGAGAAGCAGGTAGGCCATTTCGTAGTGTCGCCACTGGCGGTTCGAGCCGCGCCAGCCGAGAGCGAAGATGCCGTAGATGAATTTCTTCACCCGGGACTTCGCCCGATCGCGCAGCATCGCGAGATCCGGCACGAGGCCGGTGTACCAGAAAAGCAGAGACACCGTGAAGTAGGTCGAGACCGCAAACACGTCCCAAAGCAGCGGCGAACGGAAGTTCGGCCAGATACCGTTCGCATTCGGCACCGGCGCGAGGAACCACGCCATCCACACGCGACCGACGTGGATGCCCGGGAAAATACCGGCGCAAATGACCGCGAAGATCGTCATCGCCTCGGCGGCGCGGTTGATCGACGTGCGCCACTTCTGGCGCGTGAGGAACAGGATCGCCGAGATGAGCGTGCCGGCGTGGCCGATACCGATCCAGAAAACGAAGTTCGTGATATCCCACGCCCAACCGACCGTCTTGTTTTCGCCCCAGACGCCCACGCCATTCGAGATCTGGTATCCGATGCAAAACAGCCCGATCAGCGCGATCACCGAGCAGGGCAAAAACGCCACCCACCACCAGAGCGGCGTGGGCGCTTCGACGATGACCGATACCTTGTCGGTGATCCAGCCAATCGAGCGTTTGTGATCAACCAGCGCCGGGCGTTCGAGTTCCGGCGGGGTTTCGAGTGTGACGGTAGATTCAGCCATTAGTGATGCGCTCCGGCTTTGGCGTCATGACCGGGGCCATGCGCGTGTTGGGATTTCATCGCTGCGCCGACTTTTTCCGCGCCGGGCATCTTCGGATTGGGGTTGCGGATGCGCGCCAGGTAAGTGACGCGGGATTTGATATCGAGATACTCGAAGAGACGGTAACCGCGCTCGCTTTCGCGCAGCTTGGACACGGCGCTCTCAGGATTCTTGATGTCGCCGAAGGTGATCGCTCCCGCCGGGCAAACCTGCGCGCAGGCCGAGGTGAACGCGTCGGTCGGGATCCGCGTGTTGGCCGAATCGCGGCCCGCGACCTTCGCCCCGATCTTCGCTTCCTGAATGCGCTGCACGCAAAAGGTGCATTTTTCCATGACGCCGCGCATACGCACGGTGACGTTCGGATTCTTCGAGAGCTTGATCGTGTCCTCGGTGCCTTTCGGCGAGATGAGGTTCCACTTGTAGAGCCCGCCGTCCTCGATCTTTCGCTGGTTGTAATCGAAGAAGTTGAACCGGCGCACCTTGAACGGGCAGTTGTTCGCGCAGTAGCGCGTGCCGATGCAGCGGTTGTAAGCCATCACATTCAGGCCGTCCTCGCTGTGGACCGTGGCGTTGACCGGGCAGACGGTTTCGCACGGCGCATTCTCGCAGTGCTGGCACATCATCGGTTGCGAAATCAGCTCCGGATCGGGATCGTTTTCGTCCACGCTGGCGAAATAACGATCGGTGCGAATCCAATGCATCTCACGGCCATTCGCGACCTGCTCCTTGCCGACGATCGGGATGTTGTTCTCCGCCTGGCAGGCCACCATGCACGCGGAGCAACCGGTGCAGGAATTCATGTCGACGACCATGCCCCAGCCGTGCGAATCCCAGTTGTGGTTCGCGGCGTGCTCGGGATCGGTGGGATTGTTGAGCGGCGGATGGCTGTAGAGCGAGACGTTCGGCG
>JBBQYR010000150.1:0-11202 GCA_038208565.1 Chthoniobacterales bacterium
GGGGTGAAGACCCGGTCATCATCCGGCCCAATTCCGAGACCAAGCACGAGCGCATCATCGACGTGCTCAACGCCTGCGCCGCCGCAGGCATCAAAAATCTCACGTTTAGCTAAACTCACCTCCCCAGAACCAGTCCCCCCATGGCTGCCAACCTCGATGCCGCCGACGGCAATCTCGGCTTTCAGATCGCCCCCATGGTCGATGTCGTCTTCGTCCTGATGCTGTTCTTCATGGCGATCATCGGCGCCGACGCTACGCGGGAACTTCAAGTTTTCCTTCCCGGGCAGCACGGCAAAGCCGAGCCGACCGTCGCCATGGTCGAGATCGGCACTGACGGCAGCGTGGTCTTCAACAATGAAGTCCTCGGACAGCCGAGCGATACCAACCTCGCGTCCCTGCGCGGTCGCTTCGAGTTGATCCTCCAACAATTCGGCGACAAAGACCCCGTGCTGATTCGCCCGGTTCCGAGCACCCCTCACGAACGGCTCGTGCAGGTCGTCGCGGCGATTCAGGCGGCGGGTGTGAAAAAGGTCACCTTCCTCTAGCCTCGCTAGAGAGACTTCACGCGAATCCACGTCTCCGCGCGCCGGCCCGTCGCCGGGTCGCGCACGACGATGCGGTGCTCGCCTTCGGTCAGCAGCGCAAAAGTGCGCCCCGCACTTGCCTCGAAACGCATCGACTGGCTCTCCCATACCGGCGCCTCCACGCCGCTCGCCTGCACCGCAACACGACGACTCGATGGCAGGTCTGGATCGATGAGGAAGGTCGTCCCCGGACGCGGCGCGACCAGCCGGAGTGTCTGCGAGCGATCCTCACAGATCACCCGTCCCGCGAGCAGATTCTCCGCGCTGTCCGCCCATTCGCGATATTCCGCGCCGAGCACCACCCGTCCGGCCGAATCGTAATCCGCCGCTGATTCCGTCGGCGGCAGATGATTCCGCAAAAACTTCTCCCGCACCGCACCCGGGTGCGCCGCACCGACTAATTTTCCCGTCAACGGATGCACCGCGCGCTCCACGATGTTCGCCGGTTGCGGAAACCACGTCGTCCCGAATCGCGCGTGCAGGTGATCCATCACCGCGTGCATGATTGGCGCCGCACCGGTCACCCCGGAAACCTCGTGCATCGGAGAACCGTCGAAGTTCCCCACCCACACGCCCACCGTGAACTCCGGCGTGTAAGCCATCGCCCAGTTGTCGCGAAAGTCCGTGCTCGTGCCCGTCTTGCACGCCACCGGAAAATCAAAGCGCAGCGGCGATTGCAGCCCAAACGCCTGCGCCCGCGCCGCCGGATCACTGAGCATATCCGCAATCAGCCACGCCGCATCGCGCGTCTCCGCGCTCGGACTCACCGCTCCGTGCTCACGCGGGCTGACTCCAGGCGCGAGCCAGAGCCGATAGGGCTTCCAATCACCGAGGCGCGCCAGAGTTGCGTAGGCATTGGCCAGTTCGAGCAGACGCGTCTCCGCATTCCCGATCGTCAAACCGAGGCCATAAACCTCCGGCGTCTTCTCCAGCGTCGTCATTCCCCAGCTCTGCAATCGTTCCCGCAGCACCGGCGACCCGCCGACCGACGAGAGCACCCGCACCGCCGGGATGTTCAGTGAATTGGCCAGCGCCGGCCGGTAGCGCATCGGACCCGAGCACTGCTTGCTGTAGTTTTCCGGTCGATAAAAACCGGTCGCCGTGTCGAAGGAAGTCGGCACATCGGCCACGACCGTCGCCGGCGTCGCGCCACGCTCCAGCGCCAGCAAATAGGTGAAAGGCTTGAACGTCGAACCTGCGGAGCGCCGCGCCACCGCGCCATTCACCTGTCCTGTGCCGGGCGCGAAATAGTCGCCCGAGCCGACGAGCGCAAGAACTTCGCCTGTGCGGTTGTCGAGCACCACCACCGCAGCGTCACCGACATTTTTCCCCTGCAGTTTCGCCAGCCGCTCACGAACCACTTCCTCAGCAAAACGGTTCAGATTCAAATCGAGCGTCGTCCGCACCGACGCCAACTCGTGACTGGGAAGTTCTTGCAACGCGAGATCGACAAAATGTGGCGCGCGAAAAGCCCGCTGCCGGGAGCGCAGACGCAATTCCTCCTGCGAGGCGAGCTTCGACATCTCGGCGGAAAGCCAGCCGTTCGCCTCCATCCGCCGCAGCACGGTTTCCTGCCGACGTTTGGCCGCGGCGAGACGTTGATGCGGGTTCAGCCGGTTGGGATTTTTCGGCAATCCCGCAAGAAACGCCGCTTCCGCATCGCTCATGTCAGCGGGCAGTTTGCCAAAATAGAAGTCCGCCGCCGCCGCGATACCGACGTTCAGATTCCCGAAGTCGATCCGATTCAAATACGCCTCGAGGATCTCCTCCTTCGTCCACAACTGCTCCAGCCGCAGTGCCCGTGCCGCTTCCACGATCTTCGCGGAAAACGTGCGCGGCCGCGGATCGCTGATCTTTACAAGTTGCTGCGTGATCGTCGACGCACCCGACGTGACGCGGCCATGACGCACGTTGCCGAAAACGGCGCGACTCAGCGCCAGCAGATCCACGCCGCGATGCTCGAAGAAGCGCTTGTCCTCCGCCGCGAGCACCGCACGCACGAGATTGTCGGGCACCTCTTCGAGGCGCGAGTGCTGCGCGAAGCGACCGCCCACGCGCAACTCGCGGAGCGCTTCGCCGTGGCGGTCAGTCAGTTCCAAACTCTGCGGCGCGGGACGAAGCAACGCCTCCGGCAGCGGCACCAGCTTCAAACCCAGCCACACCGCCAGCACCACCAATCCCGCGGCGCGCGCCCCTCCCCAGGCGACGCGCCGCGGGTTCCCCATCCACCTCCGAAAACCGTGCGGCATTTTTCCAAGCGCACTCATTTCAGCGGGAGGCTCGTCAGTTGCAGCGTCTCGGTGAGCCCGAAGCGCTCGGGGTGATACATCTCCTCGATCTTCGCTGACGGCGCGGTCGCCGTGCCCGCGGCGCGGACTCGCGCGAGATAGCGGATCGTGTATTGGCCGGGATAAATGCGGTCGGCGAAAAAGAGCGCACGGTCTTCGCGCAGCTCGTGGTGATCACTGAGCCAGTCACGTCCAAGCACTTCGCCCGCGCGGGTTTCCTGTGATTTGAAGGCAGGATTGATCGCCTCGAAAATCGCCGGCAACGGATCGTCCACCGCGAGATATTGCGCCGGGCGCCGCACATCGACGTGGAGCGTGACCAGCACACGATCACCGACGCGCAGATCCTTCAGCTCGCTCAGGCTCCCGTCGTCCTCGACCTTGGCGTAGTTCCGGCGAATCCCGTAACCCTGATCCTGCTGCGGCTGCTGGATCGTCTTCGGCCGTGCCTCGATCATCACCTCGGTGAAGAGCTGCTTCTTTCCCGGATTGGAAAGCTTCATCGGCTGGCCCGCAGCGTCTTTGCCCAAGGTGAAATCGAGCAGTTTCATCGGGTTCTCGTCATTGAGGGCAAACGACTGCTGCTCGCGCTGCCAGGTGAGCGCGCCCGCGATTTCGCCATCGGGTTTTTCCACCCGACGGAAGTAGTCGCCGAGCGCGAGCAGCGACCAGCAGTTGCCCTGCGTCGTGCTCCAGTGCCCGCCCACGCGACGGCCCATCAGCTCGGTCACGAGCTTGGCCACGGCAGGCGACTCGGGCTGGTGTCGGCACCACGCCAGCAGCCGCATCGCGGAGTCGCGCGACATCGACCAAAACGAATCATTCTCCGGCAGCTTGCCCTCTTGACGCGGGTTCAAAAGCTCCGCGACCATCTCTGCGGGGCCTTCGCTCTCCACGATCGCCAGCGCGAGCAAAGCGCGGTTCTCGGCGCTCAGTTGGTCGCGCTTCTTGAAGAGCAGTTCGTGATACGCGGGCTCGGCGCGCTTCGCCAGGGCGAGCGTGTAGAGCGCGAGGCAACGATCCGACGGCCCGCCGCCTTGATAGTGCAGATCGAAGCCCTCACCGCTCGCACTGCGGAGCTGGGCGCTGAGATATTTGCAGAGCCGCTCGAACGGTTCCACTGGCACCTCAAAGCCCGCCCGCTGCGCCATCGCCAGCCCAAAGCCGCCATAGGCACTACCCCAGAAAAGCGGCTGGTTTCCGCCGGGCCAGTACGACAACCCGCCCGAACTGGTCTGCATCGACAGCAGGCGATTGACCCCGCGATTCACGGCGTCGGCGACTTCCTCGTCACTCCGATTCAGCGACGGAATCACGCCGCGGAAATCGCGCATCGAGATCCACGGCAGCGTGCTTGAGGTCGTCTGCTCCACGCAGCCGTAGGGATAATGCAGCAGTTGTTCGAGCGATTCGCGGAGCTCGATGATCCGCGAGTTCGTGACGCTCACGCGGACGACGCCGGTGCCATCGAGCAGTTCGGGATTCGCGCCCGCGAGGAGGTCCACCTCCGCAGCGCGCGTCATGCTGGTGCGCAGCTCGCGGCGCAGCGGAACGGGATAGCCGACGTTCAGCGTCGTCTGCACCGCATCGCGATACGCCACCTCGCCGCCCGCAAACTGCGCGGTCCACTTCCACATCGCCTTGCCGACTTCCTTGAACTCGACAGGAAAATCCACGGCGACCGAGCCTCGTGCCGGGAGGGCGATGCGACGCTTCGTTTCCGGAGCGGAAGCCGTGGCGTCGAGTTCCAGCCGGACATCCACGTCGCCATCCACGTCGGTCATATTGTGCAGCACCGCACGCAGCACGATCTTGTCGCCGACATTGGCGAAGCGCGGCAACGCGGGCTCGAGCATCACGGGTTTATTGATCTCGAAAGCTGACTCCGCGTTCCCGAATTGATCGCGCTCCGTCTGCACCACAGCCATCACGCGATAGCGCGTCAGGCTGTCCGGCGCGATGAACTTCGCCGTCACGCGCCCCTCGTCATCGGTGCGCAGCGAACCATTCCACAGCGCGCAGGCGATGAAGTTCTTCCGCATCGCATCTGCCGCTTCCTCACCGCCGCCACCGACGAGGTAACCCTTGTTCGCAAACCCGCGGCCCTCCGGGTCTTCGGAAAGCAGCGTCGGCAGCGTCAGGCCGGTCGTCACGGCGAGTACGCGCTCCTGGTTGAAGAAGGTCAGCGGATCGGGCGTTTCGTAGCCCATCAGGCTGAGCACGCCCTCATCCACGGCGTAAAGGGTGACCTCGGCATTGGCCACGGGACGCCCCTTGAAATCAAGCACCTGCGCGCTGACCTGCACTTCATCGCCCGGACGAAAGCTCGGCTGGCTCGGCTGCACATAGACGGTCAGCTTCGCGTCCGGTCGCGCGACCTTCAGCTTGCAATAACCCACACGATATTCCGGCGCCTTGTATTTGCGCGGGCTGTCGGCTGCGCCGCGCAGCATCATCACGGAAACGAAAACGTTCGGCGCATCCGCGTCTTCCACCGGCACCTCCACGGTCGGCGCATTGCCGCGGAGATGGGTGACGAACGACCGCACCACGTGGTCGCGCTCGATCGTGACCAATGCCTCGCCAGCGATCGGCGTCTTCACGAGGATCTTCGCCGTCTGCCCGCTGAGATACTCCTCTTTATCGGCCACGAGCTCGATTTGATACTGGTTGCGGTAGCTCCATTCCGTCGCGCCCTCGCCATAGACATTGAAGGCGGTGGACGTGATGACCTCGCGGCCCGCGGAGTCCTTGCTCACCGCTTCGAGCAAATACTGACCGGGTTTTCCAACGACGAGCGGCACGCTTTGGCTTCCCGCGGCGAGCGTCCATTTCCCTGCTGTTTTGCTGACCAGTTGCGTCCGGATGGCGGCCTGGCTGACGAGTTCGAATCGCGCTTCATGGCGATACTCCACCGCACCACCGGCGGTCTCGACGCGATTGTTCTGCCACTCGACTCGCGTGAGCCGCACCGTGGCTTCGACGGGATCGGGCATCGGCGTGCCGTCGGTGCGCACGGCGATCAGATCGACCGGGAGTTTTTCCCGCTCATGCACGACGCCGCGCGGACGCCGGAGGCCGAGGTAAAAATCCGAACTGTGAATCGTGAAGTCCGCGGATTGCGAGACGGTCTGCTGGTTGAGATCAGTGATCTCGCAGAGCAGATGCGCGGATCGCGGCTGCGGCGCTTTCGCATTGGGCGGGATGGCCGTCGTCACGCGAGCCGCGCCCTGCGCATCGAGGTCCACCTTGCCCTGCTCGGAGAAATGCGCGGACCGGTCGAGACGTTCGTTTAGCTCGTAGTCGCGGATCGCATTGCAGAAATCGAACCCGGCGAAACCAGCGGGCGCGAAACCTTCCTCGTTCGCATCCAGCGACCAGGTGAGCTGCGCCTGCGAGAGCGCCTTGCCCATGTAGTATTGCGCGGTGACGGGCAGATCGATCTGCGGGCCACCCACGGCGCGCGGTGCCGGCGCGATTTTGATCTCGAAGGCGTTCGGCGTGAACTCCTGCACTTCGATTTCCTGCACGGCGAGATTCGCCGCGCCCGGGCCGTCTTCCTCCATCGCCAGTCGGATGATGTAGGTGCCGAGGCCGCTGCTCGGGAGTTTGATGTCCTCGGTGAATGAACCCGCGTCCGAGAGGGTGATCGTCCGCTTGAGGATGCTGCGATCCTGCGGGTCGAGCGCGTGCAGCGTCGCCTTCGCACCCGCCGGGATGCGGGCGTGTCCGTCGCGCCAATCGCGCAGGATGCCTTTCACATGCACGGTCTCTCCCGGTTTGTAGACGGGCCGCTCGGTGAAGAGCAACGCCTGACGAGAATCGTCGGTGTCACTTTCGTCGTTCTCGAAATCCACCTCGCGGATGCCGAGGCGCCGCAGCGAAAGTGATTCCGAGCGGTTGCGGAATTCGACGAGATGCAGGTCGCCGCCGTTCTCCGCGAGGAGCCATTTCGCGTCGGGGACCATCTTCAATCGCGCCACGCCCGCCGCGTCTGCGGTGGTGGATTCGAGGACGTTGTTCTGCGCGTCGAGCAGGCTGAGCTTCGCACCCGCCGCCGCCTTGCCGCCACCGAGCGAGAAGAGGTGCGCGAAGACTTCGTTCTTCGATTGCTTCCAGACGACGCCGAGGTCGGTGACTTGCACGATCGTCTGCGCTCCAGGCCGCGCGCCGGGTTTCGCGGGCCCGCCGACTTGCTCGGCGGTGAGCAGCACCACGCCGGTTTTGTTTTTGCCGAGGATCTCGTTCCAGTTCAGCGCGAGTTCCTGCTTTTCATCCGTGGCCCCTCCAACCGCGAACTCCTTCTGCCACACGTTTTGGCCGGGGAGTTGATCGAGCGCGATCTTTCCGAAGGGTTCGTCGTTATTGCGCTGATTCTCCTGGCGCGGTGGATTTTCGTACGCGTCCCACTCGCTCAGGGCGACCGGCGCGGTGTCGGGCGTGAAGAGGCGCGCGCTCACGCGGATCTTCGGGACGTTCACGGAGAGCAGATGAAACTTGCGCCCGCCGGTGCTGAGCTGATGCGTCGCGAACTCCTCAAAATAGACGCGCGGCGGCACCTGCTCGAACCGCACAACCTTGCTGAAGCCCTGCGTGAAAACGAACGGATCGGCGGACGGCAAGCCCGCATCGACCACGAGCCTGTAGTCGCGCCCGATCTCGAAGTCGCCGGTGAAGACCGCGCCGCGCTGGCTGAGATCGACTTTGCCCTTCTTCGGCTCCGGCTCGACGCGCACCCAGCGCGCGAGATTCGCGACCGTCACTTCAGTCGCGAGGTTCTTGGAAAACCAGAGGCTCAGCCGGCGACCGGTATCGATGTAGTTCGTCGCCTCGGCGCTCGCGACCTCAAACGGGCGGATCGTGCCGATCCTGATCTCCACTGGATTCAGCAGGCGCAGCCCGGCGTCGCTCGCGGGCAAACCGGCGGCGACGACAAGCTGCCAGCCCTCGCCCGCGGGCAACGATTGCACCGGCTCGACCCACAGATGATTGCCGCCCGCGGTCACCGCCAGGCGCGCTTCGAGGCCCGTCGCAGGCTGGGAGTTTTCGTAGAAACGATCCGTCCAGGTGCGCAGTGAGTGGTCGTTGCTCCGCCACACCGGGAAAAACTGTTCGGGGTGATTCTTCATGTCGGCCCGCGTGACCCGCGCCGGCACTTCCTCGCCCTTGGCATTCACGTATTTGCAGAATTGACCAGCCACGTCGGGCTCGAGGTTCACGTTGAAAAGCAGCGCGAAGCGCGGCTCCGCCGAAGCGTCGTATTCGCCGCGCCAGCCGGGAGAATTCCAGCCCTTCATCTGCATCGGCGGCGTCTGCACGGTCTCGCGAAAGTCGGCGTCGAGCGGCTCGCCGTTCGCCTTCTTCAAGCCCGGCGCGAGCGCGAGGCTGTAGGTCGTGCTCAACGCGAGCGGTTCCTCGGGTTTGAAGGTGCCACTCCGCCGACTGAGCCAGACGAAGCTACCTTTCAGCGCGGGACGAAAGATCACCGGCGATATCGCGGCGGGCTGGCCGACCTGTTCCGCGGGGATCATCTCGGTGTCGAAGCGCAGTTCGAAAGTGGAGGTCGGCTGAAGGGTGCGCGCCGCTTCGAGGCGAACGGTGTCTTGGCCGGCAAAGGCGAAGGAGGTGAACGCCACGGCGAGCAGCGCGGCGAGGATGGAGCGAGGTTTCATGGGTGTGTTGGGTCTGTGCGGGGAATACGGCGGCGTGCGCGACGATCTTTCAGGAATCGCGAAAAAAGTTTTCCCGCGGGACGCGTGCGCCCGGTTTTGCTAGCGTCGACGCCATGAAACACCCGACGACCGCTTCCGGCGGACCGCGCTTGCTCGCCACGCGGCAGAGCCTCGTCGAGCGGCTGACCAACTGGCAGGACCAGCAGCACTGGCAGGAATTTTTTGAAACGTATTGGCGGCTCATCTACGGCGTCGCGCGCAAGGCCGGCCTGACCGATGCCGAGGCGCAGGACGTGGTGCAGGAGACGGTCATCACCGTGGCCAAGAACATCACGCGCTACGAACGCGAGGCGGGCTCCTTCCGCGGCTGGCTGCTGCACATCACGCGCTGGCGGATCGCAGATCAGTTTCGCAAGCGCGCGCCCGCGACTCTGCAACACGCCCGCACCCGGAGCGGCACGCGCGGCACCGCGACTATCGATCGCATCCCGGACGGCTTCGACATCGACGCGACGTGGGAAGCCGAGTGGCAGCGGCATTTGCTGCAAAACGCGCTGGAACGGCTGAAACGCAAGGTGGACGCGAAACATTACCAGATCTTTGACTGCTTGATCGTGAAGCACTGGTCAGCCGCGAAAACCGCGACGAGCCTCGGCGTGAACATCGCGCAGGTTTACCTCGTGAAGCACCGCCTTTCCGCGCAGCTCAAACGGGAAATCACCGGGCTGGAGAAGGAGCGCTAGCGCCCTGCGCGGGTTGGCGATACACTCGCCCGCGAGATGCCGTCCACTGCCGAAACCCGCCAGGCGCCGCACGTTCCAAACCACGAAATGGTGCGGAGCATCGGGCGTGGTTCCTACGGCGAGATCTGGCTGGCGCGCAGCCTTACCGGCACGTGGCGTGCGGTGAAGATCGTGGACCGGCGGAACTTCGAGAGCGACAAGGCGTTTCAGCGCGAGTTCGAGGGCATGGCGAAATTCGAGCCGATCTCGCGCGACGATCCGGGCTTCGTGGATATCCTGCACGTCGGGCGCGACGACGCGGGCGGCTTTTTTTACTACGTCATGGAACTGGCCGACGACCATCTCGGCCACGGCACGATCGACCCGGCGAATTACGTGCCGAAGACGATCAAGGCCGAGCTCACGCGGCGCGCGCGGCTTTTGGCTGATGAGTGCATCACCATCGGTCTGTCGCTCACCTCGGCGCTCGGCGCGCTGCATCGGCAGGGGCTCGTGCATCGCGATATCAAGCCGGCGAACATCATCTTTGTCGGCGGCGTGCCGAAGGTCGCGGACATCGGCCTCGTCGCGGTGACCGGACAGGATTCGTATGTCGGCACCGAGGGTTACGTGCCGCCGGAAGGCCCCGGCACGGCGCAGGCGGACATCTACAGCCTCGGCAAGGTGCTTTACGAAATGGCGATGGGGAAGGACCGCATGGATTTTCCGGCGGTGAATTCCGGCCTCGCCGATCTACCCGACAAAGCCACGCTCATGCGCCTGAACGACGTGCTGCTGCGCGCCTGCGCCAGCGATCCTGCGCAGCGCTACGCCAGCGCGGCGGAGATGCACGACGACCTGCTGCGCTTGCGCGATGGCAAAGCGATCAACGACAGAAACCGGCGGCGCAGGCCGATGATTGCCGGGCTCGCCGTGCTCGCGCTGCTGGCCTGCGGCGGCTCGGTCGCGATGCGGCAGCATCAGGCCCGCGGCGGGGTGCGGATGGAGACCGATCCGCCCGGCGCGATGGTCGTGGTGGCTGACAAGGTGCGGCCAAGCCCGGCGGAATTCACGGAACTCAAACCCGGGCGGCATCGCGCGCGGGTCATGCTCGCCGGCTTCGAGCCCGAAGAAATGCAGATCGAAGTCGAAGCGGATCAGACCAAGCGCATTCAGGCGCCGCCGCTGCGGCGTTCGCGTGGCTCGGCGCAGATCGAATCGCGCCCGACCGGCGCGAGCTATGAACTGCGGCAGGGCGAGGGACTGATCAAAGGCGGCACCACGCCCGCGACGATCGGCGAGCTGCCGACCGGGCAGTATCAGCTCCTCGTGAAGCTCGACGGTCGCTCGCGTAGTGAAGCTCTGGAGATTCGGCGCGACGAGGTCACGACGAGCGACGTCGAGTTTGCCTCCGGCATGATCGCTGTGAAAAGCCAGCCACCGGGCGCGGAGATTTTTCTCAATGGCCAGCGTGCCGGCATCGCGCCTCTGGAGTTGAAAGCACCCGAGGGCGAGCACGAACTCATCGCCAAACACCGCACGTGGCCCGACCAGCGCCGCACCGTCCGCGCGGCGGCCGATGCGCCCGTCGAGGCGGCGTTCGAGTTCCTCGGCGGCAGCGTGAAAATCACCAGCGCACCGGGCGGCGCGAGCATCTGGCAGGGCCCGCGCGAACTCGGGAAAACGCCGCAGCATTTCGAAGACCTCGAGCCCGGCCCGGTCCGCTACGAACTGCGCATGGCCGGTTTCAAGAACATCGAGGTCAGCGGCAAAGTGCAGCCCGGTGAGCAGACCTTCCTGCCCGCGCGTTTCGTGAAGCGCCTTGGGCCACGCGCCGGAGAGCCTTGGGAGAACAGCCTCGGCGTGCAGTTCGTGCCGGTGGGCGACGTGCTCATGGCCGTCTGGCCGACCCGCGTGCAGGACTACGACGCCTTTT
>JBBQYR010000151.1:0-11168 GCA_038208565.1 Chthoniobacterales bacterium
GAAAGAGCGAGGGGCTTCTGAAGGACGGGATGAAGCATGGGCTGGAAGTGGGTAACCGTTGAGTTCTCGGCGGGCGTACAGGAAATCCTGACCCGCCTCAACGATAATTTGCGCTGGCGAACCCGCTTTGGCTGTTTGCCTAGAGCAGGCCGAAGCGATTTTTCCAGATCCAGGTCTCAGCCTTCACCGCCAACTCGGCCGTATTGAACGGCTTTGGCAGAAAATCATTGCCGCCACTCAGGCTGGCCTGGGCCCGGTGGTCCAGAGTATCCGCGACGGTGAGGAAAATCACCGGCGTCTTCCGGTAGCGGTCGTTCTCGCGAATCTGCCCGCACAGCGCGGGGCCATCCATGCCGGGCAGGCTCACGTCGAGGAGCAGGAGATCGAAGTCGTTTGAGGCGATCAGCGCCTGGGCCGCGTGGCCATCGGCGCAGGCCGTGGTCGGGAGCTGGGCGAGCTCCAAGGTCGCCCGTAAGGTCTGCAGCAGGTCGAGATCATCGTCCACGGCCAGCACCTTGGGATGCGGGAGGTGTTGCACGCGATTGATCTGCGAGGGTTCGAGCAGGCGGGCGATGAGCTCGGCGGCCTGGTGAAGGGTGCGGACATGGGCGGCTTCCGGAGGTTCCGATCGGTGGGCGAAGTCGTGCAGGAGCGCCTCCATGGCCAGCCCGAGGCGACCGATCGGGTGCGGACCGAGGGCGTTGGTCGTTTCCACGAGCCGGCCGGCGTGCGCGCCGATTTCGGCCAGCGCGCTGGTGTCCCTGGCGTCTTTCGAGAGCCTTTCCAAGGCGAGGCGCATCGGGCGCAGCGCGTCGAACACGACCTGGAAACGGGCGGGGAGAGGGATCTCGATCTTTTGGGTGTCGCCGGTATCGACGGTGATCGTCGCGATCTCCGTCGAGGAAAAGGTGGCTGTAGGAGCGGCACTCGCGGAATTGGGTGAACTGGCGACGTGCGTCTGCAGGGGTGCGGCGACCACCGCTGGCGCTGGCGCGGCTTCCCGGGCATCTACTGGGGCGGTCGGCGCGGGCGCGGAACCCGCCTGTTTCCTGAGTTGCTGGATTTCCCGGCCGTTCGTCACTTTCTCGACGTGCAAAAGCTCACACGCCTGCCGGGCGGCATCGCGCTCGGCGATGGTCGCCGCGAGTTCCTCGCGGAGATTTTCCAGCTCCAGCTTGAGACCCGTGCTCAGGTGGCGCAGGTCGTCGCGCTCGGAGGTGATCGCCTTGAGCGCGTCGTTGTGGAAGGCAAAGGGGGTGACTTCCGTCTTTTTGGTGACCAGCCGGGCACTGCTCAGGATGTCGATCTGCCGTTGCTGGGCGACGATTTTTCCCAGCAGCTCGGAATTCTCACCGCGGAGAAAAGCGAGGTCCTTTTCCAACTGCGCCGGGGAGAGCCTCTGCCCGGCCTCGCCGCCGTGCGGGTCAAATTCGCATTCCACGGTGCCAAAAGTCACTTTGCAGTCCTGGCGAAGGTGAAAATCCGTCACGGCCTGCCCATCCACGAAGCTCAGATTCGTCGAGCCCAGATCGTGCAGCCGGTAGTGCCCGTCTTCGCAGATTAGTTCCGCGTGGTGGGCGGAGACGCTGCGATCCACGATCTGAATGGTATTGTCCGGCCGCCGCCCGATCGTGATGAGGGCGGCAGTCAGCTCATGCGTGATGACGCCCTGGTCAGGGAGCTTGAGGCGGAGTGTGGGCATGGGCGGTTTTACAATCGGAGGAGCAGAGATCGGGAAGTGAGATAGCAAATGTGATGCCGGGGAGCTGCAACCACTTGCGCCTTGGGGGGATTTGCGAGATTGTCGCGCCCTTTTCTCATGCTTGCGGAAATCCAACGGCGGCGCACTTTCGCCATTATCTCCCATCCGGACGCCGGTAAAACGACGCTCACGGAGAAACTGCTTCTGTACGGTGGTGCCGTGCAGCTCGCCGGTTCGGTCACTTCCCGCAAGAACGCTCGGGCCACGACTTCGGACTGGATGGAGCTGGAGCGGAAGCGCGGTATTTCGGTCAGCTCGACCGTCCTCCAATTCGACTACGACGGCTACCGGGTGAACCTGCTCGATACGCCGGGCCACAAGGACTTCTCGGAAGACACCTATCGCGTCCTCACGGCGGTGGATGCCGTGGTCATGGTCATCGACGCCGGCAAGGGCATCGAGGCGCAGACGCGCAAACTTTTCGAGGTCTGCAAACGTCGCGGCGTGCCGATCTTTACTTTCATGAACAAATGCGATCGACCGACTCGCGCGCCGCTCGAGTTGCTCGATGAGCTGGAGAGCGTGCTGAAAATTGGCGCTTTCCCGGTGAACTGGCCGCTGGGCAACGGCCCGACTTTCCGCGGCATCTACGATCGCCAGACCAAGGCCGTGCATCTTTTCGAGCGCACCGTGCATGGCGCGTATCGCGCGCCTGTGCAGGTCGCCGATCTCTCCGATCCCGTGGTCAGCGAGAAGCTCGACGCCGACGACTACGCGCGTGCGGTCGAGGAACTGGAGATGCTCGACATCGCTGGCGTCGAGTACGACGCGGAGAAGGTGCATCACGGCGAGCAGACGCCTGTGTTCTTTGGCAGCGCGGCGAATAACTTCGGCGTGCAACTCATGCTTGACGCGTTCCTCGAGCGCTCGCTCCCGCCGCAGCCGCGGCGCAACGTCAGCGACGGCGTCGTGCCCGTCGATGCGCCCGCCTTCTCCGGCTTCGTCTTCAAAATTCAGGCGAACATGGATCCGCGGCATCGCGACCGCATCGCCTTCCTGCGCATCTGCTCGGGGAAATTCACGCGCGACATGTCGGTCACCCATCAGCGCACCGGGAAAAAAGTGCGCCTGAGCAGCGCGCATCAGCTCTTCGGCCAGGACCGCGAGACCGTCGAGGAAGCCTACGCCGGCGACGTCATCGGCCTCGTGGGGCACGATGAATTCGGCATCGGCGACACGCTCACATCCGACGCGAAGATCACCTACCGCGAGATCCCGCGCTTCCCGCCCGAGTGCTTCGCCTATCTGCACAATCCGAATCCGGGCAAGTACAAGCAATTCCGCCAAGGCGTGGAGCAGCTTCTCCAGGAAGGGGTGGTGCAGGTCTTCGAACTTCGCGATTCCTTTCAAAAAGTGCCGCTGCTCGCGGCGGTCGGTCCGCTGCAATTCGAGGTCGTGCAATACCGCCTCGAGAGCGAATACGGCGCGCCCTCGACGCTCGAAAACGCGAGCTGGGAAGCCTTCCGCTGGCTCCCGACCGACACCGATCTCAAGGCGCTCAAGCTGCCGACCGGCTGCCGCGTGGCGCACGACAGCGGCGGGCAGGCGGGCGTGCTTTTCCCGAGCACCTGGACGCAGAAATATTTCGGCGATCAAAATGCCGGGGTGACTCTTCTCGATCTCCCCGCGGCGTAACCGACCGCAGCGACGCCCGATGAGATCAACATCCCCGGACGACTCTCTGGCTCAGGACTCCGCACCGGACGCGGGCCGTGTCTCGCCAGGGAATCCCTGGCCGGCGCGTCTGCTCCTGGTCTTCTGCTGCTGGCACGCGGCGTTTCTCATCTATTCCATCATTCCCGCACCGCCGGCGCAGAACAAACCTGGTCACCCCGTGCTCGACTTCTACCGCATCGCGCTCGGCGGACGGCAGCAGTGGAACATGTTCGAAACCATTCCCGTGCTGCATTCCCTCGACGTGCGCTTTGAGGGCGTGGACAGGCAGGGACGGGAAACCATCGTTGACCCGGTGTTGCCGGGATTCAAACCGCTCCCGCGCCCGGAAAGTGCGCGCTACTACAACGCGTTTTATCGCCTGCTCCTCGCGGCCGAAACCGTGCCTTTTCGGGATGCCTATTTGCGGAAAGTCGGGCCGCTTCTGGCGGCGCAGCGCGACCCCACGGCGGGCGAAACCTGGACGCTCGTCGTGAATCAGGAATACACCCGGAATCTCTTTCACAGCCGGCGCGGCGGACCGATCTCCGTGTTAGTCAGCAAGTCCTTTGATATTTCCACCCCGGACGGGGATACCCCGTAGCCCTCGCATGCCAACGATTTCCCGATGGCTGCGGAGTCCGGCGGATCTGTTTTTCAAGCCCGAGGACGAGCGCATCTACGCCGCCGTCCGCATCGTCTTCGCCGCGGTCGCTTTACTGAATCTGCTCCTCCTGTGGCCTGACCGGCAGGTGTTTTTTTCCAACGGAGGCCTGGTGGATTTGGATGCCGCGATGGGCGACGCCAAACCCTTCTACCTCTCCATCTTCGGACTCCACGGGAGCGAAGCGGCGGTGACGAGTGTTATGTTCGTCACCGCGTTCGCGCTCGTCATGCTCATGGCCGGAATTGGCGCGCGGCTCGCCGCATTCTGGGTGCTGGTCTGGCACATCTCCTACATGGCTCGGGCGCCGCTGCCGCTGGCAGGTTGGGATCTCGTGCTGCGGTGCTTTTCTTTTTTGGTCCTCATCAGCCCGATGGGGAAATACTGGACACTACCCGCTTTGATCCGCGGTCATGCCGGAATGATCCCGGCGAGCGTTTCGCGCCACGGCCTGATCCTCATGCGCCTGCAGGTCGTGGTACTTTACTGGCACGCCGTGCTGGCGCGGATTCTCAATCCAGACCCGTATTGGGGAAATGGCGAGTTCCTGAGCTACTTCATGCTTTCCCATCACGCCCGCTGGCCCGGTCGGTGGGTGCTGGAATACGGAAGTTTCCTCGCCGTCGTCACCTACGCCATTCAGCTCGCTGAAGCGGCGATTCCCGTGCTGCTGTTAGTCAAAAAGACTCGCTGGTGGGGCGCCCTCCTCGGCACTGCCCTGCATATCGGAATCTGTCTGGTCGCGCGCGACTTGGGTTTGTTCTGCCTCGCGATGTTGATGACTTACACCGCCTTCTTGCGCCATGAGGATGTGGCGGGCGCGGAGCAGTGGGTGCGCCGTCGGTGGAGGCGCGGCGCCAGCGCTTAGAGCGTGCGGCCGACGGCTTCGGCGACCTTGCGCACGCGGGCCACGAGGTCCTGGAACTCGTGCGGCAGCAGCGCCTGCTCACCGTCGCTCTTGGCCAGCTCCGGACTGTTGTGGACTTCCGTCATGATCGCGTCCGCGCCGGCGGCGACGGCGGCGAGGGCCATGGCGGTCACGTGTTCGCGCAGGCCGATGCCGTGCGTGGGATCGACGACCACCGGCAAGTGCGTCTCGGCTTTCAGCACGGGGATGGCATTCAAGTCGAGCGTGTTGCGGGTGTAAGTCTCGAAAGTGCGGATGCCGCGTTCGCAGAGGAGCACGTTGAAATTGCCCTCGCTGAGAATGTATTCCGCGCTCATGAGCAGATCCTTGATCGTCGCGCTCATGCCGCGCTTGAGCATGACGGGAAGCTTGCTGCGGCCGACTTCTTTGAGGAGCGAGAAGTTTTGCATGTTGCGTGCGCCGATCTGGAGGCAGTCCGCATACTTCTCGATCATCTCGAGGTGCTTGGTGTCCATGATCTCGGTGATGATCGGGAGGCCCGTGGCTTCGCGTGCTTCGGCGAGGAGCTTGAGCCCATCTTCGCCGAGGCCCTGGAAGGCGTAGGGCGAGGTGCGCGGCTTGAAGGCGCCGCCGCGCAGAATCTTCGCGCCGGCATTCTTCACTTCGCCCGCGATGTCGGTGATCTGCTCGCGCGTCTCGACGGAGCACGGGCCGCACATGAGGACGATCTCCGGCCCGCCGATGGCGACGTTGCCGATCTTCACGACGGAATTTGTGCCGCCGCGGAATTCGCGAGCGACGAGCTTGTAAGGCTTGAGAATCGGGGTGGCGCTTTCGACACCGGGGATGGCAGCGATAGGCTTCACTCGAATCGCGGCATCGTCGCCGATCACGCCGATGACCGTACGGTGCGCACCGCGGGAGACGTCGCTCTTGAAGCCCCATTCGGTGATGCGCTCGAGGATGTGCTCGATCTGCGCTTCTGTGGCGTCGGGTCGGGTAACGATGATCATAAGAA
This sequence comes from Chthoniobacterales bacterium, assembly GCA_038208565.1. Classification (GTDB taxonomy): domain Bacteria; phylum Verrucomicrobiota; class Verrucomicrobiia; order Chthoniobacterales; family Chthoniobacteraceae; genus Chthoniobacter. Next base: position 5,966 of record JBBQYR010000151.1, read on the forward strand.
AAGGGCGAAGACACTAACCGTGCGCCCGGTCAGGGCAAACGTTTTCTCGGCGCGGCGCTCGCGGGTACGACTCGTGTGCGAATCCGGCTGCGTCGGTTGACACTGCGGAGTGATTCTGTTCCCATGCGCGGCGTGAAATTTGTCCTCCCTTTCCTCCTCGTCCTCGCCTTCGCCGTGACCGGCTGCAACACCATCGAAAACCGGCGCAGCCTGTACGCGCCAAAGAAGGCCGACGGCCCTTACACGCGTGCCTTGCAGGACGGAACGTGGGATGAGCAGAAGACTGTGGATCAGCAGTATGCCGCCGCCGCCCAGCAAAAGAAAAAGGGTGCCCACAGTGCCCCCGCACCCGCGGCTCCGACGGCGAAGCCGGAATACTGAGCAGGCAGTGAGGGCGGATTAAAGGCCGAGGGTCGCCCGCTGCCACGGGAGCATGCGCGTCGCGGCGTCCTCGGGATTCGCCGCGAGATTTTCCAGCATCGATTTGGGCGCGATGAGCGCGGGATCAAGCTGCAGAGCCACTGCGGCGTCGTCGCGCTTCTTTTTGAAGTCACGGAATCGGATCTCTTCTTCGCGTGACGTCCGCGGGCGGGGCTTGCGGATGATCTTTGGCCATTCCTCGGGCGGGAGCGCTTTGGCCTTCTCGACTGCTTCAAAAAAACGCCGACGGCGCGCGCCGTGAAGCTGCGGCAGATCCACTTCCTGATCGCGATCCAACCGGGACGCGGCGTCGAGGATCTGCTCGCTGTGCAGGATGTGAAAAGACGGGCGATCCACCGCCTGGGCCTCGGCATCGCGCCAGAACCACAGAGCCCGCAGGATGGCCGAGCCGCGGTCGCGCAGGTCTTTGCTGCCGGTGATGCGCCAGAGTTCGTCGGGGTCGCGCTCCTTGATGATGGTCGAGGCGACGATCGCTTTTTCGCAGGCTTGGTGAAACCACTCCAGGCGCTCGAGGCGGATGAGTTCGTTCTCCAGATTGGTGGCGATCTCCGCGAGGTAGTAGGTGTCCTTGACCGCGTAATCGAGCATCTGCGGCGGCAACGGGCGGCGGGCCCAGTTGGCCTTCTGCGAGCCTTTGACGAGTTCGACGCCGAAGTAACGTTTGATCAGTGCGGCGAGGCTGAACTCGGGGATGCCGCAAAGCCGCGCGGCGATCATGGTGTCAAAGACGCTGGTCGGTCCGGCGTAACCGACGCGGCGGAGGAGACGCAGATCGTAGTCCGCGCCGTGGATGATCAGCTCCTTGCCCTCGAACGCCGCGAAGAGCGGTTCGAGCGAGAGATTGGCGAGGGGATCGATGAGCAGGTCGTGCTCGGGCACGCTGATCTGGATGAGGCAGAGCTTTTCAAAATAGCAGTGCAGGCTGTCGGCCTCGGTATCGATCGGGATGCGCGTGCAAGGCGCAAGCAGCGGAAGCGCGGCGGCGAGTGAGTCGGGGGTATCGATCAATGGATTCATCTAGCCTCGCAACCCGGTGAGCAGCAGTTCCGCATTCGATTTTGTCGCCTTGAGCGCATGGATGAGAATCTCGGTGGCCTCCATCGCCGGCAGCGTCGCGAGCTGGCGGCGGAGGACGTTGATCCGCTCGAACTCGAGCGGGTGGTAAAGCAGTTCGTCGCGGCGGGTCGCCGAGGCGAGCATATTGATCGCGGGGAAGACGCGTTTGTCGGAGAGGCCGCGGTCGAGGTGAAGTTCCATGTTTCCGGTGCCTTTGTATTCCTCGAAGATGAGGTCGTCCATGCGGCTGTTGGTTTCCACGAGCGCGGTTGCGAGGATGGTCAGGCTGCCGCCTTCTTCGGTATTGCGCGCGGCGCCGAAAAATTTCTTCGGCTTGACCAACGCCTTGGAATCCACGCCACCGGACATCGTGCGCCCGCGATTGCCCTGCATGTTGTTGTAGCCGCGGGAGAGTCGCGTGATGGAGTCGAGCAGGATGACGACGTGCTTGCGCAACTCGACAAGCCGGCGCGCGCGATCACCGACGAGTTCGGCGACGGCCGTGTGGCGCGAAGGACCTTCGTCGAAAGTGGAACTGTAGATTTCGCAATCCACGGAGCGCTTGAAGTCGGTGACTTCTTCGGGGCGTTCATCGACGAGCAGGAGGATGAGGTGCGTTTCGGGGGAATTGTGGAGGATCGACTGGGCGATGTCCTTGAGCAGGACGGTCTTGCCAGTCCGCGGCGGCGCGACGATCAGCCCGCGCTGGCCGCGGCCCAGCGGGGCAACGAGATCGACAGCGCGCCCGGTGATCGATTTGCTTTTCGGGTTCTCGAGGATGATGCGCTCGGTCGGGTGCAACGCGGTGAGCCGATCGAAATCCGTCGTCTCTTTCCAATCTTCAGCCGGGATGTCTTCGATGCTCAGCACCCGGTCGATGGTCATGAATTTCTCGCGATCGCGCGGTGGTCGGATGCGGGCGGTCAGGCGGTTGCCGTTGCGCAGGAAAAACTGTCGCTCGACCTGCGTCGGGACATAGACGTCTTGGGGTAGGGACCGGAAATTGTAGCGTGGCCAGCGCAGGAAACCGGAGCCCTGCGGCGCCATCTCGATGATGCCGTCGGCAAAAAGCTCGGTGCCACGGTTGGCGTAGGTTTTGAGCAGGTCGAAGACGATGTGGTGCCGCGTCTTGTCCGGATTGACTCGAAGGTGCAGGGCGCCGGCGCGATCGAGGAGTTGCCCGAGCGTTTCCTTGTGAAGTTCTTCGATCCAAAGCTGCCCCGGCACGGGTGGATCCGCCGGGGCCCTTGCTGGTTCAGCGGCGATGCTGGCGGAAGGCGCCGGCGAGGAGTCGGGCTTGTCGGTCGAGGCAGGAGTCGGAGGAGTCATTCCAGATGAGGTGGTCAGCTTGCGTGATCTTCGTCGCGAGGTCGAGTTGGGCGGCGATGATCTTTTCGGCGATGTCGGTCGAGAGGTGGCGCTTTTGCTCAAGGCGGGTGCGCTGAGTCTCAGGTGAACACGCGACGACGATTACCGCAGAAAAATGGGCTTGGGCGCCAGTCTCAAAAAGCAGCGGGATATCCGCACAGAACCATTCGTTGGTTTGGGCCGCTTGGGTGGCTCGCGCGGTCCAACGGGCGCGAATCACAGGATGCAAAATTGCTTCAAGTGTGCGACGCCTTGCCGGGTCGGCAAAGACAGCTTCACGGAGCCAGGCGCGATCGGGCCGACCTTTGGTGTCGAACGCCGCTGGACCAAATGCTTCGACAACCAATGTTCGAACCGCTGGATCGCTGGCGAGGAGTTCGTGCGCACATTGATCCGCATCGAACAACTCCGCTGACAAGCACTGGCAGAACGCGCGGGAAAATGTGGATTTTCCCGTCGCGATACCGCCAGTGATGCCAAGTGCGGGCACAGGCCCGGCTACTTGCTCATCAACGGCAGATCCAAGGGCAGGCCGACATCTGGCGGCGCAATCGTCTCGACGATCTCTTCCTTCTCATCGTCCAGGCGGACGGGCTCTCCCGCCGGATTGATGAGGCGGGCGGAGACGAAGATGACGAGATTGCGCTTGAGATGCTGATCCACGCTGGAGCGGAAGAGGCGGCCGAGCACCGGGATGTCGCCGAGGAACGGAACCTTGTCTTCTACCTTCTGCACATCCTCACGGATGAGGCCGCCGAGCATGACTGTGGAGCCGTCAAAGACGCTGACACTGGTCGTCACTTTGCGGGTGCTGAAGATCGGCTGGTTGATGACGTTCGGCGTGATGACGCTGGTCGTGGAGATGCCGAGTACGTTTGTCGTGGTCGATTGGATCGGGCTGCCGTAATTGATGAAGCCTTCGAACTCGACGACCTGCGGGACGAGGTTGAGGTCGATGGTGTAGCCGTCAGGGCCAACCACGGGCTCAACTTCCAAAGTCACGCCCGTATTGCGGGTTTCAAACGAAGTGGGAGTCGTAGGAGTAACTGGGAAGGATCCAGTGCTCGATCCCGCACCAAGGGTAACACCGCCCGTGCTACCGAACGTTTGCGGAATTTGCGGTGGGTCGAATTCGGTCGGATACCGGAACTCGCGGATGATCTCGATGACGGCGCGCTGACCGCTCTTGGTGGTGACGCGGGGTGCGGAGAGGAGATCGACGCCCTTCTTTTGGTTGAGCGCTCGGATTACGACCTGAAATTGCGGGTCGGTGAATACGCCGGACAGTGCCGCGAGACCGGGTGCAACGAGTGAGGAACCCGCTGCGCCGAAGAGAAGAGCATCGACCGCGTTGGCGCTGATGGCGTTACCGCCGCTGCGATTGCCGGCAGTGAGCGGGTTGGTGCCGACGATGTTCCCACCGGGAGCAACAAATGGGAAATCGACCGCATTAAGAGCTGGAGAAGTGCCGGTGGTGCCACCGCTTCCGAATACGCTCTTGCCACCAATATTGAATCCGCCGAGCAGCCAGTCGAAGCCTAATTCCTTGAGGTTGTTCTGTGAAATTTCGACAAACTTCGACTCGATTTCAACCTGCACGGGTCCTTGGCCCTGCCCACCGGTTTGGATGATCGTGTCAATAAGATCGAGCTGATCTTGAGTATTGCGCACGATGAGGCGGCTGCTGCGAACAATATAAATGGCAGAGGCTTGACCGTTAAAGGTCACGCCGTTGGCGATGAGCCAGTTCTTGGCTGATTCACGATCGGCGATGGCCGTGCCGCCCTTGCTGGCGTCTGCTGGAGCTCCTCCGCCACCGAAAGCCGGAGCGGCAAGTGCGGCTCCGGCCGCCCCGCCAGCACCGGGGGTGCGGGGAATAAGATCAGGCTGAATTTTCCATTCCTTGGTCACGAGCACGTCGGTCGGTTCGCTGAGCGGGACGACGGAGACGGCGTAGGGTTCCACCTTGAACTTCAAGTTGGCCAAGCCGGTCACGTAGCGAAGAGCTTCGATAAGAGGGATGTTGGTCAAAGCAACGGTGATCCGCGCATCGCCTGGGCTTCCCAAAGGCGCCGCAGGCATCGCTGGCATCGCCGGGGCAGCGGCTGGAACGGGATCAAGGCCGGGAATGCCGGGCACCGCGGGCGCGGCTTCAGGTAGCCCCACTGGCCCGCCACCTCCGGTTGATTCCAGTTTGAGGACGATGTTCACGCCTTTTTCGCCAGCAGGTGAGTCCACATCGAGTTCCTGACTCTTTTTCTTCAGGTAATCCACGGCTTCGCGGATGGTCGCCTCGCGGAACTCAAGCTTTGGAATGACGATGCGCTCCAGTTTGCGG
>JBBQYR010000152.1:0-11091 GCA_038208565.1 Chthoniobacterales bacterium
GGTTCCAGCCGAACGATACGAGACCGCTTTACCGAGCGAGACGGCGGCATCGCAGAGGGCATTCCGAACGGATTGAGGAAGGCCGGGGGCGGGAGTTTCCTCAAGGACTTTTTGATTCCGCCGCTGGGCCGAGCAATCGCGTTCGCCGAGCGCCAGCACGCGTCCCTTTCCGTCGCCGAAAATCTGCACTTCGATATGCCGCGCCCGCGCCACGAATTTCTCCACAAAAATACCGGCGTCCTTGAAATTGCTCTGACTTAGCCGCTGGACGGACTCGAACGCTTCCGCCACTTCTCCGCGGTTCGAGCAAACGCGCATGCCGATCCCGCCGCCGCCCGCAGTGCTTTTGAGCATCACCGGAAAGCCGATCCGCTCGGCGGCCGCCGTCGCTTCCTCGGCATCGGGCAGCAAGCCAGTGCCTGGACAGAGAGGGACCCCGTGCTGCTCGGCGATGGCCCGCGCCGTGTGCTTCAAGCCAAACTCGCGCATCTGCTGCGGCGTCGGCCCCACGAACGCCAACCCCGCGCGTTCACAGGCTTCGGCGAAGTCGGCATTTTCCGAAAGGAATCCGTAACCGGGATGAATCGCCTGCGCGCCGGTCATTGCTGCCGCTTCGAGGATCTTCTCGACTCGGAGATAGCTCTCTGCGACCGGCGGCGGCCCTAGGAGGACCGCCTCATCCGCCTCGACGACATGCAGCGAATGTTTGTCCGCTTCGGAGTACACGGCGACGCTGCCGACGCCGAGTTTCTTGAGCGTGCGGGTGATGCGGCGCGAGATGACACCGCGGTTGGCGATGAGCACTTTCGAAAATAGCGGCATCATACGGAAGAAGTAACTTTGAGCCCGACCACACCAGCGAGGATGAGCGCGATGAAACCGAGACGCATGAAATCGCGCGGCTCGCCGAACGCCGCGATGCCGTAGATCACCGTCCCAACCGCAGCCAGTCCGGCCCAGATGGCGAAAGCCATCCCGAGCGGCAGCGTCTTCATGCTCAGCCCGAGCAGGATCGTCGTGGCGATGCCCGCGACCACCGCCCAAATCGTCGGGCCGACGAGCGTGAACCCGCGCGAATGATGAACCGCGATGCCATATGCGGCTTCAGCCACGGCGGCGAGGAGGAGGTATATCCAGGCGATCATATCAGTTCCAAATCAGCACGCGCACCGGCGTGGGGTTGTAGCCGTTGCAGGGGTTGTTAAGTTGCGGGCAATTCGAAATCAGCGCGATCACGTCCATCTCGGCGCGCATCTCGACATATCGCCCGGCGGCGGAAATCCCGTCGGCAAAAGTCAGGCCGCCGTCGGGCGTGACCGGGACGTTCATGAAAAAGTTGATGTTGTGCGCGAGGTCGCGTTTGCCGAGGCCCATCTGCCGCGCCCCGAGGAGGAAGGTATCTCGGCAGGCGTGCATCGAGCGTTTTTCGATGGCGTAGCGCACCATGTTGCTCTCGCACGCGCAGGCGCCGCCGAGTGTGTCGTGCCGACCGCAGGTGTCGGCGGTGATGGTCAGGAGGACGTTGCCGCGCGTGGACATCAGCTTCGTTCCGGTGGTGAGATAGATCGCGCCTTGCTCCATGATCGTATCGTGCGCGCTGTAACGATCGACAGGATCGGCGGCGTTGAAAAACAGCGTGTCGGCGGCTTGGTTGCCTTCCAGGTCTTCGATACGAAAAGCCTGACCCATCTTGATGACATGAATCCAGGGTTCACCCGCGAGAATCGTAAAATCGCAAGCGGCTTTCGCCGGATCGAGAGTGCTTTCGGTCAGCGTGCTCATAGGAAATAGCGCTCGGTGAGGATGAAGCCGCGCTGATTCTCCGCGCGGAAGTTGCGGCAGTAATCATCCGCGGCGGGCGGCGGAGAGGTGTAAATCGCGAGCTTCACCGGCTTCGGAGCGTAGGTCGGCGCGCGGTCGAGCGGATGGATGCAGGTGTTGAGGATAACCAGCGTGTTCATCTCAGAACGCAGATCGACGAACGCACCGGCCTTCGAGTTGCCCGGACGGAAGATCAGCCTTCCCGCGTCATCGACCGTCACCTTGCTGAAAAAATTCACGTTCATCGCCAGGTCGCGTTCGTCCATGCCGTATTTGCCGAGTTCGGTGACGAAGTTGTCATGCGCGTTGCGGTGCCAGTCGTTGCGCGCGGTCTGGTAATTTTTCACGCCGTATTTCGCCTCGACGATCTTCGCCGTGGACCAGCCGCCGAGTGGATCGTGCCAGCCGCAAGTATCATCGGTGATCGAGACGAGGATCCGGCCCATGTCGGTGTAAAGGCAGTGGCCCTTCGTGAGCCGCGCGGTGTGCTGGCACTTGAGCGTGTCGGGCACATTCAAACGCTCGCTCAGCAACTCGAAGTTGTAGAGCAGCGCGGCGACGTTCGCCCCGCCTTCGGTGTCGGTAATGCGCAGCGTGCTGCCGCGCTTGAGGACATGCGACCAGTTCGCGCCGGCGGATACGGTTTCCTCAAAACGAATGAGCGATGGATCGATGGCGGACATGGATCAATGGATGGGCGGGAGGATCGTCGAGCTGACCGTGAGGTAGCCGTGCTTCACGCCTTTGCAGGCGATGAGTTCGGTGGCGATTTGCTTGAGGCGGTAGCCCGGACCCTGCACGAGCAGGACTTCCAGAGTGTGATGATTCTCCAGATGCACACGCTGCGAGGAGATGATTTCCTTGAGCCACTTGTGCTGGAGATTGAGCAGGCGCGTGGTCAGGCCGGCTTTGGCGTGGTCGTAGATGAGCGTGATCGTGCCAGCCATCACGCCTTTGCCCAGCTCGTGCTGATGCTGCACGAGTTGCTCACTGATCATCTTGGAAATGGCGTCCGAGCGGCTGGCATAACCACGCTTCGCGACCATGTCATCGAGCTCATCGAAGAGCGTGACGGGCAGCGAGATGCTGATGCGGGCGGCGGTGGATTTTTTCGGGGCTCGAGGCATGCGGAGGCGTTGGGCGGTGAGCAGCTAGCATGCGAGAAAATCTTCGTCCAGAGGAAGTATTACGTCGGCCACGTTTCGTCATACTCACAGCGCGCCAGTTCGGCTGAAATTGACCAGCGCGCGTGCCGCGAATCGCGCAGCGTGTGAAACTTTCGGCGTTTCGTAGTACCACACCGCGGCTGCACCCGGCGCGACCCGTATTGCGCAAACTACTGCCGCGCAACCGATTCCCGGTAAAGTAACGTCAGGCACCGGGCGGTGGCACGGGGACTGCGAATGCCGCCCGCGACAGATTGCGTCATCGCGAAATTCTTTCGTCACTTCACCAACCGCCACCAACCACACCATGAAGTTCAAAGCCCTGCTCACTTCGGCACTCGCCCTCGCGCTCGCCGCCACCCTCCACGCCGAACCGCTCAAGATCGGCTATTCCGACTGGCCCGGATTCACGATCTTCGAGGTCGCCAAACAAAAGGGTTGGTTCAAGGAAGCAGGCGTCGAGGTGGAACTCATCTGGTTCGACTACCTGCCATCGCTCGACGCTTTCTCCGCGGGCAAGATCGATGGCGTGACCGTAGTCGCGACCGATGCGCTCGTGAATGGCGCGAACGGTGCGAAGAGCAAGATCATCTGCCTGCTCGATTACAGCAATGGCAGCGACATGATCATCGGCGCGCCGGGCATCACCTCGCTCAAGGATTTGAAAGGCAAGAAAGTCGGCATCGAAGTGACGCTCGTCGATCACCTACTGCTGCTGAAAGGACTGGAAATGAACGGGCTGAAGCAATCGGACGTGGAGCTAGTCAATACGGCGACGAACGAAACGCCGCAGACCCTCGGCTCGGGCAAAGTCTCGGCTGTTGGCGCGTGGTATCCCGTCTCCGGCCAGGCCCTGAAGCAGGTTGCCGGGTCGAAGCCAATCTTCACCAGCGCGGATGCGAAGGGCCTGATTTACGATGTGCTCGCGGTCAGCCCGACCAGCCTCGGCAAACGCAAGGACGACTGGGCGAAGGTCGTGGCCGTCTATTACAAGTGCGTCGATTACCTCAAAGATCCGGCGACCAAAGAGGACGCGATCAAGATCATGGCCGCACGCGCCGGCGCCGATGTGAAGGAATACGCCGCGGCCGTTCCGGGCACCTATTTCCTCACGCTCGAAGAAGCCAAGGCGGCGATGAAGAAAGGCGACGGACTGGATTCCATCTACGGCTCGATGGCCATCGGCAACAAATTCAATCTCGAGAACAAGGTCTATAAGGACTCGCAAAAGCCCGAGAGCTACGTGGCTCCGAGCATCATCATGGGACTGAAATAAGGCGCCGCAAAACAGGGCACAAACAGGGCAACACAGGATGGCTTCTTCCGACTGGCTGGGACTGAAACACGAGTTGCCACAGCGTCGGCAGATCATCCTGACGATACTGTCATTCACCGTCCCGCTGCTGCTCTGGGCGGCGGTGAGCTACACTCCGTGGCTCTGGCATCCCCTGATCAAGGTGACCAATCCGGGCGACGTCGAATACTTCGTCGAGGACATGGAGGTGAAGCGGTCTGACTTCCTCGCCGAGTCAGCGAAGATGAAAGCGGAAGGGCTGGCGGTGCCGGAAGGTTATCGCGTGAACCCGGTCTATCTACCGGCGCCGCATGAAGTGGCGCGCGCGTTTTACACCGCCTTCGTGACGCCGCCGCGACTGCCGCATGAACCGTGGCTCCACGAAAGTCTGGGCCAGAGCATTCGCACGATCTTCTGGGGCTTCTTCCTTTCGTCGCTCATCGGCGTGCCGCTCGGCGTGCTCTGCGGCAGCTACCGTTTCTTTTCAAAACTCGGCGAGCCGTTCATCGAGTTCTTCCGTTATCTGCCCGCGCCGGCGTTCGGCGCCTTGTGCGTCGCCATCCTCGGCATCGACGACGGCCCGAAGATCGCGATCATCTTCATCGGCACGTTTTTCCAGCAGGTGCTGGTCATCGGTAATACCGTGCGGAAGGTCGATCCCGCCTTGATCGAAGCGGCCCAGACGCTCGGCGCGAAGGGGTGGAAGCTGCTCCGCAAAATCATCCTCCCGGCGGCGATCACCGACATCTACACCGACATGCGCATCCTGCTTGGCTGGGCGTGGACGTATCTCATCGTCGCGGAAGTCGTGGGCACGATGTCGGGCATCACTTTCTTCATCAACCAGCAGGCGCGTTATCGGAATTTCGACAACGTCTTCGCCGCGATCATGATGATCGGCATCATCGGCCTGGCCACCGATCTCGCGCTCGGCTGGCTGGGCAAGGTGCTCTTCCCGTGGAAGCGCAAGGGCCTCGCCCGAAAGCTCGTGAAGCCGATCCCGATCTCGATGGTCGCGGTGCAAAATCGCGGCGACGCCAATCCCGCCGACGCCCCCATCGTGATCCCGGAGCCTGACGTGAAACCGTCCGAATCAACCTCCGACGAACCAATCCTCGCGCCCGACGGCCTGACGAAACCGGCCAAGTCCTGAGCTTATGTCTACCGCTTCACTCGCCCTTCCCGACTACCGCGTTCAGGCTCCGGAGGTCGCCGCGCGATTCAAAAAAATCCAGCAACGCCCGGTCACGCTGAGCGTCAACAATCTGCAGAAAGCGTTCGGTCCAGCGGGGCATCAGCACGTCGTCTTCGATCACGTCTCGCTCGACATCCATCGACGCGAATTCATCACCATCATCGGCCCGTCGGGCTGCGGGAAATCGACCTTCATCCGCATCGCCGCCGGCCTCGATGAATCGACCGCAGGCGAGATGCTCGTCGATGGCAAGCCGATCTTCGGCCCCGGCCCGGATCGCGGCATGGTCTTCCAAGGATACACCCTCTTCCCGTGGCGCACGGTGAAGCAGAACGTGATGTTCGGCCTCGAGATGCAGGGCCAGAGCGCTGCGGAGGCCGAAGGCGCCGCGCGCGAATGGCTGGAGATGGTGGGGCTGAGCAGGTTCGAGGAGTCTTATCCGCACGAACTCTCCGGCGGCATGAAGCAGCGCGTGGCCATCGCCCGCGCGCTGGCCGCCAATCCGAAAGTGCTGATCATGGACGAACCGTTCGGCGCGCTCGACGCGCTGACCCGCGCGAAGATGCAAAGCTACCTGCTGCAAATTTGGAAGCGCGTGGACATCACGATCCTCTTCATCACGCACGATCTCGACGAAGCGATCTACCTCTCCGATCGCATCCTCGTTCTCGGCGTGAATCCCGGCGGCGTGCGTGAGGTCATCGAGAACCCCGTGCCGCGCCCTCGTTCGCCGGAGCAATTCCTCACACCGGAGTTTCTTGCGCTGAAAGCGCGGCTAGATCACCTCATCCACGCGCCGAGTTCGGAGGACGAAGAGGACGATAAGTTGCCGGTGATCAAGATGACCGAGGCGGGCGACGAAGTAGAATAACGCCCCCCGATTGTTAGCATCGGGATTTGGTCATTCAACCCGAGTTGCTTCACGATAGCTCGCGAACCGCAGTCTTCACTTCACATGAAAAAAACCACGTTTCTCACTTCACTGTTTACCCTCGCGCTCGCCAGCATATCTCTGGCTGCCGATCCGATTAAGATTGGTTACAGCGATTGGCCGGGCTGGACGGCCTGGGAAATCGCCAAGGAAAAAGGCCTCTTCAAAAAAGCCGGTGTGGACGTGAAACTCGTCTGGTTCCCGATCTACACCGACTCGTTGAACGCGCTAAACACCGGCAAACTCGACGCGAATTCGCAGACCTGGAGCGATACCATTCCGCCGCTCGCCGAAGGGATTAAACTCAAGGTCGTGCTCGCCAATGATAACTCCGCGGGCAACGACGGTTTCGTCGCGAAGAAAGAGTTCAAGAACATTAAGGCACTGAAGGGGAAGACGGTCGCAACCGAACTCGGCACGGTCGATCACTTCCTCCTCCTCCAGGCGCTGGCCAAGAACGGCATGACCGAGAAAGACATCGTCTTCAAAAACATGACTGTGCCCGACGCCGCCGCCGCCTTCCGCCAGGGCAAACTCGACGCCGCCGTGATCTGGCAACCGTCGCTCAATGACGTGATGAAGGAAGGCAAAGCAAATCTGCTCTTCACCTCGAAAGATGTGCCCGGGCTGATTCCCGACCTGCTCGTCTTTCAATCGAAGGTCGTGACGGCGCGCGAAGCTGACGTGCAGAAGATCGTCAACGTGTGGTTTGAAGTCGTGGACTTCATCAAGAAGAACGAAGACGAAGCCGTGAAAATCATGGCCAAGCTCGTTGAGCAGAAGCCCGAGGACTACAAGGCGTTCCTGCCCGGCACGAAGTTCTTCGACCTCAAGGCGAACGTGAAAGCTTTCACCAAGAGCGACGACGTGCATTCGCTCTACGGCAGCGGCAAGGTGATCCAGGATTTCCTGATCGCGACGGAATTGCAGAAAAAGAAGGCGGACTACGAAGCGGCCATCGAGCCGAAGTTTGTCAACGCGGCGAAGAAGTAGCGCGACTCTCGCCCGCTCTTCTTCGTGGCTGAAAGCAACACTCCCAACACCGCGCCTGCCGCACCGTCGGCGGGCGCGGTTTCGTCTGCACCGATGCGGAAACCGCGCGTGCATCTGTTCGCGCTGCGGCGCGACATCCCGCGCTGGATTTACTATTGCGCGGCAGTCGCGGGCTTTCTTTTGATTCTTGGCGTCTGGGTTTGGTGCAGCCATCGGCCGACTGGAGACGAGAACGTCTACCTGCCCAAACCGGGGCTGGTCTGGACGACGGCGATCGAGGTCTTCCAGGACGAAACGGTCTGGCAGGACATTAAAATCAGTTTCACTCGCGTCACTGCGGGGTTTCTACTCTCCGCAGCATTCGCCATCCCGCTCGGCATTTGGATCGGCTCATGGAAGCTGGTCGAGGGGGTGACCCAGCCGGTGATCGAATTCGTGCGCTACGTGCCGGTGCCGGCGCTCATCCCGATGCTCATGCTGTTCTTCGGCTTGGATGAATTACCGAAGGTCATGCTCATCTTCGTTGGCACGTTTTTTCAACTCGTGCTCATGGTCGCGGACGAAGTGCGGCGCGTCCCGCAGGAGTTTCTGTCCGTCAGCTACACGCTCGGCGCGAAGCGCGGGGAAGTCGTGCGCCTCGTGCTCATGCGTGCGGCGATGCCCGGCATCTTCGACGCGCTCCGCCTGTGCAATGGCTGGGCGTGGACTTATCTCATCGTCGCCGAGTTGATCGCGGCCAATGAAGGCCTCGGCTACCGCATCCTGAAGTTTTACCGCTTCGTGCAGGTGCCGAAGATTTTTGTCTATCTCTTCATCCTCGGAGCGCTCGGGCTGCTGCTCGATTTCCTCTTCCGAAAGTTCAACGCCCGCGTCTTCCACTGGGCGGATACCACGAAGCGCTGATGCTCCAAGTCCGTAATCTCGAGAAGATTTTTCACGGTCGCAAAGGCCGCGTGCAGGCGCTGACGCCGACCACGTTCGACATCGCGCAGGGGGAATTTGTCTGCCTCATCGGCGCGTCTGGCTGCGGCAAATCCACGCTCCTCAACATGATCGCCGGGCTCGAAGAACCGACCGCTGGCGAGATCACACTCGATGGCCACCCGATCACCGGCCCCGGCCAGGATCGCGGCATGGTCTTCCAGCATTACACCCTCTTCCCGTGGCTGACCGTGCTGCAAAACACCGAGTTCAGCGAACAACTCGAATGCAATCTCGACTACGACACGCTGACTTCGCAGGAAGTCGAAGAGCGTTCTGGCCGTGCGGAATCGCTGCTCGAAGTGATGGGCCTCGGCGACTTCCACAACGCGCTCCCGCGCGAACTCAGCGGCGGCATGAAACAGCGTGTGGCCATTGCCCGCGCGCTCGTCAATCGGCCCAAGCTGTTGCTCATGGACGAGCCGTTCGGCGCGCTCGACGCGCAGACGCGCGAAGACATGCAGGAGATGATGCTCCTGCTGAGCAAGACCGAAGGCATCAGCGTCATCTTCGTCACCCACGACTTGGAAGAGGCCGTCTATCTCGCGTCGCGCATTCTCGTTTTTTCGCCGCGCCCCGGCCGGCTCGTGGCGGATTTGAAGGTGCCTTACCTCATCGACCGCCCCGCCACGCTCAAGATCCATCCTGAATTTCTCGCCATCAAACGCCAGCTCGTGGACATGCTGGAGGCGAGCAAAACGCAGGGGCAAAAATGGGATCGCGAAGCGCTGTTGAAAAAAGTCACCCGCGAAAAGACCGACGCATGAACCACCTTTGCGAAAACTCAGCGGCCCCACGGAAAATTCGTCGCGCACCGCGACCTCGCCCACTAGCATCTACCCCAATCCATTTCGAGAACATGAAACTGACGCCATCCTCTGCCCGCTTCGCTTCCCTGCTAGCCCTTCTCACGACGCTGCCCGCGCTCGCCCAGGCCCATCCCGGCCACGCAGCCATCGATTGGTTCACGGCCGCGCCGCACGCTGGTCATGAGAGCGAATACAGCGTTTGGTTCAGCGGACTCGCGATCCTCACGCTTGCTTACGGCATCTACCGACTGGGCACGCGGAAGAGCTAAGCCTCCATGCACCTCTCGCCGCGCGACCAGGAAAAGCTGCTCATCGTCGTCGCCGCCGACCTCGCCCGCCGCCGCCAGCAGCGCGGGCTGAAGCTCAACTATCCCGAGTCCGTCGCGATCATCACCTACGAGATTCTCGAAGGCGCACGCGATGGGAGATCCGTGGCGGAGTTGATGAGCTACGGCACCACGATTTTGAAGCGCGCCGACGTCATGGAGGGCGTCCCGGAAATGATTCACGATGTGCAGGTCGAGGGGACTTTCCCCGACGGCACGAAACTCGTCACCGTCCACCACCCCATCCGTTGAAGAAGAATGACCAAGGGAGAATGACCAATGACCAATCGTTCTAACCTCGGTCGCAACCACTCGATCCGGCCACGGGGCATTGGTCATTGGCGCTTGGTCATTGTTTTATGATTCCGGGAGAAATCATCGTCGCAAACGCACCCGACCACGAGGTTAACGTCGGGCGCGAAACCAAAACGCTGGAAGTCGCCAACACCGGCGACCGGCCAATTCAGGTCGGCAGCCACTTCCATTTCTACGAAGTCAATTCCGCGCTGCGCTTCGACCGCGAAGCCGCGCGCGGCTTTCGCCTCAATATCGCCGCAGGCACTGCGGTGCGCTTTGAACCCGGCGACACGAAAGAAGTGCAGGTCGTTGCCCTCGCCGGCACGCGCGAAGTCTTCGGTCTGAACAACAAGGTGGACGGCAAACTATGAGCCTGAAAATGACCCGCCGGCAGTATGCCGAGATGTTTGGTCCGACAGTCGGCGACCAAGTGCGACTGGCCGACACGGAGTTGTTCATTGCAGTCGAACGGGACTTGATCGCCGAGGCTGGTGCGCGCGGCGATGAGGTGAAATTTGGCGGCGGCAAAGTCATCCGGGACGGCATGGGGCAATCGCCCACTGCGCGGGACGCGGAGTCGCTTGATCTGGTCATCACCAACGCGCTGATCATCGACGCCGTGCAAGGCGTGATCAAAGCGGACATCGGCATCAAATACGGCCGCATCGTCGCGCTCGGACACGCCGGCAATCCGGGGATTCAGCCGGGCATCACGCCGGGCATGACCATCGGCGCGGGCACGGAAGTCCTCGCCGGCGAAGGCTGCATCATCACCGCCGGCGGGATTGACACGCACATCCATTTCATCTGCCCGCAGCAGATCGACCACGCGCTGGCCAGCGGCGTGACCACGATGCTCGGCGGCGGCACCGGCCCGGCACACGGCACTTACGCCACGACTTGCACGCCCGGCATCTGGAACATCCACCGCATGCTCGAAGCCGCGGACGAATATCCGATGAATCTCGGCTTCTTCGGCAAAGGCAACTGCTCCACGCACGAACCGCTCCGCGAGCAAGTGCTGGCGGGCGTCGTCGGGTTGAAGCTGCACGAGGACTGGGGCACGACGCCCGCGGCGATCAGCACCTGTCTCGATGTCGCCGACGAACTCGATGTGCAGGTCGCCATCCACACCGACACGCTGAACGAAGCGGGCTTCGTCGAGGACACGATCAAGGCGTTCAAAGGCCGCACCATCCACACCTTTCACAGCGAAGGCGCAGGCGGAGGACACGCGCCGGACATCATCAAAGTCTGCGGCGAAGCGAACGTCCTGCC
>JBBQYR010000153.1:0-11054 GCA_038208565.1 Chthoniobacterales bacterium
CCGGGCTCGTCGCGCCCGCGGCGGTGGCGAAGGATGGCGCGTTGCCGATCGCGGATGGCGCGGCACCCGTGATGTAGCGCGCGGCTTTCACATACCAGCAGGTGACGTAATCGAGGACGCCCGCGCCTTTCACCCCGCCCCAGACGAGCTCCATGTCGGCCTGCTGCTCCGGCCCGCGGAACTGCTTCCCGATGAACGGCGGATTCCCCATCACGTAGCTGCACTGCGCGCACGGGAGCACGGTGTTCCAATCCACGCGCAGGGCGTTGCCGTGGACGATGTGCGGGGCGCGCGCGCAGTTCGCGGTAGGCGAGGGCGAGGAAATTGCCGCAGCCGCAGGCGGGGTCGATTGGCCGCAGGTCTCGACCGGAGAGGAAGGTTTTGCCGCGGCCATGACGGCGGACCCTAGGGGAACCGCGGGCGGGGGGCAAGGCACGCGGGGCGATCGGTGCGTGGTGGCGATTGCCTCGCGGGGCGGTTCGCGCTTTGCTCGCGGGATGTTGCACCCGATCGACGCCCACATTCACATCGTCGGCAATGGCTCGCGTGGGAGCGGGTGTTGGCTGCGGCTGAAGGGGCGGCATCGCTGGCTCGCGGCGTTCATGCTGCGCCATCTCTCGCTGCCGCCGGATGTGGCGCAGCCGGATTTCGATGACATTTACGTGGAGCGGTTGCTGGCGCTGCTCCGCGAGTCTTCGCTCGGCTCGGCGGTGATCCTCGCGCAGGAGCAGGTCTATGATGAGCGCGGGCGGCTCCTGGAAGACGTCGGTTCGTTTCACGTGCCCAATGACTACGTGCTGGCGCTGGCCCGGCGGCATCCGGAGTTCATCCCGGCGGTCTCGATCCATCCGGCGCGGCCCGATGCGCTGGAGGAGCTGGAGCGCTGCCTCGCGGGCGGGGCGGCGATGCTCAAGCTGCTGCCGAACTGCCACAACGTGGATTGCAACGACCGGCGGTATGCGCGCTTTTGGGAGCGCATGGCCGAGGCGCGGCTGCCGCTGCTCGCGCACACCGGGGGCGAGAATACCGTGCCGGTGGTGCGCCCGGAGTTCGGTCACCCGGCGGTGCTGGAACTGCCGCTGGAGTGCGGTGTGACGGTGATCGCGGCGCATTGCGCGACGCGCAGCGGGTTCAGCGACCCGGATTATTTTGCGGAGTTTGCGGCGATGACCGAGCGCTTTCCCAACCTCTACGGCGACAACAGCGCCTTCAATCTCCCACTGCGCGGCTGGCCGACGCGGCAGGCCATCGCCGAGCCGCTCCACTCGCGGATGATCTACGGGAGCGATTTCCCGGTGCCGATCATGGGGCTGTGGTCGTGGCTGCGGCGGTTCATCGACTGGGAGACGTATCGCCGCTGGGAGAAGCATCCGAATGCGCTGGAGCGCGACTACCAACTGAAGCGCGCGATGGGCTTCGGCGAGGAGTCATTCACGCGGCTGCACGGGCTGCTGCGCCGGGTGTCGCCGGTGGCTTGAAGTATTCGGTCACGGCTTTTTCGCGATAGGCGAAGATCTTGCGCAGCTCTGGCGCGACGAGGAAGGGGTGGACGAGATTGCCCAGCCAACCAAAGGGCAGGACGTAGTGGACGACATCGCGGATCTCGGTGCGGCCGGCATCGAGCGGGGTGAAGAAATGCTCGTGGTGCCAAATGGAGTAGGGGCCGACGCGCTGTTCATCGACGAAGCGGTGCGGCGCCTCGACGTGGGAGATTTCCGTGAGCCAGGTCATGGGCAGACCGAGCAGCGGGCGCACGCGATATTCGATCATCATCCCCGGATAAATCGCCGGGGGCAGCTCGCTGAGGATCTGGAAATCGAGCGCGCGGGGCGTGATCCGCGCGAGGTTCCGCGGGTTCGAGAAAAACGCCCAGCATTCCTCCAGACTGGCGGGGATGATCTGCGTGGAGCGAAGGGTGTGGATCGGCATGCAATCCAACTACGCCCGCGCCGTCGGCGCGGATTCGTGTCTGCCCACTTGAGACTTCGCCGCTCCGCCTGTAAATACCGCGCGTGTTCAGAAATATCGTCCGCAGCCTGCTCGTCGCTTCCGCCTTTGGGCTGGCCTCGTGCGCTCACAAAACGAGCCCGCATCTCCTCCGCGTGAGCGTGCCCGACCAGAAGATGATCGTCTTCAAGGAAGGCGTGGAGATCGCCCGCTACGATGTCTCCACGTCGAAGTTCGGACTCGGTGATCGCCCGGGCAGTTACGCCACGCCGCTGGGCACGATGCAGGTCGCGCAGAAAATCGGCGGCGGGCAGCCGAGCGGGATGAAGTTCAAGAGCCGGCGCCCGACCGGCGAGATCGTGAGGCCGGACTCCCCGGGACGCGACCCGATCGTCACCCGCATCCTCTGGCTGCGGGGCCTCGAAGCCCGGAACAAAAAGGCCTACGGTCGCGGGATCTACATTCACGGCACCGCCGAGGAACACACCATCGGCACGCCCGCCAGCTACGGCTGCATCCGCATGCGCTCGCGCGATGTCATTTCGCTCTACAACAAGATCGAGGTCGGCGCGCGCGTGGAGGTCTCGACCAGCCGTCTGCCCTCGTCGCTCGCCCGAGGCGAGACCGCGCCGGGTGCAGTGGAGCGCCGGAAGATGACTCCGCAGCAGCTCGATCCGATCGTTCCCACTCCGGGCACTTCTCCGCCTCCTCCGGCCGTCACCGCAGCGACCCCCACGCAGCGGCGCGGCTGAGCCCGCGCCCTCTTTACACTTCCTTTGCAATCCGCTGATTGAACTGGCGGAGGGGCGGCGGTATAGGAATTTGGAAATTCCACGGATTCGCTCCGTCCCCGCCCCCACCTCCAGCCCTCCACCTTCGAGACGACACTATGGCCCAAGCAATCATGGATCCCGAGGAAGTGCGGCGCTTCGCCAAGGAGCTGAAGCGCTTCAACGACGACGTGCAGACCAAGGCCTCCGCGCTGCACGCCCGCTTCGCCGCGCTCTCTGCGACCTGGCAGGATCAGGAGCACGAGAAGTTCGCCGAGGAATTCATCACCACGATGAAGGTCATCAAGAAGTTCACCGAGAGTTCGGAGAAGCACACCCCCTTTCTCCTGCGCAAAGCCCAGCGCATCGAGGAATACCTCAACCAGCGCTGACGCATGTCGCAGCAGGCCAAAGTCACGTCGGTCGAAGCGCTCGACACCTTCCGTGCGGCCCTGATCATTTTCCAAAGCAAGGCGCGGCGCTGCCTCGACGACGCCGGCGACGAACTGCGGCGGACCCGGATGTGGCTCCAGCACGAGCAGCGGATTCGCTGGGAAAATGCCGTGCGCAAATGCCGGCGCGACCTCGAATCCGCCGAGCAGGAGCTGTTCAGCGCCAAGCTCTCCAGCCTGCGCGACAATATTTCTTTTCAGCAAAACGCGGTGCGCAAAGCCAAGGCCGCGCTGGCCCACGCCGAGGAAAAGTTGCGCAACACCAAGGGCTGGAGCCGGAACTTCGAGGGCGTGGCCGATCCGCTGGCCAAGCGGCTCGAAGGGCTGCGCCAGTTCCTCGATTTCGATCTCCCGAAAGGCACCAGCTTTCTCGTCCAGGCTGCGCGCACGCTCGACGCCTACGCCGAGGGCCCCGGACCGGAACCGACCTCCCCGGCTTCACCCGAGCCCCCCGCCCCATGAGCGCGAAAGAAAGCAGCGCCAATCTCGTGCAAGCCCTCAAGGAGCTGTCGCTCAAGTGGCAGGAAACCAAGGTCCACTGGCGCGATGGGAAGGCGCAGCAGTTCGAGCGCGAATATCTCGAAGACCTGCCCGACCACGTGCAGCGGACGATGAGCGTGATGCAGGAAATCGACGTGCTCTTGAAGAAAGTGAGAAGCGACTGTGAGTAACCCCAACCTCTCCCCCAGCCAAACCCTCGCGCTCCTCGCGGCCCTGCAAAACACGGCGGCGGCCTTTGCCCAACGCGAGGAGCAACTCACGCGTGAACTCTCGTCGCGCCGCAGCATCCTCCATCGCCGGAACCGGGAAGCAACGGAGCAAACCGAGGCGCGGCTGCAAACGCTCCTCGAGCAAAACGAAACCGCGCGGAAGACCGGCGAGGATCATTTGCACAGCCTCTACGAGAGGCGCCGCCAGCGGGTCGCGCGCTCCGGCGCGGCCGCGCTGCGCAAGCTCCCGCTCCGCGCCCGGCAAACCAAGGAACGCTGGCTGGGCGACCTGCAACTCCGGCAATTTCAGAACGAAAAGAAGCTCGAAGCCGATCAGAAAGCGTCCGACGGATCGCTCGCGGAGTTCAACCAGCGCCTCGGCGAGCAACTCCTGGTGTTGCGCCGGCTCCGGCAGCGCGCCTCCGGTGCTTTCGCCGGTTACCTCAGTTTCCAGCGCCTGCTCCGGCCCACGGGCCAGAGCGGCCCGCTGCCGGCCGATCGCGAAGCGGGCTTGCGCGGACTGCAGGCCGCGCTCGCGGCGTCCGAGCGGGAGCTGGCCGATTTTGAAACGCGCCCGCTGCCCCGCGTCTTCCGCTACGCCCTGCCGCCGGTGATTTTCCCGCTGCTCGCCGTCGCCGCGCTGGTCCTGCCTTTCGTTTGGCCCTCGGGCGGAGTCATCGCCGCGGCAGGCCTCGCGGCGCTTCTGGTGACGCTCGTGGTCGTGCATCATCTCGGCTTCCGCCGAAACCAATCCCTCGCCGCTGCGCTCGCTGCGAATCTGCAGCGCGCGGCGCTCGATCACGACGCGACCGCCGCCGAGGCCCGCAGGCAGCATGAACGCGAGCGCGGCGCGGCCCAGCAGCACTACGAGCAAACCCGTGAAACCGTGCTCGAGCAGTGGGGCCGGGCGGATGAAGTGGGGGAAGAATTCGAGCACGCCGTTCGGGAGAAGGTCGAGACCCAGACTCCACGGATCGTCGCCCGGATCGACCAACTCCTTCCGCCAAAACTCGCGCGCATCGCCGCCACCCATGCCGCCGGAGCCGCGCGTTTTCGCGAAGAAGCCGGCGTGCGCCGCCAGCAGTTCGCCGATCAGCACGCCCAGGAAATCACCTCGCTCACAGCCGAGGAGATCACCCGCTGGGACAGCCTCGCCGCCGAGTGGAAGACCGCGATCGCGCCGCTCTACGAACAACTCCGCGACAAAACCGCGCAAGCCGCAGCGCACTTTCCCGCGTGGACCGACTCGTTCCTCGGCTCCTGGCAAACGCCCGCCGGATTCCTCTCCGCCACCAAGTTCGCCGAACTCCACGCGACCCTCACCGCGCACCCGCACGATCCTCGCCTTCCCCTCCCCGGCCCGGCTCAACTCGCCCTGCCTCTCGCGCTCGCGTATCCGCAGGAGGGTTCGCTCCTTTTTGAAACGCGCGAGTCGGCCACGGCGGAAATCTCCGACGTTCTGAATGACATCATCCTGCGCCTCTTCACCACCTCGCATCCCGGCCGCGTCGCTTTCACCATCATCGATCCCGTCGGGCTCGGGCAGAGCTTTGCCGGGCTCATGCATTTCTCGGACTACGAGGAGTCGCTGATCAATCGCCGCATCTGGACGCAGCGCGATCAGATCGACGAACGCCTCGGCGAACTCAGCGAGCACATCGAGAAAGTCATCCAGATGTATCTGCGCAACGAGTACGCGACGATCAGCGAATACAACGCGCAGGCCGGGAGCGTGGCCGAGAAATATCACTTCGTCGTCGTCGCGGATTTCCCCGCGAACTTCAGCGAAACCGCTGCGAAACGGCTGCAAAGCATCGCCACGAGCGGCGCCCGCTGCGGGGTGTTCACGCTCATCCACTGGGACGAACGCCACGAACTGCCCGACGGCTTCGTGCCCGACGAACTGCGCAAGAGCAGCCTCGTGCTGAAGCGCGTGAACAGCCAATTCGTCATCGCCAACGCGCCGCCCGAAGCCGCGGCCCGGCTGGTCTTCGATCCCCCGCCCGCCGCGGAACTCGCCGCGAAATTCGTCCACAAGATCGGCCAGGCGAGCATCGACTCGAACCGCGTGCAGGTCCCCTTCTCGCAAATCGCGCCCGCGCCCGAGGCGCTCTGGACCAATGAGACGACCAACGAATTGCGTATCGCCATCGGTCGCACCGGCGCGACGAAGCACCAGTATCTCGCCATCGGCAAAGGCACGCGCCAGCACGCGCTGTTCGCCGGCAAAACGGGGTCGGGAAAATCGACGCTCTTCCACGTCATCATCACGAATCTCGCCCTCGCGTGCTCGCCGGAGCAGGTCGAGTTTTACCTCATCGATTTCAAAAAAGGCGTGGAGTTTAAATGCTACGCCGAGAAGCGGCTGCCGCACGCGCGCGTCGTGGCCATCGAGTCGGATCGTGAGTTTGCCCTCAGCGTGCTCCAGCGGGTCGATGACGAGCTCAAGCGCCGCGGTGATATGTTCCGCAAGCTCGGCGTGCAGGATGTCGCCGGCTACAAGCGCGCCGGTGGCACCGAGCCGATGCCCCGTTCACTCCTCCTGATCGATGAGTTCCAGGAATTTTTCGTCGAGGACGACACCATCGCGCAAAGCGCCTCGCTGCTTTTCGACCGCATCGTCCGCCAGGGCCGCGCCTTTGGCATCCACGTGCTCCTCGGTTCACAGACCCTCGGCGGCGCCTACTCGCTGGCTCGCGCCACGCTGGGCCAGATGGTCATCCGCGTCGCGCTGCAGTGCAACGAGGCCGACGCGTATCTGATCATGGACGACAACAATTCCGCGCCGCGTCTGCTCTCTCGGCCCGGCGAAGGCATCTACAACGACGCGGCTGGCGCGGTCGAAGGGAACAGCCCGTTCCAAGTCGTCTGGCTCTCGGATCAGGAACGCGACGTTTATCTCGACCAACTCCACGTGCTCGCCGAGCAACGCCACGTCCACTACCCAGGCCCGATCGTCTTCGAAGGCAACGCACCCGCCGATCCCACGGAGAACGACCTGCTCAGCACCGTCCTCGCCACCGCACCGACGTTCGTCCCGACCAGCGCCCGCGCCTGGCTCGGCGCGCCCAATTCCATCAAGGGTCCGACCGAGACGGTCTTCCACCGGCAGAGCGGCAATCATCTCCTCATCGTCGGCCAGCGCGACGAAGCCGCGCTCACCATGCTCGGCCTGGCGATGCTCTCGCTCGCCGCGCAGTATCCCGTCGGCAGCGCGCGCTTCATCCTCATCCAAAGCTCCACGCCGGGCTCCTCGGATGCGGAGTTGCTCGATCGTATCGTTGCCGCCATTCCCCACGAGGTCACCGTCACGCGCGGGCCGGAGATTCCGCAGATCATGAGCACGCTCGCCGCGGACCTGAAGGCGCGGAGCAACGGTGAAGCGCCCGCCGATGCGCCGGCGACCTTCGTCTTCATCCACGGCTTGCATCGTTTCAAGAAACTGCGGCAGGAGGACGACTTCTCCTTCTCGATGAGCGGCGAAGATGCGGGCGCGAACCCCGGCGCGCAGTTTGCCGAACTCATCACCGAAGGCAGCAGCTCCGGCCTGCACCTCATCGTGAGCATCGACACCTTCAACAACGTGAACCGCTCGATGAACCGCAAGGCGCTCACCGAATTCGAAATGCGCGTCGTCTTTCAAATGAGCGCCAACGACTCCGCGAGTCTCATCGATTCGCCCAAGGCCAGCAACCTCGGCCTGCACCGCGCGCTCTACTACAACGAGCAAGCCGGCACGCTCGAAACCTTCCGGCCCTACGCTGCGCCCAGCCGCGCCTGGCTCGACGCTGCCGCCGAAAAACTCGCACAGCGTCCGCGCAACCCCGCGGCATCCCCAGACGCCTCCGCGCCCGGCAACCTACGTTCGTAGAGTGCGGGCGCGGGAACGGTCTGAAGATTCGCGAAGCCGGCTCTAATCGGCCGCCAACGCCGCCACCGGCACATGACCGTGGCTGCTTTCTTCGCCCACCAGCGCGCGTTCCTTGCTCTGGTGGCTCGGCTCGATGGCGGACTCCTCCTGCATGTCGCGCACCCGCTGCTGAAATGGAGTAAGCCGCCCACTTTGCTGCATGACACTGGCGGCAAACGGAGTAAGCCGCCCACTTCGTTACATGACACTGGCGGCAATCTCCGGGCTGGCGAAGCACTGCTCCATCTCATCCCAGAGCGGCACCCGTGCCCCACCGACGGCACGCTCGGCTTCATGTGCCATCGGAAGTCCCGCAGGGACGCCCGACAATAGCCCAGCGATTCATCGCTGGGATCACGGCAACCAATTCATCCAAGCCCCGCAGGGGCGAAAGAACTCACTCTAAATCCCGCTCCACATATTCCATCCCGTGTTTCTTCAAAAACGTCTCGATCTCTTGCTTGAATGACGTCTTCCGGTGGTGCTCCGCCTGGCCTTGAATGTAATGCGTTGTATCCTCGACGCCGGAGACGCTGATGCTGAACGCCCCATAGCCTTCCTGCCACTCGAAGTCCGAATGCTCCCCGAAGGCGTCGTGAATCCACTTCGACGAATTCCCTTTGAGAAGCTGGACCGCTTTCGCCACGGAGAGCGTGGACGGAATCGAGAGAAGGACATGAACGTGGTCTGCCACGCCACCCACGACCAGCGCCTTCATCTTGTTCTCGCGCGCGATGCCGCCGAGATAGGGCCAGAGGCGATGTTGCAGGTCCGGCGTGATGAGCGGGCGGCGTTCCTTGGTGGCCCAGACGCAATGCATGAGGCAACTGACGAAGGAGTGCATAAAGATACGCTTGGGTGTGTTGGTTCTGCTCGGGAATGTTTTGAGTCCCGCCAGGGACGGAGCGAAAATAGCCCACCGTTTGAACGGTGGGAAAGCATGTTTCCAGAAGATCCAAGCCCCGCAGGGGCGAAAGAAACCTTCCGGCTCCCCGCACACGTTCTTCCGTCCCTGACGGGACTATTTCCTCGGTCCCCCGAAATCCCAGCGATGAATCGCTGGGCTATTATCTTCCGCCCTGTCGGGCTACGGAAACGCGCTCCAAGTTGCGCGCGTGCTGGAGCAGGTGCTCGTGGACGTATTTGCTGAAAATGATCTTCTCCTCCATCGCGACCGCCGGGTCGAAATACAGCTCCAAATCGCCCACACCCGGCGCGCGGCGCGTCAGCTTGATGCCAAACTTTTTGTGGTAAAAGGGTTCAGGGAGTAAAATTTCGGGAACTGCTTCAGCCCGGCTTCAGCCACCTCTTGCATCTCTTGAGTCTTCCCTTTCAATCTAAGCAGGAAACAACGTCCAAGAACCTGCTGTTGCGGTTCGATTTCGAGCTTTCCTCGCGCCCGCAACATGTCCTCAATCTCACTCGCACTTCCGCGTTCAGCGGCGAGCCTAAGTGCTGCTTCGGAAAGAATGTAGCGACCAAGTTTTCCAACTGGAATCGCGCCGAGACCGGCCCGCAAAACTCGACTCGCTTCTTCCTTCTGCCCTTTGCGAACGAGGAGATCTGCGCACGCTTGATACAGGGCTCGAAGATTATGCTCAGGTGGAATGACAGCCATCCCTTGGTGCAGAACTTTGATGGCGTCTTCAACTTCCCCGCTCTTTCGGAGAAGATCGGCACAGGCTTGATAGAGCGGGGCAAGGTTGTTCGCAGGAGCGAGATTCTCGATGCCACTCCGTAGCACTGCGATCGCCTCTGACGTGCGCCCAGTTTTGTCGAGCAGGTCAGCACATGCTTGGTAGAGGGATATGCTTCCTTTGTTCTTCGGCACCGTTCGTAGCCCCTGCTGTAGAAGCTCAATTGCCTCATTCACCTTTCCGGTTTTCGCCTGAAGTTGAGCACACGCCTGATATAGAGCGTTGAGGCTCTTGTCAGCCGGAATAGCCGCGATTCCTTGTTTGAGGAGCCCGATAGCGTCTTCATCGCGGTTCGCCTTCGCGAGGATGTCGCTGCCACGCTGGTAGAGTGCGAATAGCTGAGAGTCCGTGGACATGTAATGCGTGGCTTCTGAAATGATGGGCGAAACCCTATCGGTGCCGTGGATTTCTGATTCAAGATTGAGGCGCAACAGCCACGCAGGATAGAAGGCGTTAGCACCCGTTGAGCGCCGCGCGTGGACAAGAGCCTTCTCTGAATCGCCTGCTCCCCGCCGTTTTTCAAGGCAACCCGCAAGATGATACTCCACCGGCTTATTCCCCGGATCGGCGAGGAGCATGGAGAGTAACGCAATCCGCTCATCAAGGGATTGGGCGTCTGTCGGAATTGCCGTTGCCGTGCCGAAGCTGGTTCTCAGATGGTGGGCAAACCGCCGGGCAGCATCAGGCAATTCGTCGAGGCGGCCTGCGTGATGAAGGTGATATCTCAGTTCGGCAAAGGAGGTCGCGAGGGTCTTGCCGCCTGTGAGTCGTCGAGCCTTGAAATGTCGCAAGTGGTAATCCGCCGCGAGACTGTGGGCTTTGTGCCACTCGTCGTTCTGGGCTCGCAGACGATACTCGCAGATTTCGCGCGCCACCCTATTCAAGCTGTCCCACCCGCTACGCGATTGGAGAAGGAAGCACTCAATGAGACGGAGACGCATGGTCTTCGCATTTTCGAGGCCCGCGCTGAAGGAAGACATGGCTTCGCGGTCGAATTCCCGGCGATGGACCGATAGCCACCGCAAGAACTGGCCGAGCTCGGGGTCGACTCGAAGAAGTGCGGGTTTGAGGAGTTCCCCTTCAAGCCGGGCAATCAAATCGGCATCATCTATCCGTGTCTCTCGCCCGCCGGGATTCCATGCCTCTGGAAACGCCTTAACAAGCTCATCAATCGTGTAACCAGTCATCTTTAGAACCGAGACGAGAGTCCCCAATGCTCGTGGATTGCATCCCATGTGACGCGCAGCATCCAGCAAACGGTCAGGCGGGATTGCATCGGCAATTCCTCCGTCAGCCAACAATCCCGATAACCGACCTACGGCTTCAGTCTCTGATAGCGGTTCGAGAGTGACGTGCTCGCACTTTTCCGACCACTGTGCGTCCTCGAACTTGCGGTTGCTGATCAACAGAAGCCGACCCTTTACGCGAGGAGCGTCCCCGAGCTTTTGTATCAAGCTACGCAGCGCGCCGATGGGCCGTGCTGAACCCGGCTCAAAGATACGCTGCGCCTCATCGATGATGATTAAGACGGTCTGGTGCTCTAACACCCTTTTGAGAGCCCGAACAAG
>JBBQYR010000154.1:0-10793 GCA_038208565.1 Chthoniobacterales bacterium
AAATTGTGGCCCCACTCCGAGATGCAATGCGCCTCGTCGATCGCCAGCAGCGAGATCTTCACCCGCCGCAACCGTTCGATAAAGGCCTCGCCCGACAACCGCTCGGGCGCGACGTAAAGCAGCTTCAGTGTCCCCGCGCGCAGGTCGGCATACACGCGCTGCGTCTCCTCCGCCGTGAGCGAAGAGTCCAGCCGCGCCGCCGCAATTCCGCGCGCTCGCAGCGCATCCACCTGATCCTTCATCAACGCGATGAGTGGCGAAATCACGAGCGCCGTCCCTTCCAGCAACACCGCCGGCAACTGATAACAAAGCGACTTCCCCGCACCGGTGGGAAACAGCGCGAGCGCCGATTCGCCGTCGATCAGCGCGCGGATCACCCCTTCCTGTCCTTCTCGAAAACCGTCGTGCCCGAATTGCGACTGGAGGGCGCTCAGCAAGTCCATGCCGCCCTTCGTAGCGACAAACCGCAACGCGATCAAGTCATGGCTCCGCGATTCAACTTTACCGGGGGATCTGTCTAGACCGAATCGGGGGCCGGTCAGAAGGTTCCGGAAACACACCATCCCGTGGCCGCCAAAGCAGCCACGGGATGTGAGTGAGTGAACTTGCGTTGCAGGGCCGCCCTTTACCGCAGGAAGGCTTCGTGCAGGCCGCCGTCCACAGTGATGACCTGGCCGGTCGTTTTGCTCAGGCGCTGGCTGATCAGGAGGAAGT
The DNA here is from genome assembly GCA_038208565.1 of Chthoniobacterales bacterium. GTDB lineage: Bacteria > Verrucomicrobiota > Verrucomicrobiia > Chthoniobacterales > Chthoniobacteraceae > Chthoniobacter. Next base: position 715 of record JBBQYR010000154.1, read on the forward strand.
AGGCTTCGGCCTGGTCGGCGGGCGTGATCGGCGATTTGGTCAGGGTGCGGTCGGCGTAAAATTGCGCGAGCTTCCCGACGAGCGAGTCGGTGGCTTCGTCATCCTTGTAGGGAATGTTGTATTTCGCGAGCGAGCCGATGACGCGGTCGCGCGGGAACATGGCGCTGCCGGCCACGACGGTCGCGGGGGCGACGGCGTTGACGCGGACGAGCGGCGAAAGCTCCATGGCGAGCTCGCGGGTGAGGTGGTTCGCGGCGGCTTTCGAGCAGTCGTAGGCGACGCTGCCTTTTTTCGCGACAGCGCCGTTGGCGCTGGTCGTGAGGACGAGCGAACCCCGGAGGCCCTGCTCCTTCCACGTCTTCGCGGCTTCGTCGCCGACGATGTAGCTGCCGGTGACGTTGACGCCAAAGGTGAACGCCCATTTGTCGTCGGGGATGTGGCCGCTGGTGTCGCTCGCGACAAACACACCCGCCGTGACGGCGATGTGATCGAAACCGCCGTAGGCGAGCGCGACCTGGTCGAGCATGGCGCGGACGCTCGCGCGGTCGGTGATATTTGCCGCGAGGCCGAGCGCGGGACCGCAGCCCGAGATGCCGCTGCCGGCGACGCCGATGCCCTGGCCGAGCTTGTCGGTGAGTTCCTTCGCGGTTGCTTCGGCCGATGCGGCCTGCATATCGACGCAGACGATCTGCGCGCCTTCTTTCGCCAGACGATGCGCGGTTTCCTTGCCGATGCCGCTGCCGGCGCCGATGACGATGACGACCTGCCGCGCGAGTTCCTTTTCCGCGGGCATACGCTTCAGCTTCGCCTCCTCGAGCAGCCAGTATTCGATGTCGAAGGCCTCCTGCTGGGGCAGCGCGATGTATTCATCGATCGCCTCCGCGCCGCGCATCACTTCGACGGCGCAATTGTAAAATTCCGCGGTCACGCGCGACTCCGATTTGTCCTTGCCCCACGCGACCATGCCGAGGCCGGGGATGAGGACGACCGTCGGGTTCGGCTCGCGCATCGCGGGCGAGTTGGCGTGTTTGCACTTCTCGTAATATTTCGCGTAGTCCTTGCGATATTCCTCCAGCCCTTTGCTGATCAGCTTCTTCAGCCCGTCGAGGTCATCCTTCTGCGGATTCCAATCGACGTAGAGCGGCTTGATCTTGGTGCGGAGAAAATGATCCGGGCAGCTCGTGCCGAGTTCGGCGAGGCGGGCGGCGTCCTTGCTGTTGACAAAGCGCAGGATCTTTTCGTCGTCCTGCACGGTGCCGATGAAACGCTTCTGCTGCGAAACCTGTCCGCGCAGCCAAGGCAGGATCGCCGCGAGCTTGGCGTTGCGCTCTTCCTGCGCGAGTGACTGATACTTTGCGCCACCAAACGCCGTCGCGTCGCCTCCTTTCGCCGCGTATTTTTCCTCGATGTAAGCCGCGGCCTTTTCGATGTAGCGCAGCGTTTCGGTGTAGCACTCCTTGTCGTCATCGGCCCACGAGATGAAGCCGTGCTGGCCCATCATGATCGCGCGGCATTTCGGATTCTTCCCGGAGATTTCCTGCATCGCGAGGCCGAGCTCGAAGCCCGGGCGCATCCACGGCACGTAATCCATTTCGCCGCCAAAAATTTCCTTCGTCAGCTCCACGCAACGCTTGCTCGCGGCGATCGCGATGATCGCGTTCGGGTGCATGTGGTCGGTGAACTTGCCGGGCACGAACGAGTGCAGCGGCGTGTCGATCGACGACGGCCGCGGGTTGAGGTTGAAGGTGGTGTGATTGTAAGCCGCGACCATCTCGTCCTCGGCCTGGGACTTCAGCCCCTTGTCCGCCCGCGCCGCGTAAGACTTCTGCAAGCCCTTCAGCTTCGCCTGATACAGCGACGAGAAAAACTCACGCCCCGCCGTGCGCAAATCACCGCCCGAGCCTTTCACCCACAGCACTTCCACGTCCTCGCCCGTGAGCGGATCCTTCTCGACCAGTTTGGACGAGGTATTGCCGCCGCCGGTGTTGGTGATGCGCTGATCGGAGCCGAGAAGGTTCGAGCGATAGACGAGACGGGCCGCGCCATCCGCCAGCGAAGCGGCTTTGGCATCGTCCCAGGAGAAGTTCACGAATTTGAAAGAGGAGGACATGGTGATTGGGGTGTGATTGAGAAGTGATTAAGTTTTGATTGAATTATCGGCGCCGCGCAATCATTATTTTTCCGTCGCCCATGAAACGCCGCCTCCGCCAGCGCCAAATCCTTGAGCTTCTCCAGAGCGATCCGGAGTTGAGCGTGGAGGACGCGTGCGAACGTCTGGGGGCGTCACCGGCTACGGTGCGCCGTGAGTTTGCACACCTAGCCGCGGCAGGTCGCGTCGAAAAAACCTGGGGTGGAATCCGCGCCACCAATGCGCCGGTGGCCGGGCCGGTCGGTCCGCCAGCATTCGCCCGCCGACTCGGCGAAAATGCCGCGGAGAAACGCGCCATCGCGCAGGCCGCTGCGGCGCTGCTCGCCGATGGCGATGTCGTGATGATCGACGGCGGCACGACGACCTTTCAGCTCTGCGAGTTCGTCGCGCTGAAACGCATCCGCATCATCACCAACTCGCTGGTCATCGCACAGGAAGTCGATCGGCGGAAAGGTGCCCAGCGCGGTGCGGAGATTTATCTGACCGGCGGCATCCTCGAGCCGGAATCAAGCGTCGTTTCGGGTCCTCCGGCGGAAGCGCTGATCAAGCGTTACCACGCGGGCTGGGCGTTTCTTTCCGCCGCTGGCATCGATGCGAAGGAGGTCACCAACTACAACGAAGCCGTGCTGGCGACCGAGCGCCTGATGATCGAGCAGAGCGACCGCGTGGTGGTGCTGGCCGATCACACCAAGCTGGGGCAGCGCGCGATGCGACCGGTCTGCGCGACGAGCAAGGTGGATCACCTTTTCACCGGCGACACTCCTGCAGCGCGCAAGCTGCGGAGGGAGAGCGCGCCGGCGCGAGTGGAGTGGCATTTGGTGCCGATTCCCGCGCCTTAAATTTGGCGGGGATTTTTGGCGTGCGTCCGGCGGGTGAATGAGCGACGAAACATCATCGTCTGAGCCGCCATGAAAATCTTTCACGTCCTTTGGCTTGCGCTGGTCCTCGGCACGACCGCCGTCGGGCAGAATGTGAAGCTGCGCAATTTCAACGCGGAGATGGCGCTCGATGCCGAGGTGCAGGAGAGTTTTTTCCAACGCTTCCCCGATCTTGCGGATGAAAAAGATCTCGTGTCACAGGCGGCGCGAGAGGTGGCGGCCGAAGGTGGAGACAGGCGGGGTGAAGCTGAGGCCGCAGAACGTCTCGCGGCGCGGACTCGCTCGCTGCTCGCGCGCCGAACTCCACAGGAGTGGCAGCGCAAGGCGGTGAGTCTTTTCCCGGAACTGGGCGTCGCGGGTTCGGAGTTCAATAAGCTCTTTCTCGATCACTTCCGCGAACTGCAGAAGTCGAGTCCGGCCTTCATGGAGGAACCGTCTTGGCCTGTCCTGCTCGCGAAACGCAGCGACGATGAACTGCGCAAGCGCGCACTGGCCAAGGCACCTGCAAGCGCGCAGACGTCCGTGATTTCGGGACAAGGCGAGGCGGCGAATCGATCGCCGGTGCCCGCGCCGACCGCAGCGCGCACGAACAAGTGGCTCTCGGCTTTCAGCTTTTTCGTGCTTTTGGCGCTCGTGGCTTGGCCGGCGGTTTGGCTGTGGCGCTGCAGCCGGGCGTTCGCGGGGGATGAAGCATCGCGCGTGGTCTGGCAGCGGGCGCTGCGTCCGGCCGCGTGGACCTTCCTCGTCTTTGGTCTCTTCGCGCAGACCCGCACTTTCCTCGCCAATGCCGACCTGGGCTTTCTCGACCGATTTGGCATCACGCTCATCGTCAGCCTGTTGGCGGGCGCGGTCTTCGCCGTGCCGGCTTACGGGATCGCGCTGGCTTTCGGCATCTGGCACCGGCGGCGGGGGGCGGTCAGCGGGGGCGGCGAGACGAAGGCGAAGGCCTAACGCCGGCGATCGTGTCTCGTGGGGATCGATCGAAAATCATCCCGCATCTTTTTGACCGCAGATGGCTCTGATGGAGAAAACCAATCGGCGTTCTCGGCACAAACTGCGGCGCCCAATCGCGGCGCATCAATCATCGGGACTGCACTTTAGGGGCTGACATCCTAGCGCGCTCGGCCACTCTCTCGGGCATGAAGCTCACAATTCTCCTCCCGTTGTTGGCCCTCGCATGCGTCGCGACCGCCCAAGAACCGAAACCCCTTCGCGCCGGCATCATCGGCCTCGATACCTCGCACGTCATCGCCTTCACCCAGACGTTGAACAAAGGCCCGAAGAACCCGGACGACGCGGCGAAGGTCGCGGGCGTGAAAATGGTCGCGGCGTATCCGCAGGGCAGCAGGGATATCGAAGGCAGCACGAAGCGCGTGCCGGAATACACCGAGAAGGTGAAGGCGCTTGGCGTTGAGATCGTGGGTTCCATCGAGGATCTGGTCAGTAAGGTCGATGCGGTCTTTCTCGAATCCAACGATGGTCGCGTGCATCTCGAGCAGGTGAAGCCGGTGCTCGCCGCGGGCAAACCCGTTTTCATCGATAAACCGATCGCCGGTTCGCTCGCCGATACCATCCGCATCCTCGACGCCGCCAAGGCCGCGAAGGTGCCGCTCTTCTGCTCGTCGTCGCTACGCTTCGGCAAGAATACGCAAGCCGTGCGCGGTGGCTCGATCGGCAGGGTGAAGAGCGCGGAGACCTTCAGCCCGATGAGCACCGAGCCGTCGCACCCGGACCTCTACTGGTATGGCGTGCATGGGTGCGAATCGCTCTTCACCGTCATGGGCACGGGCTGCATCTCGGTGAAACGCGGCACGACTGCCGATGGCAAAGTCGAGGTGATCGGCCAGTGGGCGGATGGCCGCGTCGGGATCTTCCGCCAGGAAAATGGGCAGGACCGCAAGGGCTACGGCGGCAAAGCGGTGGGTGAAAAGGGCGAGGCTCCGATCGGCAGTTACGATGGCTACGACGTGCTGCTTTTCGAAGTCATCAAGATGTTCCGCACGGGCGTCGTGCCGGTCTCGGCCGACGAAACGCTGGAACTCTATGCCTTCATGGAAGCGGCCGATGAGAGCAAGCGGCGCGGCGGTGCCGAGGTCACTTTGAAAGAGGTGATCGACAAAGCGCGTGCCGAGATTGCGGCGAAGCCGTGAGCTGATTCGCCGCGTGAAGAACTCCGCCGATGGAACTTTCGGGGAGCGTGTATATTTGCCGCCATGAACAGCCAGCGCGCCGCCTTACTCCAGCTCCTCGGAGACGATGATCCCGAGACGCTGGCGCTGATCCGGGAGCAGTTGCTAAAGGGTGGCGCGGACGCGCTGCCCGAGTTGCGGGCGTTGCTGGCTTCTGCGGATGAAGCGGCGGCCACGCACGTGCAGGACGTGGTGCATGAGATCGAGCGGCAGCAGGCGGATGTGGTCTTCGGCCGGCTTTGCCGGGATTTTTCGGATGGGGGTGACCTGGAAGATGCGGCGTGGCGGCTCGCAGCGACCTTCCTACCGAGCGACGGCTTCGAGTATGCGCTGGAGCTGCTCAATGCCTGGGGTGCCGAGGTCGCGCGCCGGCTGCGGAAGGCATCGAGCGATCAGGACCGGATCGAGACGCTCGTGGAGTATCTCGGCCACGAGCTGCGCCTCCGCGGCAACCACGAGGACTACTACAACATCACCAACTCGCTGCTGCCCGAGGTCATCGAAACGCGGCGCGGCATCCCGATCACGCTCTCGCTGGTTTACATGCTCGTCGGGCAGCGGGCCGGGCTCGCGGTGCATGGCGTCGGCCTTCCGGGACATTTCCTCGTGCGGTTTCAGAATGACTTCTTCGATCCTTTCCACGGCGGTCGCCGGGTCGGCTTGGAAGAGTGCAGCGAACTTGTGGAGCGGCATGGTCAGTCGCTCACGGCGTCCCATTTCAAACCGCTGCCGCCGCGCCCGATGCTGCTGCGGATACTCAATAATCTCTACTGCCTCGCCGCCCCGAGCGACCCGCCGCTCGCCGCGAAAATCGCTGACTGGATGGAGTCGCTAGGCGGTGCACGCGGACTCGGTTAGTCGGAAAAATCCGGGTTCAGGTCCACTTCAGCGGTCTGTCCAATGCGCATCGCGCAGGGCCGGGAAGTCGCGGCGCCAGGCGTTGACCACCCCTGGATCGATCGCCGCGGTCAACACCTGCTCGCGTTCGCCAGCATCGGCGATGATGACACCGTGCGGATCGACGACCACGCTGCGCCCCGCGTAGTGGTAGTTGGGCTCGGCGCCGATGCGATTCACGCCCACGACGTAGGCCTGATTTTCGATCGCGCGCGCCTGAAGCAGCGTGAGCCAGTGCTGCTGGCGCTTCGCCGGCCAGAGCGCGATGACGACAAAAAGATTCGCGCCCCGCCGCGCCGCCGCGCGGAAGATCTCGGGGAACCGTAGATCGTAGCAAACAAAAGGAGCGACAGTGAAGCCGCCCCACTCCGCCGTCACGATCTCCGCGCCGAACTCGTGCCCCGCCGTTTCTCCCCCGAGGCTGAAGGGGTGGATCTTCGTGTAGCGCGCGAGCAACGCCCCGGTCGGCGAAATCAGCACCGACTCATTGCGCCCCTTTTCCTCGCGACCCGGACTGACCACGCCCCCGCACACAAACACGTCGTGGTCGCGCGCGAGCGCCGCGAGGAAGGCCTCGTCTTCGCGCTCCGCCTGCTGCCGCGTCGCCGCGAGATTCATCGAGAAGCCGCTGGCGAACATCTCCGGCAGCACCACGAGCGAGCCCGGCGCCGGGCGGGCGGCGTCCACGAGCCCGCGCACTTTCTGGAAATTGGCGGCCTTGTTTTCCCAGACGATGTCGAACTGAACGGCGTGAACGTGAATCGCGGACATGCCCCGAACCTGTGCGCCCCGCGCCGCCGCCGCAAGCTCGCCCAATCGGCGAACCGGCTACGGCAAAGGCAGCGGTTTCGTCGCGTCGCTGCCGGGCAAGGGCTGCTTCGGAAGCAGCAGGGAGACGATGACCGAGGCGGCGAGCACGAGGACGATCACGCCGAGCGAGACGAGCGTGTCGATCTTCCACGGCGTGTGCCCGAGCAGCATCTTCACGCCGACAAAGGTCAACACGACGCCGAGCCCGATCTTCAGGTAGTGAAATTTGTCGAGCACCCCGGCGAGTGCGAAGTAGAGCGAGCGCAGGCCGAGGATGGCGAAGATATTGGAGGTGTAGACGATGAACGGGTCCTTCGTGACGGCGAAGATCGCGGGGATGGAATCGACGGCGAAGATGATGTCCGAGATTTCGACGAGCAACAGCACGACGAAGAGCGGCGTGGCCATGAGAAGCCCGTTTTCGCGGACGAAGAACTTGTCGGCGCGGTAATCGCTGGTCACGGGCATGAGCTTCTTGAACCACCGGACGACCGGATTGCGCTCGGGGTGAATCTCCTCCTCCTTTTTCACGATCATTTTGATGCCGGTGATGATCAGGAACGCGCCGAAGACGTAGATGATCCACGCGAACTTCGTGATCAGCACCGTGCCGGCGAAGATCATGAGCGCGCGCATGATGAGCGCGCCGAGGATGCCCCAAAACAGCACGCGATGCTGATAGGCCGCCGGCACCGCGAAATAGGAAAACAGCATCGCGAAGACGAAGATGTTATCGACGCTGAGCGAGTACTCGATGACGTAGCCGGTGGTGAACTCCAGTGCCTTCTGCGCGCCGGCGAAATACCACACGCCCATGTTGAAGAGCATCGCCAGCGTCACCCACGCGATCGTCCAGGCGATCGCTTCGCGAAAAGAAACGACGTGCGCCTTGCGATGGAAGACCCCGAGGTCGAGGGCCAGCATCGCGAAGACGAAGACGTGAAATCCGATCCACGGCCAAAGAGAGTCAGTCATGATCGTGAAGGCTGTGGTCAGAGAGCAAAGCGTCCAAGGCGGGGTCGGCTGCCGATCGCGGAAGTCGGACGGTCCAGGCGACGTTCTGTAAGAATGTGTTTCATGCTTCGCGGAGGTTGGGCGCAGCCGCAGCGTTTGAATAAGACGCATTCCCACATTAAAGCTTCGTTTAAATGGAATCCGCGACGACCACCCCCGAATGGCTGAACTATCACCACCTGCGCTATTTTCACACCGTCGCCAAGGAGGGCAGCGTGCGGCGTGCGGCGGAGGTGCTGAGTATTTCGCAACCCTCGATCTGCGCGCAGGTCAAGCTGCTCGAATCAGCGCTGGGCGAGCGCCTGTTCCGACGCAGCGGACGCTCCCTGGTCCTGACCGATTTCGGCCAGGTGATCCTCGGCTACGCGGAGGAGATTTTCACGCTCGGGCGGGAGTTGCTCGGCGCCTCGAAGCAGGTTCCGACCGTGCGCTCGCTCCGGCTCCACGTCGGCATTGTCGATTCCTTCCCGAAGCTGTTCAGCTTCGACATCCTGCGCCCCGCCTTCACCCATCAGCCGCCGGTCCAGCTGACCTGCAAGGAAGGGAAGCTCGACGATCTGCTCGGCCAGCTCGCGGCGCATCGGCTCGACGCCGTTCTCGCCGACGAACCGCCACCTTCCAGTACCAAGTTCAAGACCTTCAATCACCCGCTCGGCACCAGCGGGGTCACGTTCTGCGCGACCCCTTCCCTGGCCCGCCATCTCATCGGAAAATTCCCGCGCAATCTCCACGGCGCTCCCGCACTGCTGCCGACGCAAAACACCGCGCTGCGGCGCGATCTGGAGATGTGGTTCCGCGACCAGAAGATCGAGCCGAAGGTGGTCGCGGAGTTTGAAGATGCGTCGCTGGCCAAGATCGTCGCGACCGAAGGCGTGGGCTTCACCGTGGTGCCGACGATCATCCTCGCGGAGGCGATCGAGCGGTATGGCTTTGTCCCGCTGGGGAAAACGGAGGCCTGTCAGACGCGCCTCTATTTGATTACCGCCGAGCGGCGAGTCGATCATCCCGTGGTGCAGGCGCTGGCGCGGCATGCGGCGACCAGCCTCTCCCATCGCCAGTCTGGGCGTCGGCGGAAGACGGTAAAGCCGCCCAGTCGTGCGCGGGCCTAGCGTCGGAGCGGGGGATCGGCTATCTGAGCACCCACATGTTTTCGAGCGACCATCCGGGCCACCCATTTTGCGACCAGCGCAGCGCCACTCGCGGGAGTGACTGCGCATGATTCGCTCACGCCTGAATTTCCAGCTCGACGCCCAGGCCAGCGGTTCGCGGGCGCGGGCCGCGACCTTTCACACGCTGCACAATGAGGTAAAGACGCCGCTCTTCATGCCCGTAGGCACGCAGGCCACGGTGAAGGGCCAGCTCACGCAGGCGCTGGAGGATGCGGGCTCGCAGATCCTGCTCGCGAATACCTACCACCTGCTCCTGCGCCCGGGACCGGACGTCTTCCGAAAAACCGGCGGCATCCACGGCTTCATGAGCTGGGAAAAATCGGTACTCACCGACTCGGGTGGCTTCCAGATTTTTTCCCTGCCGCACTCGCGGGCGATGAGCGAAGACGGCGCGCTTTTCCAGAGCTACCTCGACGGGAAGACGATCCTGCTCAGCCCGGAGGTGAGCATCGAGACGCAGAAGGCCATCGGCAGCGACATCATGATGGTGCTCGACCAGTGCATCCCCTCGACCGCGGATGAAGCGGCGGCGCGGGCGGCGCTGGGGATCACGCATCGCTGGGCGGCGCGCAGCCTGGCGGCGCGGGGCGATTCGCTGCAGTCGATGTTTGGCATCGTGCAGGGCGCGCTCTTCCAGGACCTGCGCCGCGAAAGCGCGGAAGGTCTATGCGAGATGCCGTTCGACGGATTCGCCATCGGCGGGCTGGCCGTGGGCGAGGTGAAGAGCGAGCGCGAGGACGTGTGCGAATTCACCGCGCAACTCCTCCCGCGCGATCGCCCGCGCTACCTCATGGGCGTCGGCACGCCGCTCGATATCCTCGAGGCGGTGCACCGCGGCGTGGACATGTTCGACTGCATCATCCCCACGCAAGTCGCTCAGCGCGGCGGTGCCTTCACCTCGCGCGGCTTTTTGCAACTGCGCCGCGGCGTTTACAAATTCGCCAACGAAACGCTCGATCCCGAATGCGCGTGT
>JBBQYR010000155.1:0-10241 GCA_038208565.1 Chthoniobacterales bacterium
TTCGGGCGGCGGGCCATCAGTTCGAGTTTGGCCTTCTCCTCGGCACTCAAAACCAGTGTTTTCATCGGGCGTCCAGTCGGCATGGCCCACCTTCCCAGACCCAATGTATTTTGTCACGAACTAATCTCTCACCACACTAGCCGCCCGACTCTATTCAAACGGGACTCACCTGCAGCGCCCTTTTCCGCAGAGTGCTCGGCGTTTTCCGGGCGGAAAAGCCCGGCCGTTTAGAAGCCGCGGGAACGCTCCGCCTGCTTGCGCTGCAATTCGAGATCTTTTTGGGTGAAGCCGGTGCCTTCGCCGTCGTAAGCGCAGCCGCTGGTGAAGAGCATGGCGATCAGTCCGAGAACAATGATGGCGGGAAGGAGATGTTTCATGGCGATGAAGTGGTGAGCCAGCGCACACCGGAAATGGACGCGCGACTCCGGCGAGAACAACGGAGGCGGGCAGCCGCCGCAAGTTCAATCTCGGCCGGAAAGCGGGACCTCACTCAAACGCAACGCCCGGCAACTGGACGAATCCAACTGCCGGGCGAGGTTCCTTGGTGCAGGCGGCCGGAGCCGCACAGCTTTAGTCCGCGAGGATCGGGCCGGGACCCGAAGTGCGGGGACGCTTTTTCTTTTTGGGTTCGCTCATCGGCTTAGGAGCAGCCCTGGCTGGTGCCGCACTCGGTGCAGCAGCCGCAGGCGCCGGCGCGGATGACTTTGCTCGATCCGCAATTCGAGCAGGTGATGTCCATGAACATGTTGCCGATGGCGTCCTTCACCCGATCGGCGTGGGTCTCGGGCGAGCCGTGGATGTGCGGCAGGCCTTCGCTGCCATTCTTGTGGGTGATCACGTCGATGATGCTCGGGGTCTCGCGCTGGAGATCATTGACGGGGCGGTTGATCGAGGCCTTGTCGATCGCCGCGAGCTCCTTCATGGGAAGCTCGGCCTGGCCTTTGTTCGGCGAGGTGGCTTCCTTGTAGCCTTTGATGAACTGGCAACCGAGCCAGCGGAAGATGTAGTCGGTAATCGAGGTGGCGTTGCGGATATCCGGGTTGCGGGTGAAGCCGGAGGGCTCGAAGCGTTGATAGGCGAACTTTTTCACCAGCGACTCGAGCGGCACGCCGTACTGCAGGGCGATGCTGGTCAGCGTGGCCACGGTGTCCATGAGGCCACCCATGGTGCTGCCTTCCTTGTTCATCTGGATGAAGAGTTCGCCGGGCTGACCGTCCTCAAACATGCCGACGGTGAGGTAGCCTTTGTGGCCGGCGATCTCGAACTTGTGGTTGATCGCAACGCGGGTATCGGGCATGCGGCGGCGGACGGGTTCGTCGGCTTTTTTGCGTAGCTCGCTAATGACGCCTTCCATCTCCGCGATGCGTGAAGAGAGAGCTTTGTTATCGTTCAGCACGCCGTCGAAATCAGCAATGGCGGTATCGGGCGCCGCTTCGGCGTTGCCGCCCATGTCCTTCGTTTTTTTAACGTTGAGCGGGGCGCTGCGTTTCGAGCCGTCGCGGTAGATGGCGATGGCCTTGAGGCCGAGTTTCCAACCTTCGATGTAGGTGTTGACGATGTCGTCCACGGTGGCATCGGAGGGCAGGTTCACGGTCTTCGAGATCGCGCCGCTCAGGAAGGGCTGCGCGGCAGCCATCATCCGGATGTGGCCGCGGTAGTGCAGGCTGCGGGTGCCGCGGTGGGCCTTGAAGGCGCAGTCGAAGACGTTGATGTCGTCGGGCTTGAGGCCGGAGAAAATGGTCTCGCCGGTCTGCTCGTCCTGCACGTCCTCGATGGTGTCGTATTTGTCGATGTGGGCGATGATTTTCTCGATCGCCGCGGCGTCGTAACCGAGGTGATGGAGCGCCGGGCTGACCGTCTGGTTGACGATTTTCAACATTCCGCCGCCGGCGAGGAGCTTGTATTTCACCAGCGCGATGTCGGGCTCGATGCCGGTGGTGTCGCAGTCCATGAGGAAGCCGATCGTGCCGGTGGGCGCGAGCACGGTGACCTGCGCATTGCGGTAGCCGTGTTTTTTGCCTTGGGTGAGCGCGTTGTCCCAGCATTTCTGCGCTTCGACCTTGAGGTAGCCGAAGCGGTCGCTCGCCTGGATCTTGGCAACGTGACTGCGGTGCTGCTCGATGACTTCCAGCATGTGAGGCTCGTTGGTGGAATCGACCGGCTTCTCCACGCCGCTGCAACGCGTATCGTGGTAGCCTGGAAAGGGCCCCATCGCCTTGGACATCTTCGCCGACTGCTCGTAAGCGTGGCCGGTCATGATGCTAGTGATGGCACCGGCGAGCGCGCGGCCTTCGTCCGTATCGTAACCGAGGCCGTAGCTCATGATCAGCGCGCCGAGATTGGCGTAGCCGAGGCCGAGGGTACGGAAGATGTGCGAGTTTTCCGCGATCTCTTTGATCGGGTAGCTGGCGTTATCGACGATGATTTCCTGCGCGGTGATGAAGATGCGCACGGCCGCTTTGAAGCGCTCCACATCGAACGCACCGTCGGCTTTCTTGAACTTGAGCAGATTGAGCGAGGCGAGATTGCACGCCGTGTTGTCGAGGAAGAGATACTCGCTGCACGGGTTGGTGCTGTTCTGCCGCTCGGTGCCTTTGCAGGTGTGCCACTTGTGAATGGTGGTGTCGAACTGCATACCCGGATCGCCGCAGACGTGCGTGCCTTCCGCGATCTTGCGGAGCAGTGTCTTCGCTTCCTTCTTCTCGCAGCGCTGACCGTCGGTCACACGCTTGGTCCACCATTCGCGGCCATCGATCGCGGCTTCCATGAACTCATCGCTCACGCGCACCGTGAGGTTTTCGTTCTGATACATGATCGAGCCGTAAGCTTCGCCGTTGTAGCTGCCGTCGTAACCCTGCTCGATCAGCGCCCACGCCTTCTTCTCCTCCTTGGTCTTCGCTTCGATGAAGTCTTCGATGTCGGGATGATAATCCTTGAGCGTGTTCATCTTTGCCGCCCGGCGCGTCTTGCCGCCGGACTTCACCGTCGCCGCGACCTGATCGTAAATCCGGAGGAAGGAAAGCGGGCCGCTCGGCCGACCGCCGCCGCTCAGCTTCTCGCGCGTCGAGCGGATGGTGGAAAGATCGCTGCCCGTGCCGCTGCCGTATTTGAAGAGCATCGCCTCGGACTGGGCGAGACGCATGATGTCCTCCATGGTGTCATCCACGCTCTGGATGAAGCACGCACTGCCCTGCGGATACTCGTACTGCGTCGGCGCGCGGCGGGCCTCGCCGGCCTTGTGGTCGTAGTAGTAGTTCCCCTCGCCCTTGCCCTCGCCGACTTTGTATTGGTGATGAAGCCCGACATTGAACCACACCGGCGAATTGAACGCGCCGAACTGGTTCACGCACAGCCAGGTGAGTTCGTTGTAGAAAACTTCCGCGCTCTCCTTGTCCGCGAAATAGCCGTCCTTGATCCCGCAATCCGTGATCGTACGCGTCACGCGATGCACGAGTTGCTTCACCGAACGCTCGCGACCGCCCTTGTAAGGATCGGTCCCATTCGCGATGTCGCCGTAGAAGTATTTCGACACCGCGATTTTCGTCGCGAGCGGCGTCCACGATTTCGGCACCTCCACGTTCTCCTGCTTGAAAATCGCCTTGCCGGAGTCGTCGGTGATTTCGGCCGTGCGCAGGTCCCATTCGATTTCATCAAAGGGCGCGATGGATTTCTGACTGAAGACGCGAGCGAACTTCAGCCCCTCGGATGGGCGCCGACGGGAGTCGGCGACGGTGGCGCGGCCATTGGAAGTGGCGCGTTGGTTGGTGCGGCGGGACGGTTTCAACTGAATCATGATACGCTGCGGGTGAGTTTTGTGAATGGCTGGTGAACAACTCCTTGGAGGGAGCCCAACACCCTGTGGATAAGCGGTCAATTCGCTGGGAACTGCCGCCAATAACCACACTATGTGGGGCAAGGGCGCCTATGACACCACAATCCCTTGTGGGTGCCAAGGAAATTGGTCCCGGCCCCTAAAATAAATTAGGAAGAATTTTGACCTGGGGATTTGACAGCTCGAAGGCGCTGTCTCCGCCCTGCAATCGTGGCCCTTTCGCAGCCATGCCGCCCGCGAAGATTGGGCCAGCCATGGTTCCCGACAGACGTATGCTGGGGATGATGATTTTACCAGCCGCGCCCAGCGGGTGGTCAGTTCGCCGCCAAACCGCGACTGTGAGTGATCGGCTGTTTCGTGGCCCATTCCACCATGGCCCGGCGCAGCGAAAAATTGACGATCTCGATCTTTGTCCCCACCGGCGCGGTATCAAAAACTCGCACGACATCGCGCGACCGCATGCGGATGCAGCCATAGCTCGCCGGACGACCGATCTTCGATTCCTCGGGCGTGCCGTGGATATAAATCCCACGGTCGAAAGCGCGCGAGTTACTGGCGTCGAGGCCGCGCAGATGCAGGATCCGCGTGACGATCGGATCGCGGCCGGGCGAGTTCGGGCGGATGATTTCGCCGGTGAAACGCCGGCTCTTAAACACCGCCCCGAGCGGCGCGCCATCGCCGACCTTCGCGGCCACCTCGAGCGTGCCGAGCGGCGTGGCGTAGGTGCCCGGACGATCGCCGAGGCCGTATTTGGAAGTCGAAACCGGGTAGTGGCCGACGAGGACGCCGTTATCGACGATCGCCATACGCTGATCCGTCACACTGACCATGATCACGGGTGAAGCAGTGCTCGCGAGGCGACTCAGGCCGAGGACGGAGAGAAGAGCGAGACTGGTGAACCAACGGTGCGATTTCATGGCAATCGTGAAATAGCACCGGGTATGCCACCACCCCTTCGCGGGAATTCCCGAGACCCTCCCCGGAAAACTACCGATGCCCGCCAAGCCTGATGGTTGCAGGGATCGCGGGAGATTCCTAAGTTCGCGTTCCGCCTTACGCCGGAAGCGGCACGCCGGAGTCGCGGCCGGGGAATCGCAGATTTGGCATCCACTGCGCCAGCGAGCAAAGTGCCACGTAGGCGAAGCCCACGAGGAAGAGCGAGAGGAATGCGGCATTCAGCCACTGGAACTGCGAAACCGCAAAGCCGAGCAGGTAGCTGAAGTAGATCGCGAAGGCTAATTCGATGAACGGCAGGACCGTTTTGATCGGGAGATATTTGGCTTTTTTCCACGACTGCGTGCGGCTCTCGATGCCGTATTTCGGCGTGCGCGTGAATTCCGACTGATGCCCGAGGAGCGCCTCGATCACGGCCCGCGCGTTGTTGATCGCGAGTCCGATACCGAGGGCCAGCACCATGGGCAGGAGCAGGATCTCTTTCAGCCAGCGCTTCGGATACAACTCGCGCTGCGCGCAAATGTAGAAGATCGCCGCCGGCAGGGACGCGGAGAGGTAAATCGGGATATCGACCAGCCAGGTCTTCCACGCTGGGAAGACGCCGTCGCCCGTGGACGGATGCATGAGGATGCAGAGGAAAAAGAGGAGCAGGTAGGCGTAGTTCGACGTGAGATGCGCGGTCGCCTCGAATTTCACGAGCAGCGGCAGCTTGGCCTTCCAGACTGCAGGCAGGAGCTTCATACAGGTCTGGATTGACCCCTTCGTCCAGCGATGCTGCTGCGACTTGAAGCCGTTCATATCCACTGGTAGTTCCGCGGGAGTCACGAGATTTGGCAGGAAGACGAAACGCCAGCCGTTGAGCTGCGCGCGGTAGCTGAGATCGAGATCTTCGGTCGGCGTGTCGTGCTGCCAGCCACCGGCATCCGCGATACACGAGCGCCGCCAGAGTCCCGCGGTGCCGTTGAAATTAAAGAACCGTCCGGCGCGACTGCGGGCCGTCTGTTCCAGCAGGAGATGTCCATCGAGGAACATCGCCTGCACCCGCGTTAGCAGGGAATACGTCCGATTCAGATGCCCCCAACGCGTCTGGATCATGCCGATCTTCGGATCGGTGAAGTAGTGGACCGTCTTGCGGAGCATCTCCGGCGCCGGCACGAAATCGGCATCGAGAATCAGCACGAACTCGCCTTTGCACGAAGACATCCCCTGCTCCAGCGCCCCGGCCTTGAAACCCGTCCGATCCGTGCGATGCCGCAACTCGATATCGAGCCCAGCGGCCTTCAGCTCCGCCACGCGTTTCGCCGCGATCTCCGTCGTCTCGTCGGTCGAATCGTCGAGCACCTGCACTTGCAGGAGATCCCGCGGATAATCCAGCGCGGCGACCGACTTCAAAAGCCGTTCGACCACGTAGAGTTCGTTATAGATCGGCAACTGCACTGTCACCCTCGGCAACTGCTCGAAAGTCGAGAGCGGTATCGGCGGCTTATTCCGGTTCTTCAAAAACAGATAAACGATGACGTACCGATGCAGGCCATAAAGGGACAGGCCCGTCAGGACCAGAAAGTAGCAAATTGTCCAAATTGTGTTTCCCAAGCTTCCTTGCATAGTGAATTTTGGCCGTTTCCGGCTGAATCAAGGGCGGGATCATGGCGGCAAACGCTTCCGGGTCAAGCGGGAAATCTCGCCGCGGCAAGCCCTTCCGTTCGACCCGATTTTTCCCGGAAATCTCCCAAGATTCCTGCTGCATTCGCCTCCCGATTTGCCATCATCCACACCCATGCAACTCCTTGTCCGCTGGCTTCTTCTTTTGACCGCCAGCCTCCTTTTGACGCCCGCCCACGCGGCGCCCAAGTTCGCGGGAGAAGACCTCCAGCACATGCGCGAAGAACTCGGCATCAACGAATTCACTGCGCCCTCCATCGAGATCATCATCAGCGAACTCGAATCCCTGAAGCCGATTCCTTTCGAGAAAGTCTGGCGCGATCTGCCGGACTCCACGCCCCAGGACCGCGCCCGCCTCGCCCTCTGCACCGGGGCCGTGCTGGCCGATGGTTTCCTCGCCGTGGCCGGAGAAAAGCAGTCGCGCATCGAGCCCGTCGGCCGTGTGCTCCTCAAGCTCTCGAAAGGCCTCGGCGTCTCCGATCGCGTGAGCAAACACAGCCGGAGCATTCTCGAAAAAGCCGCGCGCCAGCAGTGGTCCGACATCAAGCAGGAACTCGTCCGCACCCAGGCCGATGTCGAAGCCGCGATGCTCGCACTCAAGGATGAAGAGATCGCCCACCTCGTGGCGCTCGGCGGCTGGCTGCGCGGGTTGGAGATCACCAGCGGCATCGTTCTCGACGACTACTCCGTCGATCGCGCCCGCCGCCTCATCCAGCCCGAACTCCTCGACTACTTCCTCGACCGCGTCTCGACGCTGAACCCGAACCTCAAGAGGACGAAGCTCGGCCAGACCCTCGAAAAGAACCTCAAGGAAGTGAAGCGCATCGTCACCAAGTCGGTCGATGTGCCGATTGAAAAAGACGAGGTGAAGCAAGTGCGCGAACTCGCCAAGGAAATGAACAAGCTCATCGCCAGCGGCGACGAATGAGTTCGCCCGTCCGGCGGTTCCGCGCCCTCGGCGAGCGTTTCCTCGAAGAGACCCACGCCCTTTTCCCGCAAGTCGCCAGCGAGCGCGGCTTGCATCAGTTCGACGCGCTGCTCGCCGAAAACGACGCCGCCACGCATCAGAAGTTTCTCGCGCTCATCGAGACCACGCTGCGCGAAGTCGAGGCCCTGCCCGACTTCGCCTTCACCGGCGATGACTGGCTCGACCGCCGCGGTTTCCTCGCGCTGCTCCGCACCGAGCGCTTCTTCCACGACACCTTCCCGCACTGGCGCATCAACCCGCAAACCCACTGCGGCGCGGCGATCGACGCCATCTTCAATCTCGTCGTCCGCCACGCCGAAAACCTCGCGAAAGCCCGCCCTGCGATCGAAGCGCGCCTCGCGAAATTCCCCACCTTCCTCGCCCAAGGCGCCGCGTGCTTGCGGAAGCCCGTGCCGCTTTGGACCAAACTCACGCGCCAGACCTGCGACGGCGCGAAGTCCTTCTTCGAGGAAATCGGCGCGCAACTCGCCGCGATCTCCCCGCATCCGGCGAAAACCGCGCAGCTCATCCACGCCGCCATCGCCGCGCTGCAACGCTACGCCCGCGCCGCCGAAGCGAAACCACCCGGCCCGGCGAATGGCTTTTCCATCGGTCGCGAAAATTTCGAATTCCTCATCCGCGAGCGTCTCGGCTTTGCGCTGAGCCTCGATGAAGCCGAAGCGCTCGGCCACGCGCTCGTCGAGCAACTCACCGCCGAACTGAAAGCCGAGGCGAAGAAATTCGGTCGCGGGAAATCCGTCGCCGCGATCCTCGAAGCCGCCGCCGAGCGCTGGCAGCCGCAGGGCGCGCTGCTCGATGAATACACGCGCGTCACCGCCGAAACGCGCACGCAGTTCGAGCGCGCTGATTTCGTCAGCTTCCCGCCGAACGAACGCTGCCGCGTGATGCCCGTGCCGAAATACCTCCGGCACCAATTTCCCACTGCCGCCTATCTCCAGCCCGGCGCCTTCGACAAAGACCAGACCGGCATCTTTTGGGTGAACGACCTCAGCGCCGAGCAGCCCACGCCGGAAAAACGCGCCGCCGAAATCCGCCAGCACTTCGGCCTCGCGCTCACCTGCGCCCACGAAGCCTATCCCGGCCACCACCTGCAATTCGTCGTGCAGAACCGCCACCCGAGCCGCCTGCGCCGGCTCATGCACCACGCCATTTTTTACGAAGGCTGGACGCTGTGGTGCGAAAAGCAGTCCGTCGAACTCGGCATCATCGACTATCCCGAAGCGCGGCTCACGCAGCTCCACGACGCCCTCTGGCGCGCCCACCGCATCGTCATCGATTGCGGCCTGCACAGCGGCAAGCTCACCTACGCCGCCGCCGCGAAACGCCTCCAGGACGGCGTCGGCTTCACCGCCGCGCGCGCCCGCGGCGACGTCAATTGGTACACCAGTTCGCCGACCGTGCCGATGAGCTACCTGCTCGGCCGGCTCGAAGTGGAACGCCTGCACGCTCAGCTCGTCGGACGCGAAGGCTGGACGCTGCGGAAATTCAACGACTGGATGCTCAGCCACGGCGCGATCCCGTGGAACTGGATCTGGCAGGCCCGTCTGCGCCCACAAGGCCACGCTTAGAAATTCAGCCACGGATGAACACGGATCAGCACGGATGAAGGCGGGAAAATCCGTGAGTCATCCGTGTCCATCCGTGGCTCAAAAACGAAGACCCCTCAGCATTCTTTCACCCGTGCCCCGCCTGACCCGCGCCCTCAGCTTCATCCTCGCGCTCGCGCTGCTCGGCGGCCTCTGCGCCGGCGCGTTTGCCCTGCTCGATTACCATTGGGCCTGGCAGCCGGTGCGGAATTACTGGCGGCTTTTCCTCGATGGCTGGATCGCCACGCTCGCCATCTCCGGCCTCGCCCTGCCGCTGAGCTGCATCATCGGCCTCACCTTTGCGCTCGCACGACGCAGCTCGCTGCTCCCGCTCCGCGATTTCGCCCGCATCTACGTCGAACTCACCCGCGGCACGCCACTCCTCGTGCAGCTTTATTTCTATTGGTACATCTTCGGCCAGGCGCTCTCGCGCGATTTTCGCTTCCTCGCCGGCGCGCTCATCCTCTCGCTCTTCAGCGCTGCCTACATCAGCGAAATCATCCGCGCCGGCATCGAGAGCGTCGGCGCCTCGCAGCTCGAAAGCGCGCGCGCCATCGGCTTCACCCGCGCGCAGACCTATCGCTACGTCATCTTCCCGCAAGCCCTGCGCCAGAGCCTGCCGCCGCTCGCCGGGCAATTCGCCAGCATCATCAAAGACTCCTCGCTCCTCTCCGTCCTCGGCATCGCCGAGTTCAGCCTCGCCGCCAGCCAGGTGAATGCCTTCACCTACAGCGCCTTCGAGAGCTACGTGCCGGTCATCCTCGGCTACCTCATCCTCACCCTGCCCATCTCGCTCTGGACCCAGTCGCTGGAAACACGCGCGCGCTTCGAGACATGAACACGTTATGGAACCGCGGAGGCGCAGAGACGCGGAGGATCGGAGAGGAAGTTCACATCTCCTGCCTTTCTCCGCGCCTCCGCGCCTCCGCGGTTTTCCCTCCCACACGATGCACCTGACGCTCTCCCAGCTCACGAAAAGCTTCGGCCCGCAGCGCGTGCTCGACGAACTCACGGCCGACTTCGGCGAGCTGCGCAGCCTTGCGCTCATCGGCCCGAGCGGCGGCGGCAAGTCCACGCTCCTGCGCATCATTGCCGGCCTCGAAGTGCCCGACTCCGGCGCCTTCACCCTCGACGGCGAACGTGTGCATTCCGACGAACCCGCGCTCCGCGAGCATCGCCGCCACCTCGGCGTTGTCTTCCAGGCCTTCAACCTCTTCCC
>JBBQYR010000156.1:0-10101 GCA_038208565.1 Chthoniobacterales bacterium
TGCATGGCTGGCTGCTTCCGGCACACCCTCCGGGGTGCATCGGATGGTGGTCCGAAACTCCGGGTTTCACCCGGAGCTAATTTCCTTCAGCCCTCCGGGCTGGGCAGGTGTCTGATCATTTCACCAATTTGGTATAACAGCACTACGCCCGCTGGTTGCGCCACAAGCCCGACTCGGGAGCTCACTGGAACGGATTTTGACCGCTCAGGAAACGAGCTCGGTTCACAGCAGGGCCAAGCTGCCGCCGACTCCAGCTACGCCAGCATCTCTTCGATCTCGGTCAGCGACAGGCCTTCCATGAGCGGCTGTTCGCTCTCGATGGTCATCTCGGCGAGGGCGCGCTTCTTCTGCTGCAGGGCGAGGATCTTCTCCTCGACCGTGCCGCGGGCGATGAGTTTGTAGGCGGTCACCACTTTCTCCTGCCCGATGCGGTGCGCACGGTCGGTGGCCTGCGCTTCGACGGCCGGGTTCCACCACGGGTCGAAGTGGATGACGGTGTCGGCGGCGGTGAGGTTGAGGCCGGTGCCGCCGGCTTTGAGGCTGATCAGGAAGGCGGGGAACTCGCCGGTCTGGAAGCGATCGACCTCGGCACCGCGGTCTTTGGTCGAGCCGTCGAGGTAGCAAAAGGGGATGCCGTCGGCCGTCAGAGCGTCCCGGAGCAAGGTGAGCATCGAGACGAATTGGCTGAAAATGAGCACCCGATGCCCGCCGTCCACGGCCTCGGCCATGAGTTCCCGAAGCAGCGAAACCTTGGCCGAAGCCTCCTCGTCGGACACACCCTCGATGCCCAAAAGCCGGAGGTCGCAGCAGGCCTGCCGAAGCCGGAGCAGGGCGGTGAGCATGACGATCCGGGCCTTGTTTTGGTCCTTGCCGCCGGCAAACTCCGCGAGGGTCCGGCGAGTCCCGGAAACCAGTTCCGAATAAATTTGCTTCTGTCTCTCAGTGAGTTCGCAATAAGCGACTTGCTCGAGTTTTTCCGGTAGCTCCGTGGCCACGACGCGCTTCGTTCTCCGGAGGACAAAAGGTCGGATTCGCTGGAGCAGGCGCTTCGCCGCCGGGCCGCTCGGGGCGGCATGAATCTCCCGCTCGTAGCGTTCCCGGAAGTCGGTCGCCGAGCCGAGGTAACCGGGCATGAGGAAGTGCATGAGCGACCACAAATCCTTGAGCGAGTTCTCGATCGGCGTGCCAGTCAGGATGACGCGGTGGCGCGTTTTGAGCGCACAAGCGGCCTGAGCGTTTTGGCTCTCGGGGTTCTTGATGTGCTGCGCTTCGTCGAGGACGGCGGCGGCGAATTCCCAATCCCGGTAACGCTCGATGTCGCGGCGAAGCAGCGGGTAGCTCGTGACCACCAGGTCGGCCTGCTCCATGTCGTCCTTGAAGAGCCGCTGCCGCTCCGAACCCTGCACGACGAGCACCCGCCGCTCGGGAGTAAAGCGGGCGGCTTCCCGGGCCCAGTTGAAGACCAGCGACGACGGGCAAACGATGATCGCCCGCCCGCCGATCTGCCGGAGGAAGGCGAGCGCCTGGACGGTTTTGCCGAGTCCCATCTCATCGGCCACGATCCCGGCGAGTTGCTGGTCGGCGAGGAACTTCAGCCAATAGACGCCCGCCTTCTGGTAAGGCCGGAGCACGTCTTCGAGATCCCCAAGCGGGAAACTCGGGAGCTTGTCGGGGCGCTGAAGGATTTCCGCCCAGCGATGCCAGCCGGCGTCGCCGCGAATCTGGGTCCCCTGCTCTTTCGCCAAAGTATCGAGATAACCAACGTGGGCGCGGGCGAGGCGGTATTCGCCGGGCTGACGCTGCTGGGGGTTACACTCGCCGAGCGCCTGCGCAAACTCATCGAGCAATCCGGGATCGAACACCGCGACCTTCTTATTCTTCAACCGGGTCGAGCTTTGGCCGGATTGAATGAGCCGCTGGATGTCGGCGGCGGAAAAGCGCTCACCGCCCGGCGCAGTCATCTGGAGCGAAAGATCGAACCAGTTTTCGCCCGAGCTGCGGACCTCAAAACGCGGCTCGATGCGCTCGATGTCGCGGGTCACGTAGTCAAAACGCGCCCCGATCCCGACCTGCCAGTCGCGCTGCAACCGGGGCAGTTCGCCCGCGAAGAACGCGAGGATCTTCGGTTCGCCCTTGAGCACCCACTGCCCGTCGCGCCCCGGCTCAGCGAAGCCCGCCTTGCTCAGCCGATCGAGCGCCGCAGCCTCGGCAGGATGGCGGATTGGCGAGCTGGCGGCGTAAGTCGTGCGCCGATCCCCGTAGGCGATGTCGAGTTTGGCCGTGAGGTAGCTGAGCGAGCCTTCGACCGTGAGGTGAAAGACCGGCCGCTCGCCGGGCGCGAGTGGCATCACCGAAGGCGCGGAAGCAGGAGTGGAAACCGACGACGGGATCGAAGCCGCTTTCCCGGAAACCGGTGCGATTCCCCGAGGCTTGATGATCTCCAGCCCGACGGCCAGCGAATGGGCACACACCACTCCGCGCTGCCGGGAGTCGCGACACGTGCAGAGATTCTCCACATTCGACGCGGAGAGGATCTTCAGCCCCGATCGAAACTCGGACTCGCCTTCTTTCACCCGCCCTTCGAGCAGGGGCGGCTCGTATTTTGCCGCCATCACCCGGCCCATCGCGTGCAGCGACCGCGCGTGTTTCAGCGCCTGCCAGCCGCCGGCATCGGAGAGGAAACGTTCGGTGATCGGGATCATGCGGAAACGACCAGTGGAGGATGACCAATGACCAATGGCAAGCGCCGCGAAGGCTGATTGGTCATTGACCATTGTCCATTGGTCATTTCCCCTACCCGCCCTATGAAGATCATCGCGGTCGCCAACCAAAAAGGCGGCGTTGGCAAGACCACCACCAGCGTCAACCTCGCGGCCGCCCTCGCCGCGCGGGGCGTGAAGACCTTGCTCATCGACCTCGACCCGCAGGCCAACGCCACGAGCGCGCTCGGGCTGCCGACGATCGACGGCCACAGCATTTACGAGCCGCTCATCGGCGGCGCGCCGATTCAGGAGAAAGTCGTGCCGACCCGCTGGGATCACCTCTGGATCATCCCCGGCGATCTCGCCCTCGCGGGCGCGGAAATCGAAGTCGCCCGGGCCGACGATCACCTCACCCGGCTGCGCGCCGCCTTCGAGCCCCTGCGGGCCGATGCCACGTTCGATTTTATCCTGCTCGATTGCCCGCCTTCGCTCGGCATCCTCATGACCAACGCGCTCGCCGCCGCCGACGAATTGCTCATCCCGCTCCAGTGCGAATACTTCGCCCTCGAAGGCCTCTCGAAGATCGATCATGTGGTCGGCCAGATCCGCGACTGCGGCGCAAATCCGACGCTCAAGATCGGCGGCATTTTGATGACGATGTTCATGCGCAACAACCTCGCGACGCAGGTCATCGCCGAGGTCCAGAGCCATTTCGGCGACGTCATCTTCAAGACGGTGATCCCGCGCAGCGTGCGTCTCGCCGAGGCGCCGAGCCACGGCAAGCCGATCCTCGAATACGAACCGAACGGGCTCGGGGCGACGGCTTACAAGGCGCTGGCCGAGGAGTTCATCGAGCGGCACCACTGGGCCGCTCCCGCGATTCCCGCCTGAGATGCGTCGCGCCTCATTGCTCCTCGTTGCGCCTTAGACCCATGCCGAGCCCGCTCGCGCAACACTGGACGCTCGACCCCGGCGTCATCTTTCTCAATCACGGCAGCTTTGGCGCCACGCCGCGCCCGGTGCTCGAGGCCCAGGCGGAATGGCGCGCACGGATGGAGCGGCAGCCGGTGCAATTTCTGTGGCGCGATCTGCCGGGGCTGATCGATTGCGCGCGGGCGGCGCTGGCGGACTTCGTCGGCGCGAATGCGGACAACCTTGTCTTCGTCGCCAACGCCACTTCTGGCGTGAATGCCGTGATCCGCTCACTCGACCTCCGGGCGGGCGACGAACTGCTCACGACGAATCACGACTACAACGCCTGCCGCAACGTGCTCGCCGAGACCGCCGCGCGCGTCGGCGCCAGGGTCGTCGTCGCCCAGGTCCCGTTTCCGCTCGCGAGCGAGCAGCAGATCATCGACGCCATCCTCGCCGCCGTCACCCCGCGCACCCGGATCGCGATGATCGACCACATCACCAGCCCGACCGCGCTCGTTTTTCCCGTCGCGAAGATCATCCGCGCACTGGCCGAGCGCAGTGTCGAAACGCTGATCGATGGCGCGCACGCGCCCGGCGCCGTGCCGCTCGATATCGAGCACTGGCGTCCCGCGTATTACACCGGCAACTTGCACAAGTGGGTCTGCGCGCCGAAGGGCGCGGGATTCCTCTGGGTGCGGCCCGACCGGCAGGAGGCGCTGCGCCCGCCGGTCATGTCGCACGGCGAAAACACCCGGCGCGCAGGCCGCAGCGCCTTTCACGATCGCTTCGACTGGCCCGGCACGCTCGATCCCACCGCGTGGCTCAGCGTGCCCGCAGCGATTCAGTTTGGCGCCACGCTTTTCCCCGGCGGCTGGGAGGAATGGCGCGACCGCAACCGCACGCTCGTCACTTCCGCCCGTGCGCTCCTCGCCGGCCGGTTCGGCATCCCGCTGCCCGCGCCCAATGAACTCCTCGGCACGATGGCCACGATCCCGTTGGCCGAGCCGCTCCAGCGCGTGCCGCACGTGACCGGGCGCTTCGATTCCATCCAGACGCGGCTGCTCGACCAGCACGGCATCGAGGTCCCGATCGTCCGCTGGGGCGAGCCGCGGCGTCGCTTCGTCCGCATCTCCGCGCACGCTTACAATTCCACCGAAGACTACCGCGCGCTCGCCGAGGCCTTGGCGCGGATCGCAGAGGCGGCGGGCAAGAGATAAACCCGTCATCCTGAGCTTGCGAAGGACCTCTGATCTCCATCCGGCATCTACCGCGTCCACAACCAAACGACGGGCCGTGTCCGACCACACGGCGGAGGAAAGCCAGAGATCAGAGGTTCTTCGCATTCGCTCAGAATGACCGTGGGTGGGGCAAGGCTGAGACTTGCCGCGCTCCGCACAAGAACCCGCACTCGACTTGCACCGCGCTCCCTCGTAGCTACATCCCCTCTCTCATCATGACCACCGACGCTCCCGCCGACCCCGCCCCTTCCGACTTCATCCGCGACATCGTCGCCGCGGACCTCGCGAGCGGGAAGGTGCAAAAGGTCATCACCCGCTTTCCGCCCGAGCCGAATGGGTACCTCCACCTCGGCCACGCCAAGTCCATCTGCCTGAATGTCGGCATCGCCCGCGACTTCGGCGGCGTGTGCAACCTGCGCATGGATGACACCAATCCCGCGAAGGAGGACGTGGAGTATGTCGAGAGCATCATCGGCGACGTGCAGTGGCTCATCGGCGGCTGGGGCGAGCAGGTGCTGCGCTTTAAGAAAGTGGGCGACACCAGCGGACAGGGCGTGCCGGTGGATGGCGCGAATACCGAGCCGCTCTATGCATCGGATTACTTCCAGCAGCTCCACGATTACGCCGTCGCGCTGATCCGGGCCGGCAAGGCCTACGTCTGCGACCTCACCCCCGAGCAGACCGATGCCTATCGCGGCGCTCCCGGCGAACCCGGCAAACCTTCGCCGTGGCGAGATCGCCCGATCGAAGAGAGCCTCGATCTCTTTGCACGGATGAAGGCTGGCGAGTTCCCCGATGGCGCCCGCAGCTTGCGCGCGAAAATCGACATGGCATATCCGAATGTCTGGCTGCGCGACCCGCTCCTCTACCGCATCCGCCACACCGCGCACCACCACACCGGCGACGCCTGGTGCATCTACCCGCTCTACGACTACGCGCACTGCCTCAGCGATTCCATCGAAGGCGTCACGCATTCCGTCTGCACCATCGAGTTCGAGGTCCATCGCCCGCTTTACGACTGGATCATCGACGCGCTCCCCGTGCCGCAGCCGCGCCCGCATCAGTATGAGTTTGCCAAGCTCATGCCGACCCACGTCGTCATCTCCAAGCGCAAGCTCCTCGCCTTCGTGCAGGAAGGCGTGGTCACCGGCTGGGATGATCCGCGCATGCCCACGCTGAGCGGCATCCGCCGGCGCGGGATCACGCCGGAAGCCGTGCGCGCCTTTGCGACCAGCGTCGGCGTCACGAAGTTCGTCAGCCACACCGACTACGCCGTCTTCGAGCACCACATCCGCACCGACCTCAACACCCGCGCCCAGCGCCGCCTCGCCGTGCTGCGCCCGCTCAGGGTCGTGATCACCAACCTCCCCGAAGGCCACACCGAAGAACTCCCCGCGACTAACAACCCGCAGGACCCCGAGGGCGGCACGCGCCTCGTGCCGTTCAGTCGCGAGCTGTGGATCGAGCAGGACGACTTCGCCGAGGTTCCGCCCCCGAAGTATTTCCGGCTGAAGCCGGGCGGTGAAGTGCGGCTGAAATACGCCTACATCATCAAGCTCGACGAAATCGTGAAAGACGCGGACGGCAATCTGACCGAGTTGCGCTGCACCGCCGACCTCGATTCCAAGACCGGCGGCGCGACCAGCGGGCGGAAGATCAAGGGCACGATCCACTGGGTCAGCGCCCCGCACGCCCTCGACGCCACGGTGCGCCTTTACGACCGCCTCTTCACCGACGCCGAACCGGAAAAGGATGGCCGCGACTGGCGCACCGCGCTCAACCCGCATTCCCTGGAGACGATCACCGCCAAGCTGGAGCCGAGCCTGCGGGACGCCACCCCGGCGGACCGGTATCAATTCGAGCGCCTCGCCTACTTCTGCGCCGACGCCAAGGACAGCGCGCCCGGCCAGCCGGTCTTCAACCGGATCATCACCCTGAAGGACACCTGGGTGAAGGAAGTGGCCAAAGGGTAGATCTCCAAGGCAAGCTGACCAAATCCACGAGATAGAGAGCCCCATGAGCTCCGTCCGCCTCCTCGTCGGCACCGCCAAAGGTGCCTTTATCCTCACCGCCGATGGTTCGCGGCGCGACTGGACCATCAGCCAGCCACACTTCGCCGGGTGGGAGATGTATCACACCTCAAAGGCTCGCCGCTGAACCCCGACCGCATCTACGCCTCGCAGTGCAGCGGCTGGTTTGGGCAGATCATCCAGCGCTCCGACGATGGCGGGAGAACGTGGGCCATCCCCGGCGGCGGAAAAATTCCCGAAGCCTTCGACCCGCCCTCCGCGCGCAGCAATCGCTTCCTCTACTCGGGCGAAGTCGGCACGCACGCATGGTACGACGGCACCCAACACCCGTGGGAATTCAAGCGCGTATGGCACCTGGAGCCCTCGCTCACCGAGCCCGACACCGTCTTCGCCGGAGTCGAGGACGCCGCCCTTTTCAAGAGCACCGATGGCGGCATGTCGTGGAACGAACTCCCCGGCCTGCGCAACACCAAGGCCGTCGATGCGCTCGACGAATGCGGCCTCTACTTCGGCACCACCGGCGGCCAGGTCTATGGCTCCCCCGACGGCGGCGACACCTGGCAATGCATCGCGCGCGACCTCCCAAAAGTCCTCTCCGTCGAAGTGCATACGCTGCGGTGATCCGCGCTGCGCTATTTGTAGGGCAGGCGCTCCGTCTGCCGATGTTTGCCACAGTCTCCGAAGCGGTCGCCCGACAATCCCACATACCGAGTCCATGAGCGCCCCCACCACCATTCGCGTCGGCCTCCCCTACCACCTGCGCAACCTCGCCCAGGTCGGCGACGAAGTGACCTTGGAAGTCGCGAGCCCAGTCACTCTCGGCACCGTCCTCGATGTGCTCGAAACCTATTACCCCGCGCTCCAAGGCACCATCCGCGACCACGGAGCCTTGAAGCGCCGCCCCTTCATCCGCTTCTTCGCCTGCAAAGAAGACCTCTCCCACGAACCCCTCGAAACCCCACTCCCCGAAGCCATCACCAACGGCACCGAACCCTTCATGATCGTCGGCGCGATGGCGGGTGGGTGAACCGCGTCCGCACTATGGCTAACGGCCGCCAGCCAACGGCCCCGCGTTGCGGCGAACCCGCATCCCGGAGGGATGCAAAGAAATTAGCCGGTGGTAACACCACCGGAACGTCCACCCCACGCGACGCATCCCGGCAGGGATGCGGGAACCGCCCGATCAATCAACAAACCGCTCATCAAACTCCACGCCGCTCTTGCGGAGGACCTCCATGTATTCCTCCCGAAAGGTCCGCTTCTGATGATGCTCCTCCTGTCGCGCGATGTAAGCCACGACCTCCTCCCGATTCGACGCACTCACCGTGAAAGCGCCGTAACCCTCCTGCCACGCAAATCCCGGCTGCGCCATATTCACATGCACCCACTCGGACGACGCCCGCCCATCGGTTGAATCGCCGGCTTGCAGGCGCGTCCCTCAGTTGACCTTGCGCAGCTTCGTGACCCGCCCGCTCTGCACCCACTCGGCCACGAAGATGTTGCCGTCCTTGTCAAAACACGCGTCGTGCGGGTGCAGGAATTTGCCCGATACCCAGCCCTCGCCCTTCTCGTCTTTGCGCAGCTTCATCCCGTCCTTGAGCACCTGCGCTCGCCATTCGGGGTCTTCGCCGAGGTGGGTGATCACCGCATCATTCTTATCGAGCAGCGTGATCCGCGCGCTGAGGTCGGGCACGAGCAGCACATCGCCGCGCGCGTCGATATTGGCCGGGAGGATGAAGCCATCGAGCGTCTTGAGGTGCTTCCCTTCAAACGTGAACCACTGGAGTCGCTTGTTCGCGCGATCCGCGACGACGAGCGACGGCTCGCGGCCCGGGCGGGAGTCGATCCACAAACCGTGCGGCGTGTTGAACTGCCCCGGACCCGTGCCGGGCTCGCCGAATTTCGAGACCCAGTTGCCGTCCTTGTCGTAGCGATGGATGCGAAACGAGCCGTAGCCGTCGGCGAGGAAGAATCCGCCGTCCGGCAGGAAGGCAAAGTTCGTCGGCATGAAGGCGTCACGGCCCCAGCGTTTCACGGGCTTCGTGTCCTCGCCTTCGGGGTAAAGGCCCGACGCCATCGGCGCGTGCTTTTCCCACACGACCTCGCCCTTGAGCGTGAGCTTCGCGAAGTTCTTTAACTGCTGATAACCCGTGACCCAGAGAAACTGCTCCTTGCCCTCCGTACGCACTTCGAGCCCGTGCCCGCCGCCTTGGAACTGCGCCCCAAACGCGCGCACGAATTTGCCCTCGCCGTCGAAGACAAAGATCGACGGGTGATCCTTCAGGTTCTCGCGCCCTTCATGGATCACGTAGAGCAATCCCTCGCCATCCACGGCGACGTTGTGCGTCGTCTGCCACGTGTATTTATCGGGAAGCTGCGGCCAGGCGTGGATGACTTCGTAGCGATGCTCGCCGGTGCCGATGACGAGTTGTTTGTCGGTCTTTTGCGCGGTGAGGATCTGCGGCGCGGCGAGCGCAGCGGCGGTGGTGGCGAGGAAACGGCGGCGGGTCAATGCGGAGGGAGGATTCATGGGGAGACTGTGACTGAGTGAAGCGCGGAACGCAGCCGGATCTTAGGCCGCAGGCAGCAGGACGGTAAAGGCCGTGCTGCCACCCAACTCACTCACGACCTCGATGCTGCCGCCGTGAGCCAGCACGATCGCTTTGGTAATGGCGAGGCCGAGACCGCTGTGACCGCCGGTGCGCGTGGTGGCGTCGGTCTTCTCGATGGGCGTGCCGGTGAAGCCGATGAAGGACGCATTCGGCAAGGCCAATTCAAAATCTGCGAGGGATACGAATACTTTCGTTGCTTCCCCGAATCAGAATCTCATCCCGCGACCATGAAAGCTGAATAGGTTCAGGTCCGGTGTCCTCGTGTATTGCCATTTCAGTCAACGGCGGCCGGATATAGCGTTCCAGAAAGACGGCCATCGTCCTGCCAGCTTTGGAATCCATGTGCGCCCAAGCGTCGGCACCGACGTAATGCCTGCCCCCATTGGCAGTGAACTTAGCGATCAACTCCGTGAGGCGGTGCGAAGGTGTGGGGTCGAGCACTACGAGAACCGGCGTCAAACCAGCCGCTCGGCATTCAACAGGAAACGATAGCTCCTCGCCAAAGCGCCCTTGCCCGCTGGCCGCAATCGTGACTCGCAGCTTGAATTCGTATGCCAGTTGCTCCTCGCCGTCGTAGCAGTCGATCTGACGACCCTCATCCGTT
>JBBQYR010000157.1:0-9646 GCA_038208565.1 Chthoniobacterales bacterium
GCGGTTCATCGAGCGTTTCGGTTTTCGCGACGAGACGCAGGTCATCGGCAAGGACGACTTCGCGCTTTTCCCCTCGCGGCTCGCGGAAAACTTTCGACGCGACGACGAAGAAGTGATGAGCACCGGGCAGCCGAAGCTGAACATCGTGGAGCTCTTCTTCACCGCACAGGGCATCCCGGATTGGTTTGTGACGAACAAACTGCCGCTGTGCGATCGGCGCGGCCGGGTGGTCGGCCTCATGGGCACGGTGCAGAGCTACGAAGGCCGCCGCCAGGTGTTGCAGCCTTACCTCCAGCTCGACCGCGCGGTGAATTACATCCGGGAGAACTTCCGCCGAGGTGTTTCGGTAAAGGAACTCGCCAGTGAACTGCACGTCTCGCTGCGCCAGCTCCATCGCCGTTTCGTCGAGGCCTTCGGCAGTAGTCCGCAAGCGTTCATCATCAAGCTGCGCATCCAGGCCGCGTGCGAAGCGCTGCAGCAGGAGGGCTCGCAGATCAGCGAAGTCGCCGCGAGCCTCGGCTTCTGCGACCAAAGCGCCTTCACCCAGCTTTTCCAAAAGCACGTCGGCCTCACGCCGTTGAAATACCAGCAGCGCTACCGCCTCCGCCGCGGCCGGTGAGTTCTAGCGCAGAGGGCGATGAGGAGTGAGAGATACGCAGAGGTTCTTTTGCTTCTTCGCTGCGGCCCTCTGCTTCTCCGCGTTCTCTGCGGCTAAGTCGCCGTCCCCAACGATCCCAGCGCCCACGCATCGAGCGAGAAGCTGGACGGCTTCCGGCCGCCTTGCAGGCACCAAGGTCGGCGCACCAACATTATTGGACGAAAACAGAGTTCCGTCTCGACACGACGGATCTTTTTCCATTCCTTCAAGCCCCGTGAGTCGGCGCATCGCTCAACTACGGAAAAAGAAAGCCTCAAGGCTGAGCGGTCCGATTTTCTTGCGGTCCAGTTAAGGTCTCAAAACAAGCAATCATCGGAGTTCGATTATGTCATACCTCGGAGAATCGTTTCAGGCGCCCGCGCCTCGCAAATCCGCCGAAGAAGTCACCGCCCAGCGCACTGCTGCCGTGCTCGTCGGCCATCCCGCCTACGCCCATATGCTGCCCACGGCGATCCGTTCGCTCGAGGCGCAGAATCCCAAATTCAACCGCAAGGTCCTCGTCTTTGACGCGGGACGAAGTCGGAAAGAACCGAAGATCGACCTGCCGACCGGCTGGAGCTTGATCGTCGGACATTGGGAGAACCCGAACGCGGCACGCAACGCGGGGCTGGCGCAGGTGCGCGATTGCGATTGGATCTGTTTCTGGGACGCGGACAACGAGATGGCGCCCGACCATGTGAAGCTTTCGCTGCCGATCCTGAACAGCGTGCCGAAGGATGTGGGCATCTGTTACCCCGAGGTGCAGAAGGTCACCGAGGGCAAGATCTGGCACCGTCGCAATCATCCCGAATGGACCCTGCACGACGGTCTGCGCACGAGCCTTTGCGACACCTCGTCGTTCTGGCGCCGTCAGGCTCTGGATGAAGTCGGTGGATTTTCTCCCGAGCAATGCCAGCACGATGACTACGAGCTCGCGCTGCGCATGTATCGCGCGGGCTGGAAGGGCAAGAAATTGCCGGTGACTTTGCATCATCACTTTCACGGCGAAAACCGCAGCCGCCGCGTGACGCCCGAAGACGAGGAGAAGGTGACGCGCAGCCTCTACACGGCGTGGAGCTTTGGTTTCGTGACGCTCTGGGGCCCGAAAAAGGCCTCGTCGCTCAAGGTGCTCAAATGGCTGGAGACGGCCGACATTCCGCCGCGTTCGGCGCTTTACTGGGTGGATAATTCCGGCGGCACGATGACCAAGCTCCTCCAGAAATGGAGCGTGAAACTGGCCGGCCGCTTCGGATCGATCACGATCGTCAATGCCGGCGATCCGCACCGCACCGAGCCGGGCGAGAGCTATCTCAACGCGGTGCGCCACCAGCAGGTCGCGCGGCTTTACAACAACGTCTTCGGTCGCGTGGCCGAGGAGATGGTCGTGACGCTCGAAGACGACACCCTGCCGCCGCAGGATGGCGTGTATCGCCTGCTCGAACTGATCCGGCCCTTCAGCGAGGTCGCCGTGGCGGCCAGCGTCTATCGTTCGCGCAATGCCCCCCGGCGACTCTGCGCTGCGGTGTGCAAGGAAGCGTGGATCGAAGTGCCGAATTTCGACGACCTGCCGGACAAACCATTTGAGGTCGGCATGACCGGCGGCGGCTTTGCCATCACGGCCAATTGGGCGCTCAAGCAGGCCATGCCGATGCGCTGCGAATTATCCGAGACCGGCGCGCTCATGGGCTGGGACGGCAACCTCGGCATCGCGCTCAGCGGCCTCGGCTACAAACTGATGGTGCACCCGGAGGTGAAGTCCGAGCATCTTTGCCCGGAAGTCACAGCCTACCTCCGCAAGCTGCGCTCTGCCGCCGAGCGACCCACTCGCGCCCGCCGGAGCAAGCTCGCGACCGCGGCCTGATAGGCGCGCGCGCCGGCGCGATCAGCGCATGCTGCCGGGAGCGCCTTTCGTCCCGGCGACCGCATCCGCCGGAGCCGGTCGCGGACCTTCCAGCACGATGCGGAAACCGTAAACCGCGCCGCGATCACTGGGCTCGCGAGGGAGGCGATACGAGGACAGGAGATTCTCCTGCGTATCGTTCACGAACGATCCGCCGCGCAGCACCCGGTTCTCGCTGCCCGCGGAAAAAGCGGTCTCGCACCATTCATGCACGTTGCCGCCGAGGTCGTAGATCCCGAGGCGGTTGGGGTGGAGGCTGCCGACTGGTGCGATTCTGGCGAAAGGGTCCCGGTATCCCGCAATGAGCTTTTGCTCGCCCCACAATTCCTGGCCCGCCGCTTCCTCGCCGCTGTAATTTCCCGCGCCGTCCGACGGCGGCCACGCGGTGCCCCACGGATACACGGCCAGGATGCGCCGGTTCTTGGCCTCGGGCGTCTTGGCCGGATCTTCCCGCTCGCCGATGCCCACGGCACAGCTCCACTCGTGATCCGTCGGGAGTCGATAACGCTGGAAGTCCGTGAGCCGGCCCGTGGCGCGCTCTTTAAACGTGAGCCACTCGCAAAAGCCTCGCGCTTCCTCCCAGCTCATACTCACGGCGGGGTAAGCCGCCCCGCGGGAGTGCTGGTCCGGCCACATGACATCGCGCTCGTTCACGTACGCCAGATAGTCCTGTTCGCGCGTTTCCCACACGCTGACGAGCAGCGTCGGCGCCCCCGTGGCGGCGCCCCAGATCGGCACGGGGACAAACTTCATGCCGAGCGAGTTCACATACGGCGCGGATGGCTCGGCCGCGGGAGTCGTCGTCGCGGTCACCGGCACGGCCGGGAGCGCTGGCGCGGACCTTACCGCCCCGTCCCGCAACATCCACCAGGCCCCCGCGCTCACGGCGAGCGCCAGCGCTGCGGCGATCCCCCACCGCGCCAGCGGAGACTCGGGCGTGAACCGGCGCCGCGGGTAGATGAAGACGGTGTTAGGAATGGTCGGCGCGTCGGAGGGAATCGCGCCTTGCGGAGTGCCGAGCGAGCGTCTCGGCGCGACAATGAGCTTCTGCTGCTGCGCGTATTTTTCCGCCGCCTTTAACACCGCAGGCTGCACGAGCTGGATCGCCGTCTTCAGCTCATTCGAGCTTTGGTAGCGCAGGTCCGGCTGGCGCGAGAGCGCACGGCTGACGATATGGTCGAGCCGCTTGTCCGTGCCGATCCGTCGGGAAAGCGGGTCGATGACCCCCTTCGGAATCTCGCCCGCGAGCGTCTCGTAAAGAATCACGCCCAGCGAATAAATGTCGGCCCGGTGATCGACGTTCATGCCCTCGCGCTGTTCGGGCGCCATGTAATCCGGCGTGCCCATGACCATGCCCGTCGAGGTTACCCCCGGATCGACCGGCGCATCGGTGAAACGCGCGAGGCCGAAGTCCGCGACCTTCACGCGGCCCTGGCGATCGACGAGCACATTGGCCGGCTTGATGTCGCGGTGGACGATCCCCTGGCTGTGCGCGTAGGCCAGCGCGTCGCACACGCTGAGCAGTACCTGCAGGGCTTCCGGCGTGCCGATTTCCGCGCGCTGCATGAGCTGGCGCAGATTGCTACCATCCACAAACTCCATCACAAAAAAGAGATGCCCCTCCGGCGTCTCGCCGAAGTCGTGAACGGTCACGATGTTAGGATGGCTGAGCTTGGCCAGCGCGCGCGCCTCTCGGCGAAAACGCTCCGCGAACCCTGCATCCACGCTGATTTCGAGCGGCAGCAGCTTGATCGCGACCAGGCGATCGAGCGCCGGTTGCCGCGCCTGATATACAGCGCCCATACCGCCGAAGCCGAGGAGATTGAGCACCTCGTAGTTGGGGAAAAGGCGCACCGCTTCCTCGATCGAGGGCGGTGCCCATCGCTGCCCGGTTTTCGCCTGGCCGGTCGGGTGCAACGGCGGCGCGTCAGCCGATTCGGCGTTCGGGTTTGGTGAATCCGACCGGTTGATCGGCGACAGATCGATGGGGGTCTTTTCGTCAGCCATGCGAGTGGCGTGATACGGGATCAGCCGGAGAGCGGCAAGCTCTCGATCAAGCGGACTGATTCCGCAACCGCACATCCGTCGGGCACGGGAGGTGCGTATCACTGGTTGGCGGTTAGCAGTGCGACTCTGCGGAACCCGGCACTAAACCGGGTGAGGTTCGAATCCTCAGCCGCCAGCATCTTTCTCCAGCCACGCAATGTCTGGCGCCGGGCTCCGTGCTTCGCGAAGAAGCGGGGCCTGCGAAAGCGCCGCGAAGAATCCGCGTGTCAAATCACGCCCGCCGCGTCTATTTTCCCCGCCCATGGAAATCGTTCCCATCGACATTTTTGGCGTCCACGTGGAAGTGCCATTTCCCGCGCCGCTCGGTATCGCCCAAGCCAAACTCGAGGAGTTCGGCGCGCAGATTTGCGAGCCGGCGAAAGGCCTCGGCCTGCGCCCCGACCAGATCCGCCTGAAGAAGTGGGACGACCTTTACGGATACGAGATGACCGCGCAGTTCTTCGGCGAAAACGGCACGCTCACCCGCACCGCCGATCGCATCAAATTCGGCGTGCGCAATGCCCGCACCGCCGGCGATTGGACAATCATCCAGCAGACGCTTCTCCGCTTTTACACGCTCATGGATTTCCCGCTGACCACCGTCAGCGCGCTCTCCACGCACGTGCATGCGAAGTTTCCCAGCCTCCTCGAGCGCGACCAGTGGCTCGGGCAGTTTTCCTACAGCCCGCTCGTCGCCCGGCCCGCCGCGCTCGGCTTTGTGCAGATCGCGGATTGGGAAAAGGAAATCCGCGTGCTCATCGAGCAGTCGAACGCCGTGCCCGATGCCGTCTTCATCATGTGGGACACGCAATACGCCAACCTGCAGGAGTGGGAGACCTTCCTGCAGAGCATGCCGACGATGATGGAAAACGCGGTGAACATCTTCGACCTCGGCTTCGAGCCGCTGCGCGAGCGGGTCTAGCGCCGCGCTTGACGGAAGCGCTGCCGTCGCAGAGGGAAAGCGCCATGCGTTTCCTCCCCCTCGCACTCCTCCTCCTCGTCTTCAGTCCCCTGCGCGCCGAGCCCGCGCGCACTTGGGAACGCTGGGACGGCTGCACCTTCCTCGCCGATCGCTACTACGATGGCGACAGCTTCCAGGTGAGATACGGCAAACGCCCGCAAGTCATCCGCCTCTACGGCGCCGATGCTCCCGAGACCGATGCCGGTTACGGCGCGCGCGTCGATGAGCAGGCCGCCTATTTCGGCGTCACCCCGGCCGAAGTGTTGCGCGGCGGCGAGGAGGCCAAGGAGTTCACGGCCAAGTTTCTGAGCAAACCTTTCCGCGTCTTCACGCGTCGCAAGATCGCCCCCGGCGCCAGCCGCACCGAGCGCTTCTACGCGATGGTGGAACGCGACGGCGTGGCGCTCGATGCCGCGCTCGTCCAGGCCGGGTGGGCGCGCGCGACCACCGAGGCGGCGGATTACCCGGATGCGAGCGCCGCCTCCGCGCGTCTCCAGCAACTCCGCGCCCTCGAACAAAAAGCCGCGCAGGAACGTCGTGGGCTGTGGGCGAAATCGAAGCGCACCGACCGCCAGCCATCGCTCGCCGAGCGCCTGATCCCGCGCATTCTCAAGCCCGACGCACCCGCGGCGGCGCGTAAGGTGAACCTCAACACCGCGGGCCTCGCCGACCTCCAGGCGCTCCCCGGCGTGGGCCCGAAAACCGCCGAGCAAATCATCCGCGCCCGCCCGCTGGCGGATCTCACCGCGCTCGATGCGCTCCCTGGGTTCGGCCCGAAGAAAGTCGAGGCGTTGCGGGAGATGGTGACGTTTTAAGCCGGGCGAAAGCGGTATCCTACGCCCCGCACGGTCTCGATGATCGTCGGATTTGCCGGATCGGGTTCGATGCGTTTGCGCAGCTTGGCGATGTGCTGATCGAGGGTCCGCGACTCGGGAAAATAGTCGAGGCCCCAGCAGCGGTTGAGCAGCGTGTCGCGGTCCACAACCTGTCCGGCGCGCTCGTGGAGCAACCCGAGGATCGCGGCCTCGCGTGGCGAGAGATCGATCGACGCGCTCGCTCGCTCGGCGCGAAGTTCGAGCGGATAGACGACGAGATCGTGCATCGCAAAACTGCGCGTTCCGTTTGTCCGCGCCTGGACCCGGCGGAGCGCGGCGCGGATGCGGGCGAGCAGTTCGTGTTTGCCGAAGGGTTTGCGGATGAAATCGTCCGCGCCGATTTGCAGCCCGACGACGACATCGATCTCCTCGCTTTTGGCGGAGAGAAAAAGCACGGGCACCTGCGAATCGGCGGCGCGCACGCGGCGGCAGACCTCGTAGCCATCGACTTGCGGCATCATGATGTCGAGGCAGAGCAGATCGGGCCGATGCTTGTCCCACAGCGCCAGCGCTTCGCCGCCGTGGCGTGCGGCCAGCACGGTAAAACCCTCCGGCTCCACACACGCGCACAGGGCGTCGAGCGTGATCGGGTCGTCGTCGGCGAGGAGGATGGTCATGCGGCGGAGACGGCGGTGAGCGGAGCGGCGGGTGGCGCGGGGACGCGCAGTTCGAAGCTCGCGCCGCGCTCGCCCGGCACGAGGCGCAGCGTGCCGCCCATTGCGGCGGCGAGATCGCGGGCGA
The DNA here is from genome assembly GCA_038208565.1 of Chthoniobacterales bacterium. GTDB lineage: Bacteria > Verrucomicrobiota > Verrucomicrobiia > Chthoniobacterales > Chthoniobacteraceae > Chthoniobacter. The sequence goes on from JBBQYR010000157.1 coordinate 7,161, forward strand.
TGGCGAGGCCGAGGCCGGTGCCGCTGGTGCCTCCATTCACGCGGCTGTCCAGCCGCTCGAAGGGCCGGAAGATGCGCTCGGCGGCGGCGGCGGGAATGCCGGGGCCTTGATCGCTGACGACGATGGCGAGGGTGTCGGCGGAAAGCGTGCCGGCGATTTCCACGACCCCGCCGGGCACGTATTTCTCCACGTTGGAAAGGAGGTTCGCGAGGATCTGCGCGAAGGCGTCGGCGTCGAGCAGGCGCGGCGCGGTGAGTTCGCCGGTGCAGCGGACTTCGAGCGCGCGGCGCGCGTAGGACGGCGCGAATTGCTCGATCACTGCCGCGATCACGCTCGCGGGAATACACGCCCGCGGCTCGTGTCGGAGCTTGCCCTGATCATGCTTCGAGAAGGTGAGGACGTTATCGATCAGGCGACCGAGCCGGCGCGCTTCCTCGCGGACGAGCGCGAGCCGGCGCGTGGCGTCGGGTGTAGATGCCTCATCGGCGAGCGCATCCGTCGCGAGATCGAGGTTGAGCAGGATGTTGGTGAGCGGCGTGCGCAGCTCATGCGAGACGCTATTCACGAATGACACGCGCTGCGCGGCGAGAGCGAGCGCGCGGCGCTGCTGCAACGCGATGATCACGCCGGCGAGCGCGAGCAGCACCGCGACCGCGCCGCTCGCGAGCAGTGTGGAAGCGCGGTAGTGCACGTGCGTCGCGCGGCGATCCCACGAGGCGAGCTCCCAATTTCCGAAGCGGCTGCGCATCGGCAGCAGCAGATCCGGTGCAGTCGTCGGTGCATCGCCCGCGTTCGCCAGCGCGCGTCCGCCGCGCGGGCGCAACTGATCCGGCCCGAGTTCCACGCGCACCGGTTCAAACGCTTGCGCCGACCAGCTCTCCAGCCAGCGACTGATCGCGGCCTCGACATTCGCGCGCTGGATGAGCAGCACCGCCACTTCCTTCGATGACCGCCGCAGCCAGTAAAATAGCGGCTTCCCGGGCTCATCGATCCAGCCACTGTCCTCGCCCATTGCCTCGAAGAGCTTCTCCTCGGGGACAAGAACCGGCGCGGTGGGAAAGCCGGAGCGTGGCATCTGCAGCACTGGCACAGGCAGACGTTCGCCATAGACCTGCATGTGCGCGTCGTCGCCGCCGCGGCGCAAAAACGACACCTGCTGGATGCCCACGATCCGATCCGCCGCACGGCGCAACTCAAACGTCTGCTCGGGCCCGAAGCGCCGCGCGAGCGCGGCGAGGTGATCGGTATAAAGCGTTTCGAGCTTCTGCAGCTCGGCCTGCGTATCGCCCGCGAAACGCTGGAGCGCGCCGCGATCGCGGTCGAGGCGCACACTTTCCTCCTGCCGCGCCAGCCGCACGCCGCCGACCAGCACCACTGCGGCGAGGCTGAGCAGCAGGAGCAGGGTGGTGCGGGGGCTGAGGGAGAACATCGCGGGGCGGAGCATGACGGCGAAGCGCGGGCGGCTCAAGCCGCGCTCACGGTACGTGTGGCGTGGCGTGGACGAAGAGGAGCCACGTCCGGCCGGTATCCGGGCGGTCGTTCACGCCATTGGCGTCGGGCAGATTGAGCGTGCCGACGAGCTGATGCGCGCCCGCAGCGACCGTGATCGAGGTGGTGATCCGGCGGGTCTCGATGACCGGCATGGCCGGATATTTCTCCGCGATCCCCGTGACCTTTAGGTTCCCGCGCATTGCGATGATCTTCACCACGTGGGTGAGATCGATGGTCTGCCCATCGGAGCTCATCACTGGCTCGACCTCGACGCTCGTGCCGACGTTCTGCGTTTCGAAAGCCGCCACGTAACCGGGGATGCGCGGTGCGTTCGGGTCCTGACGCGTCACCGTGGTGTTTTCAGTAGCGGTGGAAGCCGGGCCCGCTTCCTTCCGGGGGCCGGCGGTCGCGGTTTCGGTGACCGTCGTGCGGCGCGTATTCTCCACCGCACCACGGCGGTTCGGTCCGGCAAATTCCGAGGCGTAGCGAAGCTCGCGGGCCTCCTCCACGACCGCGCGCTGGCCGGACTTGGTCTTGAGCGTCGTCATCTGCTCAAAGCGCGCCTTCTTCTCCGCGAGGAGCGGCTGAAGTTTTTCCCACGCGCTGGTCAGCGAGGCGGGACTGGCGAGGAGTTCGCGGGCCGCCGCGCGGTCGAGCGAATAGACGCTGTATGCGAGATCGACCATGCCGAGGTTGTTGCTCTTGGGCGTGACTTTCACGTCGCCGGGCTTCGGGCTCTGCGCATCGACCCGCAGGTAGGCCAGCCAGATCTCGCCCGCCTTTTCCACCGCGCCCTCCGGCGGCGCGGGCGTGAAGGTGCCGAGATACAGCGGTTCGCCGACGGTGGCCGAGACGGAGGTGGCGATTTTCTGGCTATCGAAAATCGCCTGCGAAGTCGGCGCGTCGCCGGGGCTGCCGGGTTCGTCGCGAAAGCCGAGCAACGTCACGCGGCTGGGCGCGAGGTTGATGTCCACGGTGCGGCCGTCCGGGCCAAT
>JBBQYR010000158.1:0-9623 GCA_038208565.1 Chthoniobacterales bacterium
CGCAATCGTACAGGCCCAGCCGAGGAAGTTCGTCCCCGGCTCAAATGCCGCCGCCTTCTTCGTGATCGTGAGAAACGCCCCCTGCACGATGTCATCCGCCCGCGCAAAATCCGGCATGAGCGCGTGCACGAACCCCCGCAATGCCGACGCATGCGGCACAAAGAGCATTTACACGAGCGAGGTTTGCTGTTCGGAGGGAGGAAGAGGGGCGGCCATGGAAGTCCTGCGAAGGATGCCGCGCCTTGGGAAAAGCTTAGCAGGAATTCCCACCGAGCACCTACTGTCGCTCCCCATGAGCAGAGACTTCGCCGAACTCGATTACCAATCCACCCCGCTCGGCGACATCTCCCTGCGGCGCCGCCGCGTGCCTTCGCTCGATGATCTGGAAGTCTTCGAGGTGAAGCTTGGTGACGCCTTCCTCATGTCGAGCCTCTTCCATGTGGTCGAGGTCGCGCTGGCCGATCTCGGCCTGGCCGCGCTCGCGCCTGGTCCGTGCGATGTGGTCGTGGGCGGGCTCGGCCTCGGCTACACCGCCGTCGCCGCGCTCAAGCATCCCGCCGTGCGCGGACTCCTCGTCGTCGATTACCTCGAAGCCGTGATCGGCTGGCACCAGCGTGGCCTCGTCCCGCTCGGGCCCGTGCTCGCCGCCGATCCTCGCTGCCGCTTCGTCCACGGCGATTTCTTCGCGTTCGCCGCTTCCGCGGAAGGTTTCGATCCGCAGCGACCCGCCCGCCTCTTCCACGCCATCCTGCTCGATATCGATCACTCGCCGCGCAACCTCCTCCACGAGCGCCACGGCAGCTTTTATGCGCCCGCTGGGCTGCGCGCCCTCGCGGCGCATCTGGAACCCGGCGGCGTCTTCGCCCTCTGGTCCGACGACCCGCCCGACGACGGCTTCCTCGCCGCGCTCCGCACCGTCTTCGCCAGCGTGGACGCCCAAATCGTCCGCTTCCCCAATCCCCTGCTCGACTGCGAATCCGCCAGCACCGTCTACGTCGCCCGGTTGGCCGCGTCGTAGCTCGATTATTTCGCCACCTGCACGCAGCGGAACCCGACGTGGTTCGTGCCGGTATCCGGCTCGCCCTTGCCGCGCGTGCCCACCATGTAGCGGGTGCAGTATTGCTCGGTGCAAAGAAACGAGCCGCCCTTGTGGACGCGCTTTTTGATCCCCGGCTCGGAAGGATCAAAGCTCTCCGCTTCCGCCGGACCCTGCGGGTTGCGCACCAGGCCTTTCGCCGCATCGCGCTCGTAGGTGTCGGGGCGATACCAATCGGACACCCACTCCCACACATTGCCCCCGATATCGTAGAGCCCGTAGCCGTTCGGCGCGTATTGCTTCACGGGCGCGAGGCCCTTGAATCCATCCTCGCCCGTATCGTGGTAGGGAAACTTTCCCTCGAAGATATTCGCGGGCCATTTGCCGCCGGGCTTCAGGTCATCGCCCCACGCATAGAGCTGGCCGGAGAGTCCGCCCCGCGAGGCAAATTCCCACTCGGCTTCGGTCGGCAGCCGTTTGCCGGCCCACTTGGCGTAGGCGGCGGCATCGGCATGCGCGATGTGGATCACGGGATAATTTTCGCGCCCCTTGAGATCGCTGCCCGCACCTTCGGGGTGCCGCCAGTTCGCGCCCTTGAGATAGGTCCACCATTGCAGGTGATTGTTCAGCGGCACCGGCGTATTCGGCGGCGCAAAAGAAACGGATCCGGCCACAAGATTCTCCGGCGGCGCACCGGGGAAGTCCTCGGCCTTCGGTGCTATCTCGGCGATGGTCACGTAACCCGTCGCTTTCACGAACGCCTCGAACTGCGCGTTCGTGACCTCGGTGATGTCCATCCAAAATCCATCGACATACACGCGATGAATCGGGCGGGCGTCGGGCATCGAATCCTTGCCGCCGCACATCGAAGTGGTCGGGTCATCCGAGCCCATGGAAAATTCGCCGCCCGGAATCCAGACCATGCCTACGGGCGCCGGCTCAGGCGGCTTGGCCTCGTTCGGCTTGGTCTCCTCGAAACCCTTGGGCAGCTTGCGCAATCCCCCCGGCGCGGCGGCCTGCGACTGCGCGGGCTTTTCCTGCCAGAAAAAGATGACGGCGGTGATCGCCGCGATGGCGATCACGCCGGCCACACCAAAAGGCCAGCGACTGGAGGAGGACGACTGAGCGGGGTGGGGCTTCGATTTCTTCGACATGGGGAGGCTGGGGATTAAGCGGGCAGCAGGAAAACGTCAAACGCTCGCGTTCCTGAAAAGTTGCCGCACCCCTACTGGCGCTGGGTGCGGGCGAGGAATTTCTCAGGCGAAAGCCCGAAGACGCTGCGGAAGGCGCGGGAGAAATTGAAGGGATCGCCGAAGCCGAGTTCCGCCGCGACTTCTTTCACCAGCAGGCCGGAGTCGAGGAGGAGTTGCGCAGCGCGATTCATCTTCAGGTGGAGCAGATAGCGGTAGGGAGTCTGGTGATCGAACCGCTGAAACAGTCGGCAAAGATATGACAGGTTCACCCCCGCGGCCCCGGCGGCATCATTGAGGGTCTTGAACTCGAGGAATCGCTCATCGATCAGCGCCCGCGCCCGCTGGAAGGTCGCGAGCGCCCTTGGATCAGCCCCACCCGCGGGGACGGCCCGCTCGGCGATTTTCAGCAGGAGCAGAGGGATGAGCGCCGCGCACAAAGCGGGGCCGTAAGGCGATTCGCCCGCGCCGTTACGCTGCAGGCTCTCGAAGATTTCGCGAATGTCGCCAGGCGTGGAAACCTGGGCCAACTTCCCCGCGCGGACGGGACTGCGCTCCAGCAGTTCCTTCGCGCGGCGCCCCACGAAATCGACGTAGTATTTCAACATCGGCCGGGCGGACTCGGTGCGGATGGTATGCGCCACGCCCGGCCCATAACCAAAGACAACGCCGGGCCGAAGACGGCACTTCTTCCCCGCCAGCGTGAGTGTCCCCTCGCCCTCGGCCACCAATTCCACGGCAAAGAACGGGAACGTCCGCCGCTGGATGATGTAGTCCGCCCGCACCCGTTCACAGCCACCGCAGACGACGGTGATGTCGCGAGTCGGCTTGGGTTCGAGGTCGAGGTAGTAGCGCCGGGCGTCGGCCACCTGGGTGGAGACGAAGCTCGGGCGTTTTTCGGCAGGTGGAGTCTTGATCGTCATGCGGGCAGGCAGGCGTTTGGCACAAAATCCCGGCCTCAGGCGAGTCAAGAATCGACATTCATTAGTCAATCGGCGCCATTCCCATCCTCGCGGGCCGCGCCTAGCCTGCACCCGTCTCCCAACTCCCCTGTTCCATGCTCACTCTCGAAAAATTCACCGTCGGCGTCGGCGACCGCTTTGCCCATCAAGCCGCGGCCCAGCTCAAAGCCTTCCAGCAACTGGCAAAGGATGGCGTCGAAGCCGTGCCCGTCTGGAACAAGTCCAACCGCGAACACACCTTCATCGGCTCCGAGCCACAGAGTGTGTATGACGCCGCTCAGGCCGCGGTGAAGTCGCTCGGCTGGGACAAAGGCTGGCACGTTGACGCCGATCACATCCGCCTCGAAACCGTCGCGCGTTTCCTGCCGTGCTCGGACTTCTTCACCATCGATGTCGCGGATTCCATCGGGCAACCCGCCGCGCCCGCGGATGTCGCCGCCTTTGTCGATCGGCACCCCGAGCTGAACGGGACCATCGAGATCGCGAGCATCGCCCAGCCTTTCCAAACCACCCGCGCCGAGATCGAACGCAGCGCCGGGAAGTTCCTGCTCGCGGTCCAGGACGCGGGGAAAATTTACCGCCACATCGTCGCCGCGAAGGGTGAAGGCCACATCATCGCGGAAGTCTCCATGGACGAAACCGACTCCCCGCAAACGCCGCCGGAGTTGCTCGTGATCCTCGCCGCGCTGGCTGATGAAAAGGTGCGGGTGCAAACGATCGCGCCGAAATTCACCGGGCGCTTCAACAAGGGCGTGGACTACGTCGGCGACCTCGCGCAGTTCGAGAAGGAGTTTCACGACGACCTCGCCGTGATCGCCCACGCCATCGCCCGCTACGGATTGCCTACCAATCTCAAGCTCTCGGTCCACAGCGGCTCGGACAAATTTTCCCTCTACCCGATCATCCGCCGCACGCTGCCGAAGTTCGGCGCCGGGCTCCATCTTAAGACTGCCGGCACGACGTGGCTGGAGGAGATCATCGGCCTCGCCGAAGCGGGCGGCGCGGGGCTGGCGTTTGCGAAGGAGATTTACGCGAGCGCGATCGATCACGTGGAAGAACTATGCGGGCCGTATGCCTCGGTCATCGACATCGACCGCGCCAAGCTGCCGTCTGCGGAGACGGTGAACGGTTGGACCAGCGAGCAATTCGTCCGGGCACTGCGCCACATCCCGAGCGACCCGCAGTTCAACTCCAGCCTGCGCCAGCTCATCCACGTCGGCTTCAAGCTCGCGGCCAAGGCCGGGCGCCGCTACCTCGACCTGCTCGAAGCCAATGCCGAAGTCGTCGGGCGCAACGTGACCGAGAACATCTACGACCGGCACTTGAAGCCGCTGTTCGTCGGCTGAGTCCCGAAGCTGGCCCCATGAAAAGCGCGATCACCATTTCCCTCACGCCGCAGGCCCGCAGCGGCCCGTTCGTCTTCCACGACGGCCTCGCCGACGGTTGTCAAAACGCCGCGCGGCTGGGCTTCGATGCCGTGGAGATTTTTCCGCCCGCGGCCGATGCGATCGACACCGCGGAGTTGCAGGGTTTGCTCGACCGCCATTCGCTGAAAGTCGCAGCCATCGGCACTGGAGCCGGCTGGGTCATTCACAAATGGTCGCTCACTCATCCCGACGCCACGATCCGCCAGCATGCGCGTGATTTCATCCGGGCGATCATCGACACCGCAGCCAGCTTCGGCGCCCCGGCGATTCTCGGCTCGATGCAGGGCAAGGTGGAGGGTGATGTGACGCGCGAGCAGGCGCTCGGCTGGCTGGCCGAGGGTTTGGAAGAACTCGGGGAACACGCCGCGCAACACGATCAGCCGCTGCTCTACGAATTTCTCAACCGGTATGAGACGAACCTTTTCAACCGCGTCGCGCCGACCGTGGAGTTTCTCTCCGGGCTGAAAACGCGCGGCGTGAAAGTGCTCGCCGACCTCTTCCACATGAACATCGAGGAAGCGGATCTGCCGGCCGCGATCCGCGCCGGTGGTAGTTGGATCGGCCACGTCCATTTCGCCGACTCCAATCGCCAGGCCATCGGCCTCGGTCACACCGCCATTGAGCCGATCGCCGCCGCGCTCCGCGACATCGGCTACACCGGTTACCTCTCGGCAGAAATCTTCCCCCAGCCCGACGCGCTCACCGCCGCGCAACAGACGATCGAAAGCTTCCGAACCCTAATCCCCCGATGAAACGCCTCCTCCTTCTCGCGCTTGTCTTCCTCCCGCTCGTCGCCCGCGCGCAAACAGCATGGAAGGACTACGTGAACCCGCGCTTCGGCTTCAAACTGAGCATCCCCGCGAGTCTACAGGCCAAACGCGAGCCGACCAATGGGCAGGGTCGTGAGTTCTTCACCAAAGACCAGGAGTTCCAGCTCGCGGCTTACGCACACTTCCTCATCGAGGACGATTCGCTCGATAAACGTTGGGCCGAAGAACTCGCGAACCTCGGCAAATCAATCACCTACAAAAAGAAGACGAAGTCGTGGTATGTCGTCTCCGGCGTTCGCGACGGCAGCGAGTTTTACCACCAGACCCACGCGAAGGACGGCAACTGGGCGACCTTCCGCATCACCTACCCGCACGCCAAGGCCAAGCAATACGATCCGTGGGTGGAAAAGATCGCGAAGAGCTTCGTGCCCTTTCTCGATGGTGATTACGACCGCATCAAAAACTAACCTATGCTCAAGACTACCCTGCTCCATCCGGAAATCCTGCGCGTCGTCGCGCGCGGCGGGCATCACTCGAAGATCCTCATCACTGACGGCAATTACCCCGCGGTGAACAAGAAGGGGCCGAATGCTGAGCTGATCTGCCTCCAGCTGATTCCCGGCGTGCCGACCGTCGCGCAAGTGCTGCGCGCGCTTCTCAGCGCGGTGCCGGTCGATCACATCAATACCATGGGCATCCCCGCGGATGATCCTTACGCCAGCTTCGGCGAGCCGCCGGTCTGGGCCGAACTGCGCGCGATCACGGCCAAGGCCGGGCTGAAAGTGGACGTATCGCCGATTTCAAAGTGGGACTTCTACCAAGCAGTCGAATCGCCCGACCATATCCTGACCATCCAGACCGCCGACCAGGCGCTCTGGGCGAATGTGTTGCTGACGATGGGCTGCCGGACTTCCTAACTGCTCATTCCTAAATCCTAAATGATCCCCACCCGTCGTCTCGGCACCACCGATCTCCATCTCCCCATCCTCAGTTTCGGCGCGTCTTCGCTCGGCGCAGAGTTTCGCAGCGTGAAGCTCGACGAGGCGCTGCAAAGCGTGCACGTCGCGCTCGAAAGCGGGCTCAACTTCATCGATACCTCGCCCTTCTACGGGCGCGGCATGAGCGAAGTTTTACTCGGCATCGCGCTGAAAGGTGTGCCGCGCGACAGCTACACGCTCTGCACCAAACTCGGGCGCTACGATCTGCAGCATTTCGATTTCAGCGCGAAACGCGTGGCGGAAAGCGTGGACGTTTCCCTGCACCGGCTCGGCACCGATCATCTCGACATCATCCTCTGCCACGACATCGAGTTCGTGCCGATGCAGCAGATCGTGGATGAGACAATCCCCGCGCTGCGCAAAATCCAGACGGCTGGCAAGGTCCGCTACATCGGCTTCTCCGGTTACCCGATGAAGATCTTCAAGTTCGTCCTCGATCAGATGAGCGTGGACTGCGTCCTGAGCTACAACCAATACACGCTGCAGAACACGCGCTTCGCCGACGAGGCCGTGCCTTACTTGAAAGCGAAAGGAGTGGGCGTGATGAACGCCGGCCCATTCAGCGCGCGCCTGCTCACGAACGCCCCGCTGCCCGCGTGGCTGAAGGAGCCCGAGGAAGTGAAGGCTGCCGCTCGGAAAGCGGCGGCTTATTGTGAAAGCAAAGGCGTGGACATCGCGAAGCTCGCGCTGCAGTTCTGCCTCGCGAACCCCGACATCACCACCACCGTGAGCGGCAGCGCGAATCCGAACAACATTCGCAACTGGGCGAAGTGGGCCGCGGAACCGCTCGACGAAGAGTTGCTCCGCGAGGTGCAAGCGATCTTCGCGCCGGTCAAAAACCTCGGCCACAAAGAAGGCCTCCCCGAGAACAACTAAATGAAAGCCATCTCCCTCGACCAACCGCAGCAGTTCCGTTTCGTCGACATCGCCGAGCCCGCCGCTCCCGGCCCCGGCGAAGCGCTCGTGAAAGTCCATCGCGTCGGCATCTGCGGCACTGACTACGGCGGGTTCCTTGGCAAGATGCCGTTCTTCAGCTACCCGCGTATTCCCGGTCACGAACTCGGCGTGGAAGTCCTCGCCGTGGGCGAAGGCGTGACCAATGTCGCCCCCGGCGATCGCTGCTCGGTTGAGCCTTACCTCAACTGCCAGAAATGTTACTCGTGCCGACGCGGCCACACGAATTGCTGCGAGCACAACCTGACGCTCGGCGTGATGTGCGACGGCGGGCTCGCTGAGCGTTACCTGCTCCCAGCGCGCAAGCTTCACGTCTCCCGCAAACTCAGCTTCGACCAACTCGCCCTCGTCGAGACGCTAGCCATCGGTGCCCATGCCGTGAATCGCGGCGCGCCCCAAGCCAACGAACACGTGCTCGTCATTGGCGCGGGCCCGATCGGCCTTTCCGCGATCGAGTTCGCCAAGCTCAGCGGCGCACGCACCATCGTCATGGATACGAACGCTGCACGGCTCGCCTTTGTCCGCGAAAAGATGGGCGTGCCCGACACGATCGAACTCACGCCCGGCGGTGAAGCCGCCGCGATCGAGCAACTCGCCGCAATCACCAGCGGCCAGCTCGCCGATGTCGTGATCGACGCGACGGGCAGCAACAAATCCATGGCTGCGGCGCTGGCTTATTGCGCGTTTTCCGGGCGGCTCGTCTATGTCGGCATCACGCAGCAGGAGGTGAGCTTTCTGCATGCTCCCTTCCTGCATCGTCGCGAACTCACGATCATGGCTTCGCGCAACGCCCTGCCCGGCGACTTCACCCGCATCATCGCACTCATCGAGGAGGGCAAGATCGACACTGTGCCGTGGATCACCCACCACGCGCCATTTGCGGAAATGATCGAGGTCTTTTCCACCTGGCTGAAACCCGAGGCGGGAGTCATCAAGGCAGTGGTCGCCGTCGCCTGACCTCGCCGTGAAATTCGATTCCCACCAGCACTTCTGGAGCTACGACCCCGCGCAATACCCGTGGATTCCTCCGGGTTCTCCGCTGCAACGGAACTGGCTCCCGCCCGACCTCGCGCCGCTCCTCTCGGCAGCTGGGCTTGATGGCTGTATCGTGGTGCAGGCGCGGCAGACGTTGGAGGAAAGCCGCTGGCTCCTCGAGTTGGCGGAGCATCACACGATCATCAAAGGCGTCGTCGGCTGGGTCGATCTGCGCTCACCCGATCTCGACGGCGACCTTGCCGCGCTGGCCCGACATCCGAAGTTCCGCGGCGTGCGGCACGTCGTGCAGGATGAGCCCGATGTGAACTTCATGCTCGGCGCAGAATTCCTGCGCGGCATCGGGAAACTGCGCGCGCATGGCCTCACCTACGACATCCTCATTTACCCGCAGCAGCTTCCAGCGGCGATCGAACTCGCGGGGCGTTTTCCCGAACAGCCGTTTGTCCTCGACCACATCGCCAAACCTCACATTAAGGATGGCACGCTGGAGCCCTGGCAGACGCAAATCAGGGAGCTGGCCAAAGCGCCCAACGTGCTCTGCAAAGTGAGTGGAATGGTGACGGAAGCCGATCACGCGACGTGGTCAGCGGAAGACTTCAAGCCCTATCTCGATGTCGTCTTCGAAGCCTTCGGCGAAGACCGACTCATGTATGGCAGCGACTGGCCGGTCTGCCTTTTCGCCGCGAGCTACGCGCGGATGTTTACGCTCATCGACGACTACACGCGCGGCCTGAGCAGCGTGGCACGCGACAAGTTTTTCGGCGGCAACGCCGCCCGCTTTTACGGCCTCAAATAGCGGACGCTACTTGATCAACTGCTCCAGCGCGCTGTCCGCCTCGGCGCCGAGTTCGGTCGCGCGCTTGTAGTATTTGCGCGCGTTCTCCTTGTTCGGCGGCGTCTGCATGGCGAAGACCACGGCGAGATTGAAGTGGGCGTCGGCGTAGTTCGGATCGAGGTCCGTGGCCGTCTCCAGCTCTTTCTGCGCCGCTTCCTGCCAGCCCTTTTGGCTCGCGGTGATGCCGAGATAATTGTGCGCCGTGGCGTTCTTCGGATTGAGCGCGAGGGCCTTGGTCAGTTCGTTGACGGCCTCGTCGTATTTGCCCTGGCTGTAATAAACGATGCCCAGAGTGCAGTGGGAAAAACCGTCCTCGGGCGCGACCGCAATGGCCTTCTTAAAGGTATCCTCGGCGGGTTTGTATTTCGCCGCGCGCGCACTGTAGCGGCGTGTCTGTGACCGTCGCAGCCAATGAATCGCCAAAGACATCCGCACCCCTCAGCCGCTACGACACT
>JBBQYR010000159.1:0-9615 GCA_038208565.1 Chthoniobacterales bacterium
GCCGAGTCGCACCGCGGGCTGGCCGTCGTGTTCGAGCACGGCGAGCGGAGCCCCGTTGGCCTTCACCTCGACGGGCCACTGGTCGTGCCCGCCCGGGAGCGGCACCCACGTCTCGTGATAGGAGGTGACGACGAAATCGAACTTCCCGCCGGCCTTCGCCGCCTGGAGGCCGAGCCGCGAAGGCCAGAAGCAGAGATGCTTTTGCGCGTCGGAATAGGGCGTCGGGCAAAGCCGGTGCTCGTCGTTCCAAGTCGCCCACGTTTCCCACGGCTTGAGCGCGTCGGGGATGGGCTTGGTGGGTGGGGCGGCGTGGACGGCCAAAGCGCTGGCAAAGCACACCGCGAGCAGACGAAGGAGAAGCCGGTTCGTTTTCATAGGAGGGAAGAGCCGAGGCTCCGCAGTTTGAAACATGGAGCGCGCGGCGAGGCGAGATTTATGCGCCAGCTTCCTCGCGGTGGGCGATGGCGGGAGTTCCGCCGGCTTCAGAAATCCATTTGCGCCCGGTGGCGACGCAGTGTGATAGTGCCCGCCCTTATGACTCTGACCGAAAAAGTGCTCGCGCGTGCCTCCGGCAAAGCGCATGTCCAGGCTGGCGACAATGTGTGGGTGAATACGGACATTCTCATGACGCACGATGTGTGCGGGCCGGGCACGATCGGGGTCTTCAAACGGGAGTTTGGCAAGGACGCGAAGGTCTGGGATCCGAAGAAGCTGGTCATCATCCCGGACCACTACATTTTCACCGCCGACTCGATGTCGAACCGCAACGTGGATATCCTCCGTGACTTCGCCCGCGAGCAGGAGCTGCCTTACTTCTACGACGTGATCGACGACGAGAACGGCCACTGGAAATTCGACACCGAGAAGGGCCAGTTGAAGAAGCAATACGGCTCGAAATACACCGGCGTCTGTCACACGACGCTGCCGTGGAAGGGCCACACGCGTCCGGGCGAAATCCTTTTCGGCACCGACTCGCACACCTGCATGGCGGGCGCGTTCAACCAGTTCGCGACCGGCATCGGCAATACCGACGCGGGCTTCATCCTCGGCACGGGCAAGCTGCTCATCAAGGTGCCGGAGACGATGCGCTTTTTCCTCGAAGGCGCGATGCAACCGGGCGTGATGGCGAAGGATGTGATCCTGCACGTCATCGGCGACATCGGTTTCGACGGCGCGACCTACCGCGCAATGCAGTGGGAAGGCCCGGGCGTTTACAACATGACGATGGATGACCGCATGACGATCGCGAACATGGCGATCGAAGCGGGCGGCAAGAACGGCATCTTTCCCTACGACGAAAAGACCGGCAGCTACGTGCGCGAGCGCGTGGCGGAAAACGGCACCAAGGCCGACTTCGAGCCCGTCGAGTTGGATCAGGAGCAGTCGTTCATCTACGACAAGGTATTCGATCTCTCGAAGCTCGAGCCGACCGTCGCCTGCCACCCCGATCCGGGCCAGCGCAAGCTGGCCAAGGAGATGAGCGATGTCTCGCTCGACCGCGCTTACATCGGCTCGTGTACCGGCGGCAAGACCAGCGACTTCCTCGCTTTCGCGCAGGTCGTGAACGGCAAGTCGGTGAAGATCGATACCTTCGGCGTGCCCGCCACGACCAAGGTCGTGCAGGAGCTGAAGGACACCCTGTGGGGCGGCATCAGCGTCTGGTCGATCCTCGAGAGCGCCGGCGTCCGCATGACAGAAAACGCCTCGTGCGCCGCGTGCCTCGGTGGCCCGGTGGATACCTTCGGCCGCATGAATAAAGGCGGCATGAAGTGCATTTCCGCGACCAACCGGAACTTCCCCGGCCGCATGGGCAGCAAGGAGTCGCAGGTTTTCCTCGCCTCACCTTACACCGTGGCGGCCAGCGCCCTCACCGGCCACATCACCGACCCGCGCGAATTCGTTGGCTGACCGTCCTCGGTGCCGGATTGAAGTCGAGCATTCTGACCCGTATTCGACCCTCTTCCGATGCCTTGGACACCGTCCGCGCTGTCTTTTCGATGCCTCGCCATTTTCCTCTCGTTGACGCTCTGCGTCGGATGCGCGACTGCGCCGATTCCGACCGGGGCGCGCGCGGTGGTCGCGACGTTTCAGGCACCGTTTTACAAATACGGCCCGGCGCAAACCTTCGGCCCCGACTTCCTGCTCAGCCAGGGCGTGACGGTGACGGTGCTGAAACGCGACTGGGCCTACAGTCGCGTCATGACGGACGACGGCACCGCGGGCTACATGTCGAGCGACGACTTGAAACCCGCGCCGCCGCCCACGCCGGTGCCGAAAGGTTCCTCCAGCGGTGTGCGTATTCCGACCTCGGGCAAACCGAAGGCCAGCAACGTCACGCCGACCCGCGGCTCACCGCTCTTCGAGGGCGGCGATCTTGCGCCACTTCCTGAATCCGGGGATTCTCCGAAACCTGCGCCCGGCTTCCGCTTTTAACCGCCAACCATCTATGTCGAACACCATCACCAGCCCCATCTACGTCGTTAAGGACAACATCGACACCGACCAGATCATCCCGGCTCAGTATCTCACGCTCGTGCCGACCATCGCCGAGGAATACGAGAAGCTCGGCAGCTACGCGCAGATCGGTCTGCCCGACGACCAATATCCGGTGAAGTTTGTGCCCGAGGGCGAAATCAAGACGCCCTACAAAATCGTCATCGCTGGCCGGAACTACGGCTGCGGCAGCTCCCGCGAGCACGCCCCGATCGCGCTGGGCGCGGCCGGCGTGGAAGTCGTGGTCGCCGAAAGTTTCGCGCGCATCTTCTTCCGGAACTGCGTCGCGACCGGCGAACTGTATCCCTACGACGCCAAGGAGCGCCTCTGCGACAAGTTGAAGACCGGCGACATCGGCACGCTCGATTTCGACAACGACACGCTGACCGTGAACGGCACGACCTACAGCCTGAAGTCGCTCGGCGAAGTCCGCCCGGTGATCGACGCCGGCGGGCTCTTCAATTACGCCCGCCAGACCGGGATGATCGCCGCGCAAGGGTAACGCTTCGCCGAGTTCAATCGACCGCGATCTTCGCTGCGCTCAGCGCTCCGAGCCGCGCGGCGAGCAGGCGGCGCAAAGCGTCACGTTCCACTCGGGTGCCTTTGCCTTTGCGGATGGCGATGAAGAGCCGCTCGCATTCGCGGCGCTGCGCTTCGGTCCAGTGCGCCGTGGAAAAGCCGCTGGCATCGAGCGCGGCTTTCATCTTCACCGAATCGATCACGGCGTCGTCGCGGCGGGCGTGGGCACGGTTCACGACGTAGGTGAAAGTGCCGAGCGCGCGGTCGAGCAGGATCCAGGGAAAGTTCACCGCGGCATACGGCCCGACGCGCAGGGCGCTGCCGCCGACTTTGAATTTCTGCACCAGCCCCGGCACGCTCACTTTCAGTTCCGGGCGTTTTTTGCCGAAGAGAAACGCCGCCGCCGCGCCGATGCTCGCGCCGAGTCCCGTGCCGGTGGCGGTCGCTGCGCCGAGGAAACCGCCGCCGGTGCCGAGCTCGACCTTCATGCCCACGGCGGCGCCGGCCGCTGCGCCGGTCATCGTGCCCGCGGCGAGGAGTTGCTTTTCGTCGAGGCCGAAGGCGCGCCACGTTTCGTCGCTGAACAGCCCGGCATCGAAGAGCGAAGCGCCGGTCGCGTCGGCCTTCACGCGGTTGTGGCCGAATAGCCGGATGATCTCGTGATGAGCGCGGGCTTCGCGGGTGCTCACGGACTTGGTAAAGCGCTGCTTCAATTCCTCGCCGAGCACTTCGCGGCGCGTCTTGCCCTCGGGGCTGGCGGCGACTTCCCGGTGCGTCAGCGCGTCGAAGATCAGCTCGACGATGATTTCCGCGCATTCGCCGAGGCGGCGCTCCCATTCCTCGCGGAAGATCGCGACCGCACTCATCAGCTTCGGCTTCCAGCCCTGCTCAATACCGGCCAGGGTTTCGAGCAGTTCGAGGCGGTCGGCGAAAGTCGCGTGATGCGCATTGAACTCACGCACCGCGTTAAAATGCAGCCCGAGGCGGCGCTTCCAATCCGTGATGTGATCGTCCGTGCCGGTGCGGTTGATGATCGCGAGGCGCGGCTGCCCGGTGAGGCGCAGGATTTCCATCTCGGCGGCGTGGATCTCGAGCAGTGGCTCCGAGCCATCGACGACATAAACGATGCCCGCACCACCGATGATCGGCTGAAATAGCAGGCACTCGGCCTCGAACTCCGGCGACCCGCGGTGCCGCGCGATAAAGTCGCGAAAGACGGCCAGCGGTTCGCTCGCCTGTGCTGCGGCAGCAAGCTGGGGCAGGGCATCGCGGGCGTTTTGAAAACCCGGCGTGTCGTAGAAGACGAAGAGATCGCGCAGCCAGAAGCGCTGGCACTCCACGGTTTCGCCAGGCATGGAACTGACATGGACCTGATCATTTTCGGCGAGCGTCGAGACGACGGACGACTTGCCGTGATTGACCGCCCCGACGATCGCGAAAGTGGGCGTCGTGTCGCTCACGACGACCTCCACTTTTCCAAGCCGAGGTGCAGGCCGTGAATGGCGTTGAAGTTCCGCCAGTGCGCGAAGTCCTCGTCGTTCACCGGGGCGAAGCCGTCGCCCTCGCGCGGCCCGAAAAGCAGGACGAGCGTTTCAACGCCATCGCTGGCGGCCACCACCTTTTGCAGAAAGAGCGCGATGGCTTTGATGGGCGCGCGACGCGCGGGAATGCCGATGACGATCCCGGCGGGCCGCGGTGCGACCGTGCCTACTTCTCCCAAGGCGTCGGCGTTCCCGCTCGGGTGATCGATTTGCACGGGCAGCGTCGTGCTGATCTGCCAGCCGAAGTTTGTTTCAAGGAACGGCGTCAGCATCTCAGCGTTGACGGTCAGCTCCTCGGCGAGCAGCACAAGGCTGGCGCCCGCGACCCGTGTAGCTTTTGCTTCGGCCCCGGCTGGGATCTGCAATTCCACGGTCTCGGACTGCGCTTGGAAGACCGGTCCGGTGAGGCGGCGGAGAAGCGCGTTGCAACCTTGATGGTCGAAAGGAATCGCCCGCAACGCGTGGCGCAGGCCGAGGACGGACCAGCCGAAAAGCAGCACCCGCACGAGCAAGCCATACGAGACCACGGAGTAGCAGAGGAACGGCCACCATGACGCCATCGCGGTCTGCGAAAGCGGCCGAATGCCAGCGCTGTAGGCGAAGCGGCTGGCGACCACTTGATCGAAAGTCGGGTGTGGATTCGGCAGCGCCGACCACGGCGTAGCGACGGTGGAGACGATCTGAAAGGCCTCTTCGGGACTGGTGCGCAGCGTGGATTGCCAGCCGAAGGCCACGTCGCTCAACGCCACCTGTAGGAGCAGCGTCGCGAGCACGCCGAGATTGAAGCAGATGCCGAAGACCTGGGTGATGACGAGTAGCGGCCAGGTGGCGAGCGAGCCGTAGATTTCCCGGCGATGGCTGATCGTGGCGAGCGTGGCGCGCACGCGGTCGCGCTGTTCGCCGGGCAGGCGACGCAGCCCCGCGCTCAAGGCCCAGAGCAGCGCGGACAGCACCGCACGGAGCGGGCGAAAGTCATCAAGCACGCCGGTCGCGCGCCGAAGCAGCCACCACACCAACGCCGCGCCGAGCAGCAGCCATTGCACGCCGACGGTTGCGGCGAAGAACCACGCGACATTCACCGGCTCATCGCCGCGGTAGTGCAGCAGGCCCGCGGTGAGGCTCACGCCGATGCCTAGCCCGACCAGCGCAGCCAGCGTCAGCAGCGTCTGCCAGCTCGCGCGGAAATGCGCGCCGGGGAGATCGATCTCGGAGCTGCGGCGCGAAGAGAGCCAGTGCCGGAAAATGCCGCGGCGGTCGTTGCGCGTCGTGTCGTCGAGCTGCGGCGCGATCTTTTGCTCGAAGATCGCGCGGTCCCGCGCCCGCATGGCCGCGTCATCGCCGCTCGCGTCGGCAGCGAGCAGGTACTCGAAATCGAGAACGTCGGCGATGGTCCAAAGTTGGGCGCGACTCACGGGGTAGAGATAGTTTTCGCGCCGGGGGATGTCAGCCGCAATCCCGCAGGCGCATCACCACGCCACCGGCACGCTTTTACGCTGCTGGAAGCGGTCGGTGTAGTGGAGCTTCTTGTGCGCGATGCCAAACTCGTGGACGAGCTTCGTGCACTTCACGTCGAAGCAGCAGTATTCTGCGATGTCGAGCAGCTTGCCCTCGCGCCACCAGCGGATCGCATCGAGGCCGTCGCCGGTCTTGCCCACGCCGAGCGAAGCGCTGGCCACGGCGTCGAGCCCGAGCCGATGCCCGAGCGCCTTCTCGATGTCCACGAGCATGTCGAGCGTGTGGCAGAGGTGCGGCAGATCCTGGATCGTGTAACCCATCAGCACTTCGTAGTCGAAGTTGATGACGTTGAAGCCGACGACGAGGTCGGCGCGCACGAGCTGGTCGATCAATTCCTCCACGCGGCTCTCCGGGTAGATGCGGTATTCGCCAAACTTCGTGCTGTAGGTCACGCCCACGCTCATGCCCATCGAGGCCTTCTTATCCCAGCCCCCGGCGTCGTTGGCGGTGCGCTGGGTTTCGAGGTCGAAATAAACGATGTCGCGGCTCATGGAAGAAATGACCAAGGGAGAATGACCAATGACCCATGAGGAACGCAATGAAACCGATCAAGCGTTCGCATGCTTACCCTTGGTCACTGGTCATTTCCCATGGGTCACTCATTTCCCCGCCCACTCGTAGTCGCCGGCATCGAAGGCCATCATGTTGGCGAGGCGGCGCGCCCGGAATTCCTCCACCACCGCGCCGTCGCTTTGCAGGATGGTGAGCAGCTTGCCGCTGCCTTCGCGGCCGATCACCGTCCAGCGCAGGTGCGGCGTTTCCGTGATGCGCCGGAGCGGCAGGCCGTCGGTGGTCTGGAGAAAACTCCCGCGCTCATTGAAGCCGATGCTCACGTGCGCGGTGGTCGGCTCGTCCTTGAGCAGCGGGTTATTGATCAGCCGCACGACGAACTCTTTCTCCGGCACGAAAGGCTTCCCGCCGGGCCGCACGAGCAGGTCCTTGACGCTGTCGAAGGTCGCGCCGCGCCAGATCTCTTTTTCGAAAACCGTCGCCCACACCGGGGCGTCGCTGGCGGCGGGTTTCTGCGGCAGGGCGAGCAGACGCACGCGCTGCAGCTTGTCGTTCTCCTCGAGCAGCACGATCTGCTCGCTCCAGCGTTCCGCGAAAGTGCCGCGCGCAGCGAGGATGCGACGGGGCAGCGGGTCGCCGGGCGCGTAGCCGAGGCGGCGGAGAAATTCGCCGTCGAGGGTGAAGGCACGCACTTCGCGACCGGTGGGCGTTTGCACGATGACCCACAGGCGATCCTTTGCGCCGAGCGTGGCATCGATGGCGGATTCGCCTTCGCCGAGCGGGAAGGTGCGCGTCTCGCCCTTGCTCATGAGCGTGATCTTGCCGTCGGCGATCGTCACCACTTCGTCGAGCGCCGGGCGCGAACCGGCTTCGGTTTCGAAGCGGATTGCCACGAGCAACGGCTTGCCTTCGAAGGTCTCCAGCGCGGCCTCGATCTCGTCCGGCGCCTTCGTGCGCAGGTCGATGATCTTCGCCGGGCGCGGCGCGTCGTCGTCGGTGATCCAGTCGTTGCCGTGAATCGCCACGCCTTCCACATCCACCGCGCCGACGCTGTAGCCGCGGATGTCGTAGTTGCCGATGGGCGCGGGTTTGCCGCTGTCGTCCTTCCCGTCCCAAAAGGTGATGAAGCCATTCAGCCCGACGGTGAAATCCTTCTCCGTCGCCTCGCGCGCCAGCACGCGGACGAGCCGGCCCTTTTTGTCGTAGATGCCGAGGCTGAGCGTGCCCTCCATGGGCGGCGGGAGGAAGGTGATGCGCACGCCGGGCCGGGCGGGCGGCTCGGCCTCCTGCGCGCAGAGCGGTAGCGCGCTGAGCACGAGGAACAGGAGCGCGAAGTGGAAGGAACCGCGGAGGCGCGGAGGCGCGGAGGTTCGGATGGTCGGCTGGGGAAGCTGCGAGGATTCTCCTCCGCGCCTCGGCGTCTCCGCGGTGACCTTACGCATATTGCCGCCAGTCGAGCTTGGGGAAAATGTTGTCGCGCCATTCGCAGTTCGCGAGGAAGGGCTCGTCGATGTCCTCCGCGCGGACTTGATCGTAGAGCCGCGTGAAGCGCAGTAGATGATCCTTCGTCCGCTTCGTCGCGTAGTTCTTCGCCGTGCCCGTCTTCATCAGGAAGGCCCAGTCGCTCGATTGCGCGAGGAGAAGTTCCCGCGCCATCTGCCGCAGTGCGCGCTCGATGAGCGGCGCCACTTCCTCCTCCGCCCAATGCACGCGGGCCAGCTCCGTCATGCGCTTCGCCGCCATGTGCAGGTGCGGATAGATCCACGAATTGCTGTCGTCGAGCCACACCTCCCAGTAGCCCTTGTGACCCCAGCTCGAAGCCGTCGGCGCGAGCATCTGGTGCGTGTTGTTTTCCTCCAGGTAGCGCGAGGGCGTGGTCAGCGTGAAGGCCTGCTGGTCGTAGACGGCCTTGCGAATGAAGAGGTTCAGGAACTCCGGCCCCTCGAACCACCAATGGCCGAACAGCTCCGCGTCGAACGGGCTCACCACGATGGGCGGGACGTTCATATTTTCCCGCAGGTGATGAATCTGCGCGGCGCGAGCGCCCATGAAATGTCCCGCGTGATGGTCCGCCGCGCCGAGCGCCCAGTCGCGATGGTAGAGCTCCTTGTCCGCCGTGCGGCCGGTGATGCGGTGATACTTGATCCCGGTGAATTTCCGCGTGCCATCGGCGGGCAGTGCCGCGCCGAGGTATTCCGTGGAAAGATCGAAGCCGATGTCGCGGTAGAAATCGCGATACGCCGGATCGCCGGGGTACCCTTCCTCCGCGCTCCAGACCTGCCGGCTCGACTCGCGATCGCGCCCAAACGCCGCCGGCCCCGCCGGCGTGAAGACTGGCGAGTAGATCGCGTAGCGCGGCCGCGGATGGCCAAACATGATCCCGTGCGAATCGAGGATGAACCAGCGCAGGTTGGCCTCCTGCAGCACCTGATCGAGGCTCGAGGTGTAGGCGCATTCCGGCAGCCAGATGCCGCGCGGATCGCGCCCGAAGGTCTCGCGGTAGTGATCCCGCGCGAGGAAAATCTGCGCCCGCACTGCCTCCGGGAAATTCTCCATCAGCGGCAGAAAGCCATGCGTCGCTGCACAGGTGATGATCTCGATCACCCCGCGCTCCTGCAGCGCGGCAAAAGCGCCCACGAGATCGCCCTTCCACCGCTCATGCCAGTCGCGGTGACACTGCACCAGCCGCCCGAGGTAAAAGTGCGCGAGATCGTGGATCTGGCCCTGCCCTTCGGTGCGCACGATTTCCTGGCGCGCCAGCTCCAGCGAACGATCGAGATACCGCGCATACCGCTCCTGGAGCAGCGGATCGCGCAGCATGTGGCAGAGCGGCGGCGTGAGCGTGAGCGTGAGGGAAAAAGGGACGTCATCATCCGCCAGCCCGTGCAGCACCCAGAGCAGCGGCAGATACGTCTCGGTGATCGCCTCGTAGAGCCAGTCCTCCTCCAGAAATTCGTCATACTCCGGATGCCGCACATACGGGAGATGCGCGTGCAGGACGAGAGCGAGGTAACCGTTTGGAGCCATGCGTGCGGAA
>JBBQYR010000160.1:0-9572 GCA_038208565.1 Chthoniobacterales bacterium
GCGATGGCAGCGCGAGCCCGACGAAAACCCTGACCGTAACCTAACACCCCCATGCCCTTCGATCCCACGCTCCCGGCTTTCCAGGCGGGCAACTCCTCCGCGCAGATGCGCGCGCAGCTCAACAGCCTCAACGACAAGATCGACGCCATCCCGGCCGGCCCGCCCGGGCCCGAGGGGCCCATGGGACCGGGTGGGCCGCAGGGGAATCCTGGCGAGACCGGTCCGGTCGGCCCGCCGGGGCCGGAGGGGCCACAAGGGCCGGGCGGGGGACCGCCGGGACCGGAGGGGCCGGTCGGTCCGCAAGGCGCGCAGGGCAATCAAGGGCTGCCGGGGGAGGTGACGACGGCGCAACTGACGGCGGCGCTCGATACGGCGCTGAGCACGGCGGCGGGGAACTCCTCGGCGAATAGCAACGGGGTGAGCACGCTGGACACGCCCTTTGCCGATCCCGACATGGAGACGCTGCGGCAGAAGATGAATGAGCTGATCGCGGCGTTGCGGCGGTGAAGGCGTGAACCGCGGAGGCGCGGAGAGGGCAAGGAGCAGGGAGGCGGCCTGATCGCAGGATCGGCGCGGCTGCCGGGCGAACTACGACCGCCCCGGCGTGAGTGGCGGCGTGCGCGTGGCGTTCTAACCCCAAGCCCCGCCCGGGTTCAGTTTGCGAGTGGGTGCGGAACGCAGTTTCCGCACGCGCACGAGGGAGCAGGTTTGTCAATAAAGGCCTTGCGGGCGCTACGTGCTTTCCTTTAGGTCATGCGCTTGATCGGAGTGGGCGCTGCTGCCCGCATCTTCGTGCCGATAGTCATCGTTCACGCTGCTCACCGTTTCCCTACTGCCATGAAAACATCCCTCCGCCGTTCCGCCCCTGCCCGCGCCAAGCGCCCCCTCGCCCTCGCCACTTCCATCGCCGCGCTGCTGGGCCTGCTGGCCGCTTCCCATCCGGCTACCGCCGCGACCCGCACCTGGGATGGCTTTTCGGGCTCCCCGAACTGGACCTTCCCCGGCGGGGGCACCAACTGGGACACCGGGATTGTTCCGGTGGCCGGTGACGATCTGCAATTCGGCGCGGCCCCGTTTAGCGTGGTGAACAACAACGATTTTGCGGTAGGGACGAGTTTCAACTCCATCACCTTCCTCGGCGCGGCGGGGCCCGCTTACACGCTCAATGGCAATGCCCTCACGCTCGGCGCGGGCGGCCTGGCCAACCTCTCCACGGCGACGAACACGATCAGCTTTACGACCACGGGGATCACTCTGGGCGCAGCGCAGATCTGGTCGGCGACCAATGGCCAGCTCAATGTGACCTCGAATGTGGCCTTGAATGGCCAGACCCTGACGGTATCCGGCGCCAGCAATACCACTCTCGGCAGCACGGTCTCGGGGGCCGGCGGCCTCATCAAGAACGGCGGGGGAACCTTGGCCTTTACCAACTCGGTGACTTTCAGCACCGGGGTGGTTTTGACTGCTGGCCAGATTACGGTCCCCGGAGGCGCTGCTCCCGCCGGCCTGACGGTGAGCGGTGGGACTTTCACGGGTTCCGGCACGCTGACCGGGAGCCTGAACTACACGAGCTTAACCAACTCGACTTTCGGCGGGGTGATTGCTGGCGGGACCTCCTCCGTGACGGTCAATAATCCGGGAGTCGGCAAACAATTGGTCCTCAGCGGGACGAACACTTACGCGGGCGTGACGACGGTGACCGCTGGGGCCTTGAATATCACGAACAACAGCGGCCTCGGTCAGGCCACTGGTGTGGCTGGCGACGGCACGGTCGTGCTGAACGGCGGGGTATTGTATCTCCGGGGGGTCACCATCGGCAACGAAGCGCTGACCATCAACGGGTTCGGAAATGCCGGCTTCCCCGGCCAGTCGGAGGCTGCCTTGGTGGCATTTAACGGGGCGACAACCTACGGCGGGAAGATCACCCTCGGCAGCAATTCTGCCATCGGAGTCGCGGGACCGGTCACGCTGACCCT
Organism: Chthoniobacterales bacterium; assembly: GCA_038208565.1. Classification (GTDB taxonomy): domain Bacteria; phylum Verrucomicrobiota; class Verrucomicrobiia; order Chthoniobacterales; family Chthoniobacteraceae; genus Chthoniobacter. The sequence continues at coordinate 1,977 of JBBQYR010000160.1, forward strand.
CTCGGGAGGCATCGATAAGGACGGCCGGACATTGACTCTGAAGAGCACCGGGGTGACTGCGGGCACAATCACCGTCAACACGGTGGGGATCACTGGCGCGTCGGCCAATTCAAACCTCATCGTGGACCACGTGACGGTGAATGAGAATGTGGCCAACACCTACAACGGTTCGACCACCATCCGCAGCAACAGAACGGCCGGCAGCGGCATCCTCAATGCCAACGTGGCGAATGCGCTGCCGACTGCCAACGGGCGCAGCGCCGTGACCATGGATGACCTGGGCCTCGGTGGTTCCCAGTTGAACCTCGGTGCGAATCAGGCGATCGCTTCGCTGACCGGGGCGGCCACCTCTTTGGTCAACCTGAATGCGAACACCCTGACCATCGGCACGGCGGCGGGAACGACGACCTTTGCGGGCATCATCTCCGGGGCCACTGGCCAACTGATCAAGGACGGCGCCAGCACCCAAGTCCTGACCAACGCGAACACCTACGGCGGCGGGACGACGATCAATGGCGGGACGCTTCGCACGACCAATGCCGGCGCCTTGGGTGGCGCGGCCAGCGGGTTGGTCACGATCAATGCGGGTGGCACGCTGGCGCCGACCAATGCGGTCAATGCCGGCTCGTTCCTCTGGAACGGCGGTAATATCCAGCTCGCCCCGGGGGTGACGCCGGACATGGTCAACGTGACCAACGCGTTGACCAATGGCGGCGCGGGGGGCACCTACGCGCTCGACTCCACGGGGCTCACCCTGGGCACGACGTACACGCTGACCACCTTTGGCTCGACGAATTTTGTGCTCGGTAATTTCAGTGCCACCTTCTTCAATACCATCCCCAACGTGACCCCCCAGGGCTTGTTCCTGCTCAATCCGAACAACGTCCAGTTCACCTTCACCGGAGCGACGGCGTCGGGAGCGCTGTTGCAGAACTCAGCGCCGGTGAACACGCCGACGTTTGCGGATTTCACCGTCAATGGTCCCGTGACGACCGGGACGCCGACGGAGAACAATGTCATCCGGTCGCTGCTCTTCGGGCCGGGCGGGAAGTTGGACATCTTCAATCAACTGCTGGTCACGAGCGGGACGGTGAATCTGAGCAACGGCGGGGCGATCCACCTCAACTCGGGGAGCAGCCTGCTGGCGAACCTGAACGTATTCTTCGGCTCGCAGCTCGCCGGCAACGGGGGGATCATCGGGAACCTCGTAAACAACGGGTTGGTGAGTCCTGGCAATTCGCCGGGAGCGATCACGGTGAGCGGGAACTACACGCAGAGCTCGACGGGCACACTGCGGATCGAGATCGGAGGGACGAGCGAGGCGGATTACGACCGGTTGGTGGTCGGCGGAACGGCAAAGCTGGACGGCACGCTGGAGCTGGTGCGGCTGAACAATTTCAAGCTGAAGCGCGGGAACAAGATCACGTTCCTGACCGCGGGCCAGGGGGTGCACGGGGAGTTTTTCACGGTCAGCAATCCGTTTACCAGCGAGACGATTTTGGAACCGACGGTGGTGTATGGCGACACGAGCGTGTCGCTGGAACTGGTCCGCGGATCGTTTGAAGACTTCGCAGATCACTACGGCCTGACGCCGAACCAGCGGGCGGTGGCGAGCACCCTGGACAGCGTGTCTGCGGAGAAGCCGAACGACAAGGCGCTGGTCTATCTGGACGAACGCAAGCGCACGGAACTGCCGGGGGATTTCGACCGGATCGCGCCGGAGGAACTGACGAGCATCTTTACGATCAGCACGTCGCTGGCGGTGGTGCAAAACACGAACCTGCAGCGGCGCACGGATGACCTCCGGCATGGGTCGAGCGGGTTCAGCGCGGGCGGGCTGGCGATGCAAGGGACCGGGCCCGGTTATAGCGGCAGTCTGTTTGGCGCGGCGGGTCCGAGCGGCAAGGAAAGCAAGGAGATCAAGGATATCGCGCCGATGGAGGAGAAGAAGTGGGGCGCATTCCTGACCGGCGTGGGTGTATGGGTGGACGTGGGCGGCGACGGCAACGCGCGGGGTTACGACATCACGACCGGCGGCTTTACGCTGGGCTTGGACTACAAGGTGAGCCCGAATTTCGCGATCGGCATCGCGGCGGGTTACGCGGGTACCGCGGCGGACCTGACCAATGACGGTCGGGTGTGGGTGAACGGCGGCAAGCTCGGGCTGTATGCGACGTATTTCCAGAACCGCGGCGGCGCGGGCGGGCCTTCGGGCAAGGAATCGAAAGAAGCGGCCGAGCCCGTAAGCGCGATCGGCGGCGGCTACTATGTGGATTTGGCAGTGACCGGCGGCTACAACAGCTACGACACCAAGCGCAGCGCGCTGCAGGGCACGGCCCGCGGGGACACCGACGGCGGCGAAATCAATGTGTTAGCCGGGGCGGGATACGACTGGACTGTGGGCGCGCTGACCATCGGGCCGACGGCGACGTATCAATATTCGCTGGTCGGAATCGATGGGTTCACGGAAACGGGAAGCTTGGCGCCGCTGAACATCGCGGCTCGCAATGCGGAGAGCATCCGGACGACGCTGGGCTTCAAGGCGAGCTACGACTGGAAGATCGGCGGGATGCTGGTGCGTCCCGAGATCCGGGCGTCCTGGCAGCATGAATACGGCGACAGCAGCTACGGGCTGGACGCGAGTTTTGCCAATGGCGCGGGCGGCAGCTTCCTGGTGAACGGGCCGGAGATCGGGCGGGATAGCCTGTTGATCGGCGCGGGCGTGGCCATCCAGTGCAGCGAACGGTTCTCGACATACTTCTACTACGACGGCGAACTGGGCCGGGAAAACTACGAGCGCCACGGCGTGAGCGGCGGCGTACGCGTGGCTTTCTAACTGGGCGGCGCTTAGGATTCCTCGGGCGGCGTGTTGCGCAGCCGGGCGATTTCATCTTCACCGAGCGGCGTCGGAATTTTCACACGCAGACTTTCCACCCACTCGCGGGCGAAGTCGCGCTGCAGCCGCCAGTTGAGGAGCGCGGTGATGATCATCGCGAGGAGCGCGCCGAGGCTGGCCAGCGCCATGTCCTTGTGCGCATCCCACACGTCGCCTTGCGTGCCGAGGTAGGCGATGCCGAGGTCGCCGCCGAAGATTTCCGCGGCACACCATTCGATGAGTTCGTAGAGCATCGATGTGGACATAGTGAGATCGAGCGGCAGGAAGTAGCCCCAGAAGCCGCGCACGTCGGCGACGCGGAGGAAGACCTCGCGGATCGGATAGGCAAGCAGCAGACCGTAGGCGAAGTGAACGAGACGATCGAAGTGGTTGCGGCCGCCGGCGAGCGCGGGAATCCACTCCGCGTAGGGCACCTCGGCGTAGGTGTAGTGCGCGCCGAGTTCGTGCAGGCAGAGGAAGAGGTAGATGAGCGTGTAGGAGATGCGCGAGAGCGACAGGCGGCGGCGCATCGCGAGGAGCACGGCGACGCCGACTACGACGAGCGCATTTTCCAGCAACCAATCCGAGAGGTGATGTGGATGGATGGCGCTAAGTGTGAAGACGACGACGAAGAGCGCGCCGAGGATGGCGAGGTAACGCGAGTGGGGGATGCGTCGGAACATCGCGAGGATCGTGGCAGGTGCGGCGCCGGTCGGCGACGCGAAAGGTGCGGGCGTGGCGCTTCGCCGCTGGCGTGAATTGTGGTTCGCGCATTACATTCCGCGCATGAGCGTTTCCTTTCCCTCACGGCTGCTGATCGGCGGCGAGTGGTGCGGCGCGCCGGCTTCCTCGCCGGTGGTGAATCCTTTTACCGGGGAGGAATTCGCGCGCGTGCCGCTCGGCGGGGCGGCGGAGATCGAGCGCGCGCTCGCGGCGGCGCAGGCGGCTTTCCCGCTGGTGCGCAGTGTGGCGGGGCATCGGCGCGCGGCGCTGCTGCTGGCGGTCGCAGCCGGGATCGGAAAGCGCCAGGCGGAGTTTGTGGAGACGATCGTCACGGAGGCGGGCAAGCCGGTGACGCTCGCCGAGGCCGAGGTGGCGCGGGCGCAGATGACTTTTACGATGGCCGCCGAGGAAGCGCGGCGGCAGCACGGCGAGTTGCTCGACATGGACGCTTTTGCCAGTGGCGACGGGCATCTCGGGATCGCGCGGCGCTTTCCGATCGGCGTCATCTCGGCGATCACGCCGTTCAATTTCCCACTCAATCTCGTGGCGCACAAAGTGGCGCCGTGCCTCGCGACGGGCAACACGATGGTGGTGAAGCCGGCGATGAAAACTCCGCTTACTTCGCTGCTGCTCGCGGAGGTGCTGGTCGAGACAGGCGTGCCCGCGGGGCAGATGAATTTTGTGACGTGCTCGAACGAAGACGCGGCGCAACTCGTGACGGACGAGCGGGTGAAAAAGGTGACCTTCACCGGGAGCCCGGCGGTCGGCTGGAAGCTGAAGGAACTCTGCGGGAAGAAGAAGATCACGCTCGAACTCGGCGGGAATGCGGGGGTGATCCTGCATGCGGATGCGGATCTCGCGACGGCGATTCCGGCGGTGGCGATGGGCGGGTTCGCGTATGCCGGGCAGTCGTGCATCAGCGTGCAGCGCGTGCTCATTCACGAGTCGCTCTACGACGACGCGAAGCAGCGGCTGGTGGCGCATATCGCGGAGAAGGTGAAGACCGGCGACCCGCGCGACCGCGCGACGGTGGTCGGGCCGATGATTACGGCGGACGCGCTGGCGGGCATTCGGGCGAAACTCGGCGCGGCGCTCGCGGCGGGCGCGAAGCTGGTTTGCGGCGGGCAGGTGCGCGGACGTTGTCTGGAGGCGACGGTGCTGGAGGATGTCGATCCGGCGCTCGATCTCTGCGCGCAGGAGGCTTTCGCGCCGATCGTGACGCTACATCGTTATCGCGATTTCGAGGAGGCGCTGGCGACGGTGAACGCGTCCGACTTCGGCTTGCAGGCGGGCCTTTTCACCCGCGACCTGCAGCTCACACTGCGCGCCTTCGACGTGCTCGACGTGGGCGGTGTGCTCATCAATCAGGTGCCGACTTTCCGCACGGAAAACATGCCGTATGGCGGGGTAAAGGACTCGGGTTTTGGGCGCGAGGGTGTGCGGTATGCGATGGAGGAGATGACGGAAATGAAATCGCTGATTATCAAACGGGCCTGACATGTTCGCTGCGCTCCTAGCCGCTCTCACCGCTGCCACGCCGGACGCCGCGGCCCGCCCGTTTCCGGTGAAGTTGCCGGCGCGGGAAGACTCGCCGATTTTCCAGAACGGACTGCCGCGCACTGGCGCCGCGACGCCCGCGCCGAAGAAACGCTTCTTCGGTCTCGGCATTGGTTTCATGACCCGCGGCGGCGCGACGGGGATCGTTCTCGAGCAAGTCGTGCCCGCCTCGCCGGCGGATCGCGCGGGCCTCACGGCGCTGACGGTGATCGCGGAGATCAATGGCGAAAGCACGCTCGGGCGGAGCGGCGAGGACTGCACGCGCATGGTGCGCGAAGGGGGAAACGCGGTGACGCTGAAGTTCTACGACCCGGCGACGCTGAAGCTGCGGACGCGGGTGCTGGAGAAGGATTGGTTTCCGCTGCCGGGCGAGCGTCCCTAAGATTCGTGGTGGTTGAACGGTCTGGACACTCAGCCTGTCCATCGGCATCCGTGTCTCCCGCCCTATGATTTTTCCCCGCACTCTTTTCTTCGCCCTGTTCGCCGCGGCCGCATCCCTGCAGGCCGCGGACCCGCTTTACAAGAATGACTTCGAGGCGGCGGAGCTCGATAAGGCGCCAGCCGAGATGATGATTATGGCGGGCACCTTCGAGGTGAAGAAGGACGGCGCGGGCAAGGTGCTGGAGTTGCCCGGTGAGCCGCTCGATTCTTTCGGGATGCTGTTCGGCCCGAGCGGGAAGGAGGACATGACGGCGAGCGCGCGGTTTCACGGGACAAAGAAAGGGCGCAAGTTTCCGACCTTCGGGGTGAGCTTGAATGGCGTCGGCGGCTATCGCCTGCAGGTCAGCCCGGCGAAGCAGCAGCTCGAATTTGTGAAAGGCGACGAACCGAAGAAGGGCGTGCCTTTCGTCTGGACCTCGGACGCGTGGACGAAGCTCCGCATCACTGTGCGCAAGAGCGGCGCGGGCTGGGTGATCGAGGGTAAGGCTTGGGCCGATGGCACGCCCGAACCGGAGAAGCCCATGATCACGATCGAGGAAAGCACTGCGCTGACGGCGGGCCGCGCGGGCATCTGGGGCAGCCCATACGCAGGCACGGCGATTCGTTTCGATGATCTCTTGCTCGTGCCTTTGAAGTAACGCCCCCACTTTCCCGAACCAAACTCCCATCCTAAACAAACACCCAAAAATCATGCTGATCCGCACCATCCTGCCCGTCGTCATCGCGCTCACCGCGCTGCCCTCCGCCTTCGCCGACTGGCCGCAATATCGCGGGCCGCAGGGTGACGGCAGTTCGCCGGAAAAGATCGCGCCGTGGCCGGCGGCGGGGCCGAAGGTGCTGTGGAAAGTCGAGTCGCCGAATGGGTTCAGCTCATTCGCCGTCGGCGGTGGAAAGGCGTTCACCGTCGAGGGTCAGGAAGTGGAAGGCGTGAAGCAGGAAGTGCTCGTGGCGCGCGACGCGGCGACGGGCAAGGAAGTGTGGAAGCAGGCCCTGGGCGTCGCTAACTATGGGCACGACGGCGGCAACTCCGGCACGAAGGACAACAAGGGCGGCGACGGACCGCGCAGTACACCGACGCTGGTCGGCAATACGGTGGTCACCTTGAGCGCGGCGCTGCATCTCCAGGCGTTCGACGTCGCGACCGGCAAACAGATCTGGGCGCGCGACCTCATGAAGGAAAATGTCGGCCGGAACATCCAGTGGCAGAACGCGGCGTCGCCGCTGATCGAGGACGGCCTGCTCTACGTCGCGGGCGGCGGCCCCGGTGAATCGCTCCTCGCGATCGATCCGGCGAACGGCAAAATCGTGGCCAAGGCCTTCGACGAAAAGATGACGCACTCCACGCCGACGGCGGCGACGATCCACGGCCAGCGGCAGATCATTTTCTTCCTCCAGAGCGGTCTGCTCTCGGTCGAGCCAAAGACGCTCAAGGAACTCTGGCGCTACAATTTCCCCTATCGCGTCTCGACCGCGATCTCGCCTGTCGTGGCGGGGGACATCGTCTATTGCTCCGCCGGATACGGCGTGGGCGCGGGCGCGGTCAAGGTCGCGAAAAGCGGCACGAGTTGGACGGTGTCGGAGATTTATCGTGTGCCCGGCGACAAACAGATCGCCAACCACTGGAGCACGCCGGTCCTCAAGGACGGCGTCATGTTTGGCATGTTTCAATTTAAGGCCTATGGCGACGGCCCGGTGAAAGCCGTGGACGTGAAGACTGGCGAAGTGAAGTGGGAGAAGCCCGGCTTCGGCCCTGGCAACGTGGTGCTGCTCGGCGACAAGGTGCTGGCACTCTCCGACGCCGGTGAACTGGTGCTCTTCGCGGCCGACTCCAAGGAATACAAGGAACTGGCCCGCACGAAGATCCTCGATGGCAAATGCTGGACGACGCCGGTCGTCAGCGGAGGCAAGGTTTTCGCCCGGAGCACGAAGGAGGCGGTCTGCCTCGATCTCGGGGCGAAGTAATCGCGATTTACAAGATCACCCAAAGCGGCTGTCCGGAC
>JBBQYR010000161.1:0-9560 GCA_038208565.1 Chthoniobacterales bacterium
GCTCCTGGGTGGCGGCGCAGGCCTTTGTCGCGCCGGGCGTGGAAGTGGGGCCCGACAGCATGATAGCCGCGGGCAGCATCGTGCTGGAAACGGTGCCGCCCGGGGTGCTGGTGCGCGGGAATCCGGCGACCATCGCGCGGGAGTTTTCCAAGGAAAGCTAAGCGCCGGCTTTTTCCACGACCTCGATGAATCGCGGTCGCAGTACGCCGCCGACGAATTTCCCGCCGATCTGGCGCACGGCTTCGGAAGGTGGGAGCGCGCCATCCGCCGCGGCGGCTTGCACGGCGGCGATGAAGCCCTCGACATCGCCGTGGCGCACACAGCGACCGTAGCGCGGGTCGGGGAGTTGCGCGGCGATGTCGGTGAGGTGGCATTCCTCCGGGCAGATCGCGAGGAATGGCAGGCCGAGGAGCAGGATGTTGTAGATCTTGCACGGGTGGACGATGCCGGTGAACGGGTCGCCCATCGCGACGAGATGGAGATCGGCGGAGAAAAGTGAGCCGGAGAGTTTTTCGAGTGGCTGATACGGCAGGCAGAGGATGTTCCGGAGACCGTGCTGCACGGCGAAGGCTTTCACCTTCGGATGCTCGCTGCCGCCGCCGATGAAGAGGAAGCGGAAGCGGTCGTCGCCCCCGAGGCGCAGCGCTGCCGCGAGCGCGGTCTCGAGCGGATGGCAGGGGCTGTGGTTGCCGGAATACATGAGCACGAATTTCCCGGTGAGCCCGTGCTCGGCGCGGAAGGTGTCGCGCGCGGCGAGGTCGTGCCGCACGGTGCCTTCGTACGACCACGGCGGATCGATGTGGAGCAGGCTGGTCGGCACTCCTTTCGCCTCCAGGCGCTGCGCCATGAACCGATCGAGCACCACGATGCGCGCCGCGCGGCTGAAGCTCCAATTTTGCAACCGGGACAGCACGCGCTCGACGAGGCCGCCGCGCCGGAGCCAGCCCGCCGCCACGGCTTCATCGGGATTGAGATCCATGACCCACGGCACGACCGCGCCGCCCTTCAGCGCAGCGATGGCGGTCCCGAGCGAAGAGATGAGCGGCGGCGACGTGAGGCACACGGTGACGTCGAACCGCGGCAGGCGGAGCAGGATGAAGGTGGCGGACAACCAAAAACCGGCGAAGTCCACGAAGCGCCGCCACTTGCTCCGTTTGCCGAGACCGGGCGTCCAGATGCGACGGATCTGGATGCCGCGCCAGACTTCGTGCGCCGGGAAACGCAGCTTGGGATCGTCGTATCCGCGGCTCGAGGCCACGGCCGTCACGTCATGCCCGGCTTCCTGCAAGCCGAGCGCGAGATCGGTGAGATGTTGCGCCGTGGAGACGTGGTCGGGGTGAAAGCATTGGTTGAGAAGCAGGATGCGCATGGGCTTTCAATAAACGGGCAAAGGAGCTGCGGGAGATGGACGCCGGGTGGGCCAGCGGAAGAGCCAGGTGAGGCCAAAGCGCTGCTCGGCCCAGACGACTACGACGACGGAAGCAAAGGCGGCCACGACCCCCGCGGCCAGAATCGGAACGCCATCGGTGACGTGCAGCCGCGAGACGAAAATCCAGCGCACAAATGGCGGTGCGAAGGCGTGCAGAACGTAGATGGCGAGCGAGTGTCGGCCGGCCCATTCCACGGGCGCCATCCATGCGAAGCCCTCGAAAGCGCGGGCGAGCAGCAAAGTGCCGACCGTGCCGAGGCATCCCGGCAGGAGCAGCCGCAGCGCGGGCGCGGCGGGTTGGAAAATGAAGAGCGCGGTCATCGCGCCGAAGCACGCGAGAGCGGCGGCCAACGCGGCGGGGCGGGGGAGATTCCACGGTCGGGCCGCGAGTATTCCGGCGAGTTCGAAGCCGAGCGCGTAGTAGATGGCCGTGCGGCAGAGGGTGAAAATGATCGGCCCACCGCGCGAGTAGTCGAAAACCTGCACCGCCAGCGCCAGCCCGAACAAAACACCGCGCGCGACTTTGCTCCGCTCGCCGAAAAGCCAGAGCACGTGCAGCAGAAAAAGGATGTGCAGGAACCACGGTCCAGCCTGCGGATTGTAGATCAGCTCCAGCGGCACCCACAGGCTGGTCGGGTGATTGGTCGCGCCGAGAGAATCGCCGCCGAGATGAAAGAGCCAGGTGAGAATGCCCCACAGAAAATAAGGATAGAGCAGCGTGGCTGTGTAGCGCGCGATCGAGCGGGCAGCCGGTCCGGACCGGCGCTGACGGACCAGCCAGCCGGCGAGGAAGAGGAACACCGGCATGTGAAAGAGGTAGATCCAGTCGTAGATCGCCTGCCAGCGGGCCGCGGGCTGGAGCGCATTCTGCGAAAGCAGCCCGCCCGTGATGTGTCCGACCACGACGAGGAAAATGGCCACGCCTTTCGCGACATCGATCCACTCGACACGGCGCGCTTCGTCCGGGGTTGGCTGGGCGCGAAGGGGCAAAGTCATGCGTGCGGGAAGTGGAGCGACCGGTCGGGATTTGGCACGCGTCGAGAAAGCAGGTCTCAAGCCGAACTTCCAGCCCCGGCGCATGCGGTCTTGCCGCCGCTTGCTCTCACTGGCACTCATGGTGCTAATTCTCACGTGCTTCCGTTACTCCCTTTCATGATCCACCCCGGCTCCGCTGCAGCTCTTTGTTTCCAAGGCTCGCGGCTCTCTCTTTTTTCCGGGCAATGATCTACACGCTGGCCTTTTTCGCCTTCGGCTTTGCCGTGGCGGTCGCTTGCACGCCCTGGGTGATCCGCCTCGCGCACCGCGGCATCGGGCTCGACTACGCCCACGAGTCGCGGAAAAAGCAGGAGGTGCCGATCCCGCGTCTCGGCGGCATGCCGCTGATGCTGGCGATGTCCCTCGGCCTGCTCGTCATCTTTGCGGTGAGCCCGGCGAATGCGACGAATTGGTTCCCGATCCTACTCGGCAGCGTGATGATGTACGGCCTCGGCCTGTGGGATGATTTCAAGTCGCTCGGCGCCCGGAAAAAGCTGCTCGGCCAGCTCACCACGGCGATCGTCGTCTACAGCCTCGGGCTGAACATCGAGAAGTTTTCCTATCCCGGCGTCGGCAGCATCGACCTGGGCGCGTGGAGCCTGCCGGTCACGGTTTTTTGGCTGATCGCCGTGCCGAATATCGTCAACCTGATCGATGGCTTCGACGGACTCGCCGGTGGCCTCGGCCTGTGCATGTCCGTGACGCTCGGCATCGTCGCGATCAATAACGAGCAGCTCGCCGTGGCCTGCTACGCCTTCACCATGGCCGGCGCACTGCTCGGGTTTCTCGTCTTCAATTTTCCGCCCGCGAAAATCTACCTCGGCGACGGCGGCGCGTATCTCATCGGCTTCACCATCGCCGCGCTGTCGCTGACCAGCTCGAACAAAGGCTCCGTGGCCAAGGTGCTCTTCGTCACGCTCATCGCGCTCGGCGTGCCGATCCTCGATACCACCTTCGCCATGCTCCGCCGTGGCCTGCGCGGCTACCCGATCTTCCACGCGGACGACGAGCACTTCCATCATCGGCTGGAAAAATTCGGCTTCTCCAAGCGCCGCATCCTCTTCGGCCTCTACGGCATCTGCCTCGTCCTGAGTCTGTTTGCACTGAGCATCATCTGGAGCCAGGGCAGCACGTTGCCGATCGCCATCGGCGTCCTTTTTCTCCTCGCGCTGCTCGCGTTGCGCTACTTCCACTACCTGCGGACTTGGGACGACGTGCGGCGGAAATTCAACCGTGTGGTCCGCCGCCGTCGTCTCGTGCAATACGCGCTGCTGCAGGCCCAGGTGCTCGAACTCGAAGCCGAGCGCTGCAAGTCGGCGCAGGAATTCTGGGCGATCTTCGAGCATACTCTGCGACGCGTGGGCTTCGTGGAAAAGGGCGAGTCGGATGGGGAATACGACATCGAGGTCAAATACAACGGGAGTACGCCGTGGACGTTGCACGCCCCGCAGCACAAGGGCACCGAAGTCGAGTGGCAGCGCATCGCCGAGTGCTTTCGCCCGGTCATCGTCAAAGCCAAGGAGCGGTGGAGCGCATGAGCGGGAGCGAGCGGCGCCATGGGCATCGCGAGGCGCCGCCACAGCGGACGCTGCCGCAGCTCATCGCGATCGGGATCTTCGCGCTCATGGCCCTCGGGGCGCCGCTGGCCTTTGGCGCGGTCGATCGCCTGCCACAGATCGTCCTGCTCCTGCTTTTGCTCATCGGCATCCTCGTGCAGCCGCCGGCGGTGGTGCCGCTGAGTCGCTGGGGAAATCGGCTCGCGATCACCTTCGTCGCGCTGATGCTTTTCAAGGAGTTCGCGCCGGCTGGTTGGTTTGGAGCAACGGTCTGGCGCTCGACGGTGACGCGCGAGTTTGGCCTGCAATTGCCCGTGACCCATCACCCGGAACCCGGGCGCGCCATCGAGGGCCTGCTCGCCGGCACGGTGGCGATGATCTGGTTTCTGTGGGTGCGCCGACTTGCCGCGGAACGCGAGAATCGAGCCCTGCTCGCGATGATCCTCGTCGCCGCGGCGGTGGTCGTGGCCGTAGTGTCCTTCGTCACGCGCGCTCCGGGCTCCGACGCCATCTACGGCCTGCGCTTCACGCCAGGCTGGAGCGGCTTCGGCCCATTCCCCAATCGCAACCACTCGGCCTGCTACTTCGCCATGTCGGCGTTGGTCGGCTGTGGGTGTGTCGCCTGGGCTGGGCGGCGAAAAAAGTGGCTGCAGCTCGGGGCCAGCCTGCTCGCCGTCGCGGTCATCCTCGTCGCCCTGCTGACCACGGAATCGCGCGGCGGCGTCGTCGCGTTTAGCGCGGGTTTCGGGGCGTTTCTTTTACTCTGCATTCTCAAGGTGCGGAGCAAACGCTCGCTGGCCGTGGCTTTCGGCGCGGTCCTCATTTTCGGCGCGATCGCACTGGTTTTTGGCGCGCAGGTTTTCGCCCGCTTTCAGGCGAAAGAGACGAGCAATATTTCCAACGCCACCCGCGTCCTCGTCTGGCAGGACGCGATCGGCATGTGGCGAGATGCTCCGCTGCTCGGCCACGGGCTCGGCGGCTTCGCCTCGATCTTCCCGCTCTATCAGAAATTCGAGCTGGAGAACCAGATCGCCATTCACCCCGAGAGCAGTTGGCTGCAATGGCTCACGGAAGTCGGTGCCGTGCCGGTGCTGCTCGCCGTGGTCGCCGCGTTCCTGTTTCTCAGCAGTCAGCTCCGCCACACCTTTGCCCGGCACCGCAGCTTTTTCCTGCATGCCAGCGGCTTTGCCGTCGTCGCGTGCCTGCTCGTGCATGCGCTTTTCGATGTGCCCGCGCACCGCTGGGGCACCGTCGGTTTTGCGCTCGCCGCGCTGGCCATCGCGTGCCCGATCTCGCTCGCCGGGCGGCGCGTCTATGAGCCGCGGCAGACGGCGCTCGTTCCGCTGGTCATCGTGCTCTATTGGGCCGTGCCGTTGCTCACCTCCGGCGCGCCCTGGTCGCCCACGGCGTTGATCAAACTCATCGCGCGGCACACCGTCCCGCCGGGCGTCCCGCTCGCCGAGTTGCAGGGCGGCTTGCGCTGGTTTCCGCTCAATGCCGACCTGCACCAGAGCACCGCATTCCGCCTGCTGCGACTGCATGGCCGCGAGGAACCGACCGGCTGGCAGCGGCACTTTGCCATCGCGGCGCGGCTCCTGCCGGGCTCGTGGGATCTCACCATCGGCCAGGCGCGCGCCGTGCAACGCCTCTCGCCCGTGCTGGCGCTGCCTTATTGGCAGAAGACCGTGGCCCGCGGCGGCATTCATCGCGATGAAGTGCTCGCCTCGGCCTGGCAGGAGACCGCGCGCTCGCCCGCCGCCCGCGCCGCGTGGGGCCGGTATGTGGAAGCCAATCCCTCCCTCCTCCTCGCTTTTGCCCGGCTCGTGCCGGAGCCGCAGCAGGGCTATTACTACGGGCGCTGGTGGAAGGTGCGGTCGTCGGCCAAGGACTACAGCGAACCCGAGATCCGCGACTTCTACGCGCTCGCGCCCCGCTGGGGACAGCGCGAGCAGCTCGATGAATGGATCGCGCGGCACCCGGAACGTGAGAAGAAGGACTTCCTAGCCTGGGCGACGCTCCTCCACGCCTGGGGTGACGACACTCACGCCTGGCAACTGCTCGCTGCGCATGTGCCCGAGCCGCCCTTTCCCGCGAAAGCGCCGACGGTGCCGCGCCCGCGCCTCGAGACTGTCTGGCGGACGACTCCGCAGAATCTCGTGAACGCGCAGCAACTCGCCCAAGCGTGTGACCTGGCGGGCGACGCCGCCCAGCGTGACGAGGTCCTCCTCGCCGTGGCCACCGACCCGAAGAGTCCGCCGTGGTTCGTGGAGAAAGCCGCCCATATTCTCGCCCGGCAGCGGAAGATCCCCGAGGCGGTCGCGCTGCTCCTGCGGCTGCCGTAAAAAGAAATCGCGCTTGAGCCGCTAAGGAAATGCGGCTTGAAACGTCTTCGTGTGGAAGAGTCAAACCGTGCGGCGTTTGCGCCGCGCACACTTTTCGAGACTGAATCCGCCGTTTGCCGCGTCTCTCCCCGGGACAAACGCCCAAACCAAAGGAAATCATGAGCACAACAAAGAGTAAGAGATGGAGTGTCGCCCTGCTGCTGTCGGTCGTCTTCCTAGCCGCCGCCTATTACATCAAGGTCCCGGAGTTCCGGAAATTCGTGGATGGCAAGACCCCGCTGGCCCGCGAGTATCTGGGTCGCTGGGTGCAGGAGCCGGTCGTCAAGGTCGAGTGGAAGGGCGAGATGGACCCGCTCTTCGCGAACTCCAAGCCGGCGAACTCGAAAGGCGATGTCGCCCCGCTGGTGAAGAAGTCCCCCGCAGCGCCCGCTCCCGCGCCGCTCGCCGCCAAGGCGCCCGACTCACCCGTTCTGCCCGTCGCCCCGCGCCCATCGCCGGGCGAGGTCGCGCCGGATCTGCAGAAGATCGCCGGCAATCGCGCGCTCTGGCCCAAGACCGTCACCCTCACCAAAGCCGCGACTTTTCCCGCCGTCTTCAATGGCAAGATCGTCGGCTCACTCGTCGCGCCCGCAGGCTCGGAGGCCATTCTGCACTCGATCAAGGACGACAAGGTGGGGCTCGAATTCAACGGCGGCGGCGCCTGGCTGCCCGTGGACCAGACCGACCTCATCGCCCGCGCTTCGAAGTCCCTTTAGCCGCGGGGTTTGACGCTCCCGCACCCGCCCGGCATAGTGCGCCTATGCCATCCGAAGTCCGCAAACGCGTTCACGCTTATCTTGCTGAGAAAGGTCTCCGCAGGACTACCCAGCGCGACGCCATCGTGCAGGCCGCTTTCAGCACCAAGGAGCACTACACCGCCGAGGAATTGCTCGAAATGGCGCGCGAGGTGGATCGCTCCGTCTCCCGCGCGACCGTCTATCGCACGCTCCCGCTGCTCGTGGAGTGCGGCGTGCTCAAGGAGATGGACTTTGGCAAGGACTACAAATTCTACGACCCGAACTACCTCGACCACCCGACGCACAACCACCTGATCTGCGTCGATTGCAGCAAGATCGTCGAGTTTGAAGACCAGCACATCGAGCTGCTTGAAAACTGCATCACCAAGCGCCTCGGCTTTTCCCCCGCTTCGAAGAGCCTGCGCATCGAGGCGAGCTGCGACGAACTCCGCAAGCGCGGCACCTGCAAGAATCGGAAGAAAGCCAAATTCTGAATTCGGAGTGCCGCTTCGGCCTCGCTCCGAAATTCATCATTCAGCATTCATCATTCAAAATTACCCTCATGTGGAAAGGCCGCTTCCAAGAAGAAACCTCCGTGCTCCTGCAGCAGTATTCCGAGTCCGTCAGCTTCGACTGGCGGCTCTGGCGGCATGACATCGCCGGCTCCATCGCCCATTCCGCCGCGCTCGAAAAAGCCGGCCTGATCACCGCGGACGAGCGCGCCCAGATCGTCGCGGGCCTCCAGGAAATCGGCGCCGAGATCGAAGCCGGGCAGTTCCAGTGGAAGACCGAGCTCGAAGACGTCCACATGAACATCGAGGCCGAGCTCACCCGCCGCATCGGCGACCCCGGCGCCAAGCTCCACACCGCCCGCAGCCGCAACGACCAGGTCGCCCTCGACCTCCGCCTCTACCTCCGCGATGTCTGCGACGGGCTCGACGGCACCCTCGCCGACCTCCAGCGCGCCCTCGTCGATCTCGGCGACCGCCACCGCGACATCATCATCCCCGGCTACACCCACCTCCAGCGCGCCCAGCCCGTCTACTTCGCCCACCACCTCCTCGCCTACGTCGAGATGTTTCACCGCGACCGCAGCCGCCTCCGCGACGCCCGCGTCCGCATCAATGTCTGCCCCCTCGGCTCCGGCGCCATCGCCGGCTCCACCATCCTGCTCGACCGCGAACTCATCGCCCGCGAACTCGGCTTCCCCAGCGTCACCCGCAATAGCATGGACGCCGTCAGCGACCGCGACTTCGCCGTCGAGCTCCTCGCCGCCCTTTCCCTCATCGCCATCCACCTCTCCCGCCTCAGCGAAGACGTCATCCTCTGGGCCTCCAGCGAGTTCAAATTCATCACCATCAGCGACGCCTTCACCACCGGCAGCTCCCTCATGCCGCAGAAAAAGAACCCCGACGTCGCCGAGCTCACCCGTGGGAAAACCGGCCGCGTCATCGGCGCCCTCGTCTCCCTCCTCACCACGCTCAAGGGCCTCCCCATGACCTACAATCGCGACATGCAGGAAGACAAGGAACCCGTCTTCGACGCCATCGACACCATCGGCCGCGCCCTCACCGTCTTTGCCGCCATGCTCCGCGGCATCCGCGCCAATCCCGGCCCCTGCGCCGCCGCCGTCGCCGACCCCATGCTCCTCGCCACCGACCTCGCCGACTACCTCGTCCAGCACGGCATCCCCTTCCGCCAAGCCCACGAAGTCATCGGCCGCGCCGTCGCCCTCTGCGGGCAAAAGCAGTGCGAACTCCCGCAGCTCACCCTCGCCGATTACCAGGCCCTCTCGCCCGCCTTCAGCGCCGACGTCTTCGACCTCCTCACCGTCGAAAAAAGCATGGCCGCCCGCCAGGCCATCGGCGCCCCCAGCCCGCAAAACGTCGCCGCCGAACTCGCCCGCTGGCACACCGCCCTCGCGAGTTGACGGCGGGCAGGGGAGGAAACCGCGGACTTGGGCGCAGCGACAGATCCGCGGCGACACGGGAACAATCACGGACACGCGGAGGGGAATGGAGGGCGGAGGAGGAAGGGGAGCGCAGAGAGCGTAAGCGACCGCCCCTAAAACATCTGCGGCAGGCCGCGGATGAGGAGACGCTGGCCCTCAGCCGGGCGCGGCGCGCCCGGAGCAAGCGCAACTTTTGCCACGAAAAGGCCTACGCGCTGATGAAGCTCTACCGGCAGGCCATGCCGCCCGCGCTGCCGAGCGGCGATGCGCTGCAGGAGACGCTGCCGCGGCTCACGCCGGAGGAGACGGGTCCGGCGCCGACGGCGGTGAATGCCAGCGCGGTATCTGTGGGTGGGGCGGCTTCGAAGACGACTTATACCAACTTCAGGAAACAATCAGACGCTCCCGCAGCCCGGAGGGCTGAAAGGAAATTAGCCCCGGGTGAAACCCGGGGATATTGAGAGAAACGGG
>JBBQYR010000162.1:0-9506 GCA_038208565.1 Chthoniobacterales bacterium
CTTCGCTCAACGGCTTCAACTTCACCCTGCCCGACGGCTTCACCATCGAACTCGCCGCCGACGCGCCGCTGGTCGAGCGTCCGATCAGCGCGGCCTTCGATGAGCAGGGTCGCCTGTATGTCACCTGCGTCACCGGCACCGGCGACTCCGTGGAGAAGCAGCTCGCCGACCGGCCGCATCACGTCGTCCGCCTTGAGGATTCCGATGGCGACGGTCGCTTCGATCGCCGCACGGTCTTCGCCGACAAACTCTCGTTCCCCGAGGGCGCGCTGTGGTTCGATGGTTCACTCTACGTCGGCGCGCCGCCCCAGATTTGGAAATTCACCGATGCCGACGGGGACGGCGTCGCCGAGCAGCGCAGCGTGTGGTTCGACGGCCAGACGATCGGCCACTGCGGCAATGATATTCACGGCCCGTTCCTCGGTCGCGACGGCTGGCTCTATTGGACCAAAGGCGCCTTCGCCGAACAAAACTACACGCTGCCCAACGGCCGCCCCTTCACGACCCGCGCCTCACACGTCTTCCGCGCCCAGCCAGACGGCTCCGGGCTCGAACCTGTGCTCACCGGCGGCATGGATAACCCCGTCGATCTAACCTTCACACCCGAGGGCGAACTCATCCTCACGAGCACCTTCTTCATCACGCCCGGCGGCGGCCAGCGCGACGGACTCATCCACGCCATCCACGGCGGGCTTTACGGCAAAGACCATGCCGTGCTCGAAGGCCACATCGCCACCGGCGGCCTCATGCCGAATCTGCTCCACATGGGCGCCGCCGCGCCCGCCGCGGTGACCGCCTACGACAGCGCTGGTTTCGGCGAAGACTTCCGCGGCAATCTCTTCGGCGCCTATTTCAATCTGCGCAAAGTCAGCCGCCATCCGCTCACGCCTCGCGGCCCGACGTTCGCCACCGAGGATCGGGATTTCGTCGTCGCCGACAGTGCAGATTTTCACCCGACCGACGTGGTCGTGGACGCCGACGGCAGCCTGCTCATCGTCGATACCGGCGGCTGGTATAAGCTCTGTTGTCCCACGTCGCAGCTCGCCAAACCCGACATCCTCGGCGCCATCTACCGCGTCCGAAAAACTGGCGCACCCAGGATCGAAGACCCGCGCGGCTGGCAACTCGACTGGAAACAGGCGGCGCCGAGCAAATGGGCGGCGCGACTCGGCGACGATCGCTTCGCAGTGCGCGAACGCGCCATCAGTGTCCTCGCGAAACAAGGCCCGGCGGCCCTCGAAAGCCTGCGCCTCGCCCGAGGACTCGAAGCGCAGATCAACGCCGTGTGGACCGCCACTCGCCTCGATTCGCCTGAGGCTCGCGCCTTTGTTCGCGCCGCGCTGGACGCTCCCGAACCGCAGCTCCGCCAAGCCGCCTTGAACTCGGTCGCGCTCTGGCGGGATCGCGCGGCGGTGCCGCAGTTGCTCCACATGCTCGAGCATCGCACCGCGGCTGCGGCGCTCGGACGAATCGGCGACGCGCAGGCGGTGCCGGCTTTGCTGGAAGCCGCGGCCCGTATTCCCGCAGGGGAGGTTTCCAACCTCGGCGCGCCCGCCGATGATGCGGCGCGCATCCGCGAACACGCGCTGATTTATGCCCTGATCGAGATCGGCGATGCGGCCACAACCGCGCGCGGTCTGCAATCGAACGATCCTCGCGTGCGGCGCGTGGCCGTGGTCGCACTCGACCAAATGAAGTCGCCCGCGCTGACCGCGGAGCTTGTCACCCCGCTCCTCGTCAGCCCCGACGCCCGCTTGCGGCAGACGGCGATGTGGGTCGTGGGCCACCGGTCGGAGTGGGGAGCGGCGCTGGCCGCGCACTTTCGGGAGCGTCTCTCCCGGACCAAAAGTGAGGACCGGGACCTGGCCACCGTGCTGGGCCAACTCGGGAAGGCGACGGCCATTCAGGAGTTGCTCGCGCTCACTCTGCGCGATGCGCCGAGCAACGCCGGTCGGCTCACCGCGCTCGCGGCGATGGCTGGCGCAGGTTTGAAGGAAACACCCACCGCGTGGCTCGACAACCTCTCGACACAACTCCAGACCGCAGCGCCGGATCTGCTGCCGGCAAGCATTGCAACCGCTCGGCGTCTTCCGCTGCCGAAGCAGGGCCACGCCGGAATCACCACTGCGCTCAACGCCCTCGGTCGGCGCACCGATTTGCCTGCGCCGTTGCGTCTCGAAGCGCTCGCCGCCAGCACCACTCCCGGAGCCATCGACGAAGCGCTCTTCAAACTGCTGGTTGCCCAACTCCCGCCCAACCATCCACTCGACGTGCGCACCGCCGCCGCCGAAATCCTGGCGAGAGCCCCGCTCACCGCAGATCAGTTCCCCGCGCTCGCCGCCGCCATCGTCACGACCGGGCCGCTCGAAACCCCCAAGCTGCTCGCAGCTTTCACGCGCCGCCCCGACGAAGCCACCGGTCTGCGTCTGGTCGCTGCGCTCAAGGAGTCACCGGGCCTGCGCGGATTGCGCGCGAATCAATTGCAGGCCGTCCTCGCCAAATATTCCGCACCGGTCCAGGCCGCGGGTGAGGAATTGGTCACTCGCCTGAACTCCGACAGCGCGCACTTGAACGCCCGCATCACCAAGCTCGCCGCCGAGTTGCCCGCCGGCGACGAACGCCGCGGACAAGCCGTCTTCAACAGCACCAAAGCCGCCTGCACCGCCTGCCACGCCATCGGCTACGCGGGCGGAAAATTCGGCCCCGACCTCACGCGCATCGGCCAGGCGCGAACCACGCGCGACCTGCTGGAAGCGATCGTCGCCCCGAGCGCGACCTTCGTGCAGGGCTACGAACCGTTCACCGTTACGACCCGCGACGGCGTCCAGCACTTCGGCCTGCTGCGCAAGAATTCCCCGGACGAAGTGCTTCTCGCCACCGGCCCGCAAACCGAGGAACGCCTCGCCCGCGCCGATGTCACGGAGATGCAGCCGGGCACCGCTTCGCTCATGCCCCAGGGCCTCGATCAAATCCTGAACGTGCAAGAACTCGCGGACCTGATCGCATTTCTAAACCCGAAAAAATAAGCCGCGCTGGCTTCGGCGCAGTTCCGGTTTGTCGGTGAGGAAGTCCGCGAGGTAGGTGCCCTTGGGGTACTCGGTCGCCGGGTTCGTGGCGAAATCGAAGTGCTGACCCATGCTCACGATGGCCTCGTCGAAGCCGCGCTTGCCCGGCTGGTATACGCCTTTTTGGCCGATGTGCCATTTACCAAACATGCCGGTCGCGTAGCCGGCGGCCTTGAGTTGCTGGGCGATGATGTCGCGGTCCAGCGGGAGTTCGGTGACGTTCGGCCCATGATGAAGACGATATTCGGTTTAGCCGCAGCGCGCTCCGACGCGGCGAGAGCGGTGATCGCAGTGGATAAAAGCAGGAAAAAATAACGGAACATGAGCAGGCCGGAGAGAACACCACAGTCACCATATGGTCGCAGTCGATCGGGAAAAAAACGCCCGCCCGACTCCCTTCTCACTTTTTTCAAGCGAACGAAAAACCAACTCCGCTGGCGTGCCCCTTGGCGGCATCGGGAGAACCTGCTAGCAGTCGCGCATGCCCCAAAAATCCAAGCGCTCCCCGAAGTCCAAGAAAGTCCTCATTCCGATTGGCGATGCCACCGAAGTCATGGACACGCTCTACCCTATCTTCCGCCTTGCGGAGGACGGTTACGAAGCCGTGGTCGCTGGACCCGAAGCGCGCCTCTACCACGGCGTGCTGCATGAAATCCCGCCGCAGGCCAAGGACGAGCCGAAGTGGGACATCACCAGGGAAAGCGCGGCCTACCATGTGCGCGCGACCATCGCCTTCAAGGACGTAAAGCCCGAGGAATACGTGGGCCTGTTCGTCTCCGGCGGACGCGCCCCGGAATACCTGCGCTACGACAAGGATCTCCTCAAAATCACCAAGCACTTCTTCGACAAGAAAAAGCCCGTGGCGATGGTCTGCCACGGCATCGAGATCCTCACCGCGGCCGATGTCATCCGCGGCAAAACGATCACGACCGTGGCCAAGTGCCAACTCGATGTGGAGCAAGGCGGCGCGAATTACGTGAACAAATCCCACGTCATCGACGGCCACCTCGTCAGTGCCCGCACCTGGCACGACAATGCGCCACTGATGCGCGAATTCATGCGCATGCTCAACGCCGCTTCGTAGTCCGCGACAACCGACTTGCGCCATGTCCTCTCCGCTCAGCCGCCGCCATTTCCTGCGCCAGACTGCCGCGACCGCCAGCCTCGGCTGGCTCGGTCATTCGTTGCTCGCCGCAGAAAAACCCGCTGCCGGGTTCGGCCTCGGCTTCACCCTCTACGGGATGAAATCGCTGTCGCTCGACGACGCGCTCAAAGCATGCGCGGAGACTGGCTACGACAACGTCGAGCTTTGCCTGCTCGAAGGGTATCCGACCGTCCCCGCGCTGCTCTCGCCAGCGGATCGGGCGAAGCTCCGCGAAACGCTCACCGCGCAAAAATTGCGCGTCTCGGGATTAATGGAAAACTTCTCGCTGCTCGTGGACGACGCCAAGCAGAAGCAACAAGTGGAGCGCCTCAAAGCCGCGGCCCAGTTGGCCCACGACCTCGCTCCCGATTCGCCGCCGCCGATCGAGACCGTGCTCGGCGGCAAGCCCGCTGAGTGGGATCAGGTCAAGGAGCGCATGGCCGAAAGCCTGCGCGTCTGGGCCGCCGCAGCGGCCGAGGCCAAGAGCGTCGTCGCGATCAAGGCGCACATCATGAGCGCGGTGCAAAATCCCGAGCGCCTGCTCTGGCTGCAACGCGCGGCCGACAGCCCGTGGATCAAGCTCGCCTACGACTTCAGCCACTTCCAACTGCAGGGCCTCGCGCTCGACGAGACGCTCACCGCCATCCTGCCGCAAACCCGCTTCATCCACGTAAAAGACGGGCGTATGTCGGCGGACAACAAGGTCGAGTTTCTCCTACCCGGCGAAGGCACGACCGACTACGGCGCCTACTTCAAGAAGCTGCAAACGCTCGGCTACCGCGGTGATGTCGTGGTCGAAGTCAGCGGCATGATCTTCAAGCAACCGGGCTACGATCCCCGCGTGGCCGCGCAGAAGTCTTTCGCCGCGTTGGCTGGCGGATTGGAAAAAGCCGGGCTCAGCCGCCGACGCTAAGCGGCGCGCCAGGTCAGGTCGGTCACCTTGCCGTGCTCCGCGTGCTGCGTGTTGTGGGCGCGCATTTCGAGCGAAGCCCCATCCGCGCGCAGGCGGCAATCCACCCAACCCGTCACTTCCTCCGGCTTAAAGCAGTAAGCCACGGCGGGAAGGTTGATGAGGTGAATCCCATCCTGCTCGGCTCGCCGCCACGTGTGGCTGTGGCCGTAAAACAGCGCCTTCACCTGTCGCCGCGGCACGAGGATTTCGAGCAGCTCCGCCGTATCGAGCAGGCCCGTTTTTTTCACCGCATCCGGGAGAATGGGATTGTGATGGACCATGACGAGCGCGGGTTTGTCTGGGCGTGCATCCAGCGCCTTCGCCAGCCACGCGCGCTGCTCGTCGCCAAGTCGGCCGGGGGTCTGCTTCGTCACCTCCAGGGAATCGAGCAGGAACCAATTTGCGCGCGCCGCTTCCACGACCGCCACGTGTTTGCTCGCGACGGGGAGTGCCGCCGCTTTCACATCCTTCAGCGACGACCAAAACACCTCGCGCTCGTCGTGATTCCCGAGCAGGAAATGCAGCGGAAGCCGCGCCTCGATCACCGGCTGGAAAAGGTTCGTCAAAGTCGTGTAGTCGCCAGGAATCCCACGATCGAGCGAGCAGTCGCCATTGAGCAAGAGGCCCGCTGGAGTCGTCGGCAAGGCGCGCACTTGCGCGATCACCGAGCGCAGATTTTCCGCCAGATTCACGTCGCGGGCGATCGTCGCCGGATCTTCCGCGATGTGCGTATCGGAAAGCAGCGCCCAGCGATCCGGATCGCCACCAGCCGCATAGCCGCGCAGGGCCGACCAGCCGAACAAGCCAAGACTCGCCGCGAGTGAGCGGCGCAGGAACTCACGACGGGGAAGCGGAGAAAGGTGGAGAGGCATGAGGTGAATGGAAGGTTCTCGAAATGGTGGCTGACCAAATCCGCGGAGCCAGTCATTTTTCCGCAAACGTGCGCCTGCGGTTATTCGAGCGGGAGCGCCTTGCCCATCCGCACCACTGGTAAACTCAGCCCGTCCTGGAGCGCCGCCTCCGAACGCTCGATCACGGCATAACCAGCCGACGCATAAAGCGGCTCACCAGCGAGGGTCGCGACCAACTCCGCTCGTGAAAATCCCCCCGCGCGGATCGCCGCTTCGCAGGCCTGCAGCAGCCCGCGCCCGATCCCCTGCCGAGCCCACTGTGGGTGGACGAAGAATGCCCGGATGCGCGCCGGATCACGCTGCGGATCGAGCGGCGCGTCTTCGCCCGCCCGGGCGCGGTCGCCGCCATACATGGCTCGCCGCCGGCTCCATCCTCCACACCCGACGATCCCACCTTCCGCTTCGACCACGAAATAGGTGCCATCGCGGATCAACTGCCGATCCACGCCGAAGACCGGCCCCAGCGCCGCCGCCCGCTGCGCTGGCGAATAAGTCGCCGCTTGCAACTCCTCGACCGATAGCGCGATCAGCACTTCCAACGCAGGGGCGTCCGCTAGTTCGGCCAAGCGCAGCGACCAGACCATCGGGAGTTATTTCGCGGGCAGCGGCACTTGAGCCGGGCTGCGTAGGTAAGCGATGAGGTCGCGCACATCCCGCTCGCTCCACGGCGTGAGAAGGCCTTCCGGCATCATCGACATTTCTGCCATGGTCAGCGCTTTGATTTCGCTGCGCGGGAGCGTCAGCGTCTCGTTCGGCGTGACGATGCTCACGACCTTCGGGTCCTGCTGATTGGCCACGCCAGCGAGCACGCGGCCGTCCTTCAGCTCGATCATCGCCGTGCGGTAGGCGTTCGGAATCTCGGCGTTCGGATCGAGGATGTTGTGCAGGAGGTAGTCGAGATCGGCGCGATTCGAGCCGGTGATGTCCGGACCGATCTTGCCGCCTTCGCCGAAGAGAGTGTGGCACGCGGCGCAGGTCTGCGCGAAGAGCGCGCGTCCCCGCGATGGATCGGGCTTCGGCATCGCGGGGTTGTTGATGAGCAGCTTGTATTTGGCTTTGGCGGCCAGCTTGTCGGCCGGCGATTCCCGCGTCACACCCCACACCTTGTCGAGCTGCGCCGTGAGGTCGGGCTGATTCAGGCCGCGCAGTTGCCGGGCGATCTCTGCGGAAAGGTCGCGAACGGGAACGCGGTTTTCCGCGATCGCCGTGAGCAGCGGCTGAGCGAACGCCGTGCGAGAAACGAGCGTGAGCAGCACGTCGCGCTTCTCGTTTTCCGGCAACGTGGCGTAGACCGCCAGCAACGCCGTCGGCGTTTTTGGTTCGTTGAAAGCGGCCAGACCTCGAATCGCCGCGGCGCGTAGAGCGGGCTCGTTCACGAGTTGCAGCAGCAGCGGCGGCAGGGCCGCGTCCTTGACGTTGAGCAAGGCCGCGAGCGCCCGTTGCCGACTTTCGACGCCCGCGCTCTTGTCGCTCAGCATTTCCCGCGCGGCGGTGAGCGCGGAGGCGCTTCCAAAGGTGAGCGAAAGCCCCTGCGTCTGGCTGCGGATGGCCGCGTTCGCGCTCGCCGCGAGGTTCGTCTCCACCCGATCCCAGCCCGCGGGCAAAGGCGCCGTGCGCTGGCCCTGCAAGGCCGCGGTCACGCCGGTGAGCATCGCCAGTCGCCGCTCGTCATCAGTCGCGCGGGCCAGCGTGGCCACGACTGCGTTCATGGCGTTGGGCAGGTTGAGCGAAGCGGCGCGGCGTGCGGTGAACTCCAGCGTGCGCGGCAGCTTCGAGTCGAATGCCAGCTTCAATGCGCGCTGATGATCCGCCGCGACGAGCGGCTCGAAGGCGTACCAATTCAGCAACGGCAGATTGTGATCACCCGCATCTTCCCCGCGCACTTGCAGCGCAGCAAGAATGTCCCAGCGCTGCTTGGGCGCAAGCCGCTGCGCCGCCGAAGTGAGGTAGAGCCGGACCACTGGCGATTCATCCTGCCGCGCGAGCCGCACCAGCGCATCGAGCACGGCTGGGGAGGGTGCGCGTTTCCGCGCGATGTCATCTCTGCTGTTTGAGCCGGCGGCGACGCTCGCCCTCCCGATGTCGGATTCACCGAAGTTTTCGCAGAGCAACTGCACGGTCCACGCCCGCACATGAGGATGCTTCGATTGCAGCAGCTTCAGCCCATCCTCTTCGCGCAGGCCACCCACGACATGCAGTGTCCACAACAGCCGCAAGTGCGCTTCTTCGCTTTCGAGTGCGTGGGCAACGCCCTTCGGGTCGTTCACTGTGATCGTGCCGAAGTTGCCCTTCTCCAGTCCCAGCATGCTGCGCAGAAAGGAGATCTCTAACTGCCCCACTTTCCCGGCCGTCGCGCGCTCCTGCAAAATCCGCCGCGCGTGACGCACCCGCCATTCCTGCTTTTTGAGCTGCTCCGTTATCAACTGAGAATCGTTCAATTTCGTCATGTCCACCGCCGTCGTCTTCGTCTCCCCATAGACCACCTTGAAGATGCGGCCGTTGGCGCGGTCGTGATCGCCGACATTGCGCGTGTGGCACTGCTGCTGGTCGTACCAATCGATGAGGTAAAGCGAGCCGTCCTGATCGTATTGCAGGTTCACGATTTGCGACCACGCGTCGTTGAAGAGGATGAAGTCCGCGCCATGTTTGCCGACATACCCGCTGCCCTTCGGTTCGAGGATGTCCATGTTGATCCGCGCGCCGTGGATGTTGTTCATGAACGCCTGCCCGCGATATTTCTCCGGCCAGCTTCCACCGAGGTAAACCATCAGCCCGGCGTGCGCGTGCCCGCCGCCCGCCGAATCGCTGCGGCCGTTCCCGCCATGCGGCGTCTTGCCGGCGAAGTGCGCGTGATCGGCGATCGTCGTGATATTCCCGTAGAGGTGCGGATTAAAGTGCTGGCCGGCCTGGCGCGTGTAGTGCGCACCTTGGACGATGTGCCAGAGGTGCGGGATCACGCAGGCCTCGATGATTGCGTGGCCGTACTCGTTGAAGTCGAGTCCCCACGGGTTGCTCGTGCCTTCGGCAAAGACCTCGAAACGATGCTGCGTCGGGTGATAACGCCAGATGCCCGCGTTGATCTTCACCCGCGCGTCTTCTGCCGTGCCGGGCTTGCCGACCACGCTGTGCGTGAAGACGCCGTGGCAGCCGTAAAGCCAGCCGTCCGGGCCCCAAGAGAAAGTGTTCATCGTCTCGTGCGTATCGCCGTAGCCCCAGCCATCGAGCAGGATCTTCGGCTCACCCGCGGGCTTCGGCGCATCGCCATCCGCGATCGGGATGAACATCAAATAAGGCGCCGCACCGACCCACACCCCGCCGAAGCCAACCTCGAGGCCACTGACCAGATTCAGCCCTTCCATGAAGACCGTGCGCCGGTCGAAAGTGCCGTCGCCGTCCTGGTCCTCGAGCACCACGATGCGGTCCTTCCCCTGCCC
>JBBQYR010000163.1:0-9489 GCA_038208565.1 Chthoniobacterales bacterium
GCTAACCTTTCAGCTTTGTCGCGAGGTCCACGAGCGCGCTCGCGAGCCGGGCCACCTGCTTCGCCTTCCGCTCGTCCTTGAGTTTCCCCGCGTCGTCGAAGGCTTCGTGGGCGTTCGGGATGGCGACCTGATCGGGCAGCACGAGCACGCCGATGTTGCCGAGAATGCTGCGTAGCGTGACCAGGCCGCGCAGCCCGCCGAGGGCGCCCGGCGAAGCGGCCAGCAGCGCGGCGGCTTTGCCCTTGTAGGCGACGAGCGATGGTTCGTCGTCGGACTCGGCGCGCGAGGCCCAGTCGATGGCGTTCTTCAGCGCGGCGGTGATGGAGCTGTTGTATTCCGGCGAAGCGATGAGGAAGCCATCACTCGCGCGGAGCAGCGCCTTGAATTTCTTCGCGCCCTCGGGCAGGCCGCTGGCATCTTCCAAATCCTGATCGAAAAGCGGGAGCGCGAGTTCGCGGAGATCGACGACCGTGACTTCCGCACCCGCCGCGCGGGCCGCGTCCACGGCGACGGCGAGGAGTTTTTTATTGAAGGACCCGGCGCGCAGGCTGCCGGCGAAAGCGACGATCTTGGGTTGGCTCATGCGGAGAGTGCTAGCAGCGAAGACCGCTGGGTTCCAATCGCAGAAGTGTGGCCGACGATAATAAGGGACTGATTTTTCCCCGCGGATCAGCGCGAGATTTACCGCCAGTGAATCTCCGCGACGACGGGGAAATGATCCGAGGCGCGCGCAGCGGTGGCTGAGAACCAGCGCTCGGCCCGATCGACCCGGACTTCCGGACTGACGAAGAGATAGTCGAGGCAGACCAGCGGCCACCGGGTGGGAAAAGTCCAGGGGCGGGGCTGGCAGCTCTGCGTGAAGGCATCGCGCAGGGGCGAGCCGATGATTTGATGGATGACGGAGGCGGGCCGCGAATTGAAATCGCCGCAGACGACGATCGGCGGCCCGGCGAGCGCGGGGGTGATCCAGTCGCGGACGAGAGCACGCGCCTGGAGCCGGCGTTCGCCGTGGCCGAGTCCAAAGTGCGTGTTGAAGATCTGCCACGGCTGGCCGGCGACTTCAGTCCCGACCCAGATGGCGCCGCGCGCCTCGCGGGGCAGCGGGCGAGGGACTTCCGGCAGAGAACGAGCCTGAACGACGGTGAGCGAGGTTTTGCTCAGGATGGCATCGCCGTAGCGACCGCTGACCTCGTCGATGGTGGCATTGAAGTGGAACTGCATGGCGAGAAGCCGGGCGATCTCCGCGGCCTGATCCACTCCGCCGGTGCGTGGGCGTTGGACGTCGAGTTCCTGCAGGCAGACCACATCGGGGTCCATTTCGGCGATGACGGCAGCGATGCGTTCCGGCGCGCAAAGTCCATCCACGCCGATGCAGCTATGGACGTTGTAGGTGGCGATCCGCACACCTTCCTTTTCGCAGGCTGGCCGGGCGATGGGCGTAGCGTTCCGCCAGTGCGCAGGATGTTGGAGATGCATCCATCTGCGGAGGGGAGCTGGTGCGATTAGGGGGTTGCACCCGATTCTCATGAGCAAAAAAACGCCCCGCACCAATCATCCTTGGAGAGTCATCTGGATCGTGCTCGTGAGCCTCCTCGTGGTGCTCGTGGCGATGGCCGCATTCGGAATTGTTTTCCTCAAGCGAGAGGTGGTCGATTACCGGTCGGAGCATGATTTCTCGACGAGCGATCCGGCGTTCTTCGCCTCGGCGCACGCGCTGGCCGACCCCCTCCCGCTCGAAGGGAACTCGGTGAAGTTACTCCACAATGGCGAGGAGATTTTCCCGGCGATGCTGGCGGCGATCCGCGAAGCGAAGGCGAGCGTCAACTTTGAGGCCTTCCTTTTCCACTCCGACGCGATCGGCGCGCAGTTCCGCGATGCACTGTGCGAACGGGCGCGCGCCGGAGTCCGCGTGCGCGTCTTACTCGATGGTGTGGGCTCGAGTTCAGACTTCAGCGAGGAAGACGAGCAGGCGTTTCGCGACGCGGGCTGCCACTTTGCCTACTACCACCACGCGCACTCGTGGCGGGTGGACAAGCTCAACCGCCGCACGCACCGGCGCGTGCTCGTGATCGATGGCAAGGTCGGCTTCACGGGCGGCGCCGGTTTTGCGAAGGAGTGGGCGGGGAATGCGGATTCGCCGGAGCACTGGCGCGAAGTGCATGCCCGGCTGGAAGGCCCTATCGTGGCCAAACTGCAAGGGGCGTTTCAGCAGCACTGGGTGCGTGAAACCGGCGAGACGCTCAGCGGCATCGCGGAGTTCCCGCCGCTCGCGCCCGCCGGCAACCTGAAGACACAACTCATCGCCTCGCACTCATTTTCGGTTTCGCCCACTTCGCTGGTGCAGGCGGTCGCTTTTGCCTCGGCGGAGAAAACCATCTTCATCACCAACGCCTACTGCGCACCGAGTCACAATCAGGTCGAGCTCCTGACGGCGGCAGCGAAGCGCGGGGTGGACGTGCGCCTGCTCGTGCCCGGCCAGCATAACGATCAACCGATGACGAAGTCCGCCGGGCGCGGAGCCTATGGGGATTTGCTGAAAGGCGGCGTAAAGATCTTCGAGTATCAGCCCACGATGATCCACTCCAAGACGATGGTCGTGGACGGGATCTTCTCAATGATCGGCTCGTCGAATTTCGATTCTCGCTCGGCGCAGATTAATGAGGAGCTGGATATCACGATCTACGACGAAGGGTTTGGCGCGGAAATGGATGCCGTCTTCGAGCGGGATCTCCGCGTGTCCAAGCCATATCGCTTGGAGGAATTCCAGAAACGCCCGGTGAGCGAGCGTTTCTCGGAATGGCTCGTGGCCCCGCTCGCCCCACTTCTTTAGGGAAAGGCCGAGGAACCGACGCGGGCGGAGCCTGCCGGCGCGCGGTTTTCAGTGCGACTGAGGGGACTCGCGCTTCCGCAACTGCCCGCAGGCCGCGTCGATGTCCGGTCCGCGGGCGCGGCGGAGATGGGCGACGGTGCCGTGGGTGCGCAGTTCGGCGAGAAAGGCCGCGGTTTTTTCCACGCTGCTCGGCGCGTAAGTGCGGCCGCGCAGGCTGAGACCGGTGGGATTGTAGCGCGGGAGATTCACGCGCATGTGCCGGCCTGCGAGGAGCCGGGATAGGTCGCGGGCTTGCGCGAGCGAATCGTTCACGCCGTCGAGCAGGCAATACTGGATGGTCGTGATGCGTCCGCTGCTCGCCTGATAACGATCCGCCGCGGCCAGCACTTCCTGCACGTCGAAGCGCCGCCCCATCGGCAGCAGATCGGCGCGCGTGGCGTCGTCCGGCGAGTGCAGCGACACGGCCAGATGCACGCCGAGATCCGCGGCGCGGAGTTCGTCGATGCCCGGCACGATGCCCACGGTGGAGAGGGTGATTTGCCGCCAGCCAAACGCGCCCAGCGCGGGATCGGCGATGCGTCGCACCGCCGCGAGGACGTGGCGCAGATTCAGCATCGGCTCGCCCATGCCCATGAAGACGATCGTGCGCAGCGTGCGCCCGGCCGCGCGTGCTTCGCGGCGGAGCTGGAGGAACTGCTCCACGATCTCGCCCGCGGTCAGATTCCGCTCAAAACCCGTCTGCGTGGTCGCGCAAAAGTCGCACCCCATCGCGCAGCCCACCTGGCTGGAGATACACCCCGCCGCGCGGTCCGGGTGAAAGTCTGGCATCAGCACCGACTCCACGGTGCGCCCGTCGGCCAGCCGCAGCAGCAGCTTCGTGGTGCCGTCTTCCGACACCTGCCGCCGCGCGAGACTCGCCGCTTCCCGCGGAAACGCTGCCTGCAGCCGCTCCGCCAATCCCGCCGGCATCCGTTCGCTGTCGCGCTCCTCATTCACGCCAAACATCTGCCGCAACACCCGCGGCGCATGCCCGCCCTTGAATCCCTCGCGCTCCATCCACGCGGCCAACTCCTCCGCCGATAGGTCGGGCAGGGAACGCGGAGCGATGGCGAGCGGAGAAATCACGTTAGCTCCACTCATTACCGTGATCCGCGCCGGAGGCGAGAGCGAGATTCCGATCGAGAGGCCAAGCGGCCTCTGCCCAAAGGCATGGCCCACGGCGCCGGCCCCGGCGTGAAGCGAGTCGCCGAACGCTTCCGTCCCCCGGCCGCGGAGTCAGGGCCACCCGCGAGGTCGCCAGGCCCGAAACCACTGCTCTGCCCTCAGCGCGGGTCCACGCCGTATTCGCCGCCGCTCTCGGCCACTGGCAGCTTTGGCTTCGACGCCGCGGGCCGGTCCTCGGCAAACCAGCGATTGCTCGCAAACTCAAACGTCTCCGGCGCCGTGCCCGTGCCGATATTCAACTCGATCGCCACCTGGGCGCGGCGGAAGACGATGCGATTCCCGCGCACCACCACCTGGCGACACGGCGCGAACCCCGCGACCGTCGTCTCCTGCAGGATGCGGAAGATCCACTTCTCCGGATACAAGATCGTGTTTCCGGAAAACTCGCCGCCATCGAGCCCGACAAACGCCGCCGCGCACGGCGAACCCTCGATGACACAGTCGCGCACCGTGAGCGCCCGCGCTTCGTAGAGCGCGCCCGGCGGGCGGAAATACTCCAGGCCTGTCGAGCCCCCCATATTCACCGGTCGCTCCCCGGCGCGCACGAAGCGGCATTTTTCCACCACGATCTCCGAGCAGCCGCCTTTCATCTGGATGCCCGCCGACGCGGAAAAACCATCCTTGCCCCGCAGCTCGCAGCCCGTGACCAGCACGCGATGACATCCCACCATATCGATCCCCTGCCCGCCCCAACCCTCGACCCGGCAATCGCGCACCGTCAGGTCGTCTAGGCCGGAGAGCTTGATCCCGTCGTGATTGCCCTGCGGCCCGATGTCGCGCACCTCCACGCCTTCGATCTTCACCCCGCGCACCGGGCGCTCGCGCTGCCCGCCGTCGTCGATGTTCAGCCCGTTCTCCGTCTGCCCGATCAGCACCAACCCGCGCACCGTCAGCCCCGCGCATTGGGAAAACTGCCACGCCCCGCGACCGCCGCGGAAGACCGGGCGCGCCTTGGCATCCAGCGCCTCGACCGTCAGCCCCGCCACGCCGGACACCATCCAGCCACCGGGAAATTCCCCCGGCCCGATCCGGATCGTCGTCCCCGGCACCGGCGCGCGCAAGGCCTCCTTCAGTTCCGCGGCTGTCCGAACGACTACCACTTCCGCGGCCTGAATCACCGGCGCGAATCTAACGGTAAGCAGCGCGAGCAGTGGGAGGAAAAGCTTCATCGCCGGGAGTATCCAGAACCTCCTTTGAGTTGGAAAGCGCGAACAAGGACGGAGCAACCCTGATCAGGGATGGATGCGGCAGCTTGGGCAGCGGATTCGCGTCGCCCCGGGTGGTAGCCAGACCGGCTTCTCGTTCCCAAAGTTAGGGAAGCGCTTTGGAAACGGACGCGTGCATAAAGCAGATTCATCCAACCATTTCCCCGCCAGCAGCCGAACAGTGCCGAAACGACATCGCCATGAAACCATCGATGTCCATTCCTTCCTCACCCTTTCCGCGCGGCGTGGGATATCTGACCTTCATGGGGTATTTCCAAATCGGTGTAGGGCTGCTCACGGTCATGTTCTCCGCCTTGGCGATTTTCCAAGGCGCGATCATCGATCCCCAACTCCTCAACCCCGCAGTCGCTGGCGAGGCCTCCCGCGGTTTCTTCGGCCGGCTGATTGCCGGCTACATGGCCTTCCAGATGACGTTTGGCTGGCTGCTTGGGGCGATGATGATCATGGCGGGCGTTTGCTGCCTCCAGTTGCGCGGCCGAACCTTCGTCACCATATCGGCAGTGCTCAATCTTCTCAATTTTCCGCACGGCACCACCGCCGCCATCATGATGCTCCACGGCTTCCGCCGTCAGGAAGTCGTCGAAGCCTTGGACCACTCCCACCAACATTGATCAGCGTTCGTCCCCGCACGGCTCATCACCCGCGGAATGATTCGATCGCCAGCCCAAGCACTCCACGAGCCTGCCTCGCCACTGGCGATTCCCCTCGGTTCCGAACTGGGTAGGCGATGGAGCGAGGATGACAACGGGGTGCATTCCTCACTTCGCCATCTCGTGCCATCTCGTTTCGAAAGCGCTGCGCTGACCTTGGGAACGAGAGTCAAAGCGAGACCGCGTCACACCCCGGTCGCTCACTTCCCCGAGCGTCGGCCACTTCAGCGTGTCGTCCGGCCAGGCCTTGGCGTCGCCCTCGGTAGTGTTCACGTATTCTTGGTAATGAGGAAAGCGGCGCCGAGACAGACCGCGGCGAAGAAGGTTTCAGCCAGTTTTTCGTAACGGGTGGCGAGGCGGCGGAATTGTTTGAGTTTGTTGAAGAAGCGCTCGACGCGGTTGCGACTGCGATAGAGTTCCTTGTCGTAGGGGAGCTTTTTGGAGCGGCTGCTGATCGGGGGGATGACGGCCTCGATGCCGTCAAGCGTGAGACGTTCCCGGATGCGATCGGCATCGTAGCCTTTGTCGAGCGCGGCAAACTCCAGCACGTTGTCCACCTCCAGGCTTTCGTAGAGGGCTTCAAACCGCCGACCGTCGTGGGCGTGGCCGGCCGTCAGGTGGAGGGCGACCGCGCAGTTTTCGTCGAGGGTGGCCGCGTGGAGCTTGGTGCTCGCCCGCACGGTCGTCGAATCCAGGAGCAGACCACGCGCGCCGGCGAACGGCTCAGCTTGCGAATTTTTCCACAAACGCTGCCAAACTCCACGGCCCTCCCAGCGCCGGAAGCGCATGTAGACCGCGTGCCAGTAACCCAACTTGGGGGGCAAATCCCGCCACGGACTTCCGGTCCGCTGGAGATGGAGCACCGCTTCTTTGAAACTCGCGATCACTGGGTTCGCCGGGAGCTCCCGCCGCCGAATGTTTGGCCGCCTGCACCGCCGCCCCGAGTTCCTGCCACATCGCATCGCTGATGATTTTGCGCACGGGCGATTTGGTCAACCAAAGTTTCAATCACCCCCGACGTTTTTCGGACACACAATAATTCGTGAACACCACTTAGGGTCAAATCGAAGCAAGCTCTACCCTCTCGGTATCTAGTTGGGCCTGTTCTTCGCGGCGTATCTGCGCGTCACCATGTTACCGGTGCGCCTGCCATCCACGATTTCCTCGCCTTTTAGGGTTACAGAGTAAACTGCAGGTGGGAAGGCGCGGCCTTCTGTGTAGATGGAGGAAAGTTTGATCCGCATGTTACCATTGGAAGGCCCAAGGTTCATCTGCGCTTCTACGTCGCGGGCATCGCCGGTTCCGATAGCGTAAACGTCCATTTTCGGATCCCTGATATCACAGTCCACCTCTTTCAGATCGTTCATGTTGACTGTGAATTGGGTCGTCCGACTGCTCGTTCCCAATTGGCACTCGAGGCGTTTGCCGATTTCAGTTTTGATCAAGCCGTTTACCGGCTTGTAATGCTTGGCGTCCATCAGCCAATAGAAATCAAACACTGGTCGATTTCGGTCGGCGTGATCCGTAAAAAAGCACCCGTTCGCATCTACCTTTGTGAAAACGACCATTAAATTCTGAGGATGCACATTTTTTCCCACGGTCAAAATGGGCTGGTGCACACCAATTTCAGGAATGTTCGCAACCTCCACGGCCCCCGCACGCAGGATGAAAACCGTGAAAATGGCAATGGCTAGCGAGACCTTGTGGATGGGCATGAGGTTCCTTTTGTTGGCAGAACTCGAAAAGATCCGCGTCGACTCTCAAAGAGGGGGTCTATGCGGTTTAGTGAAATAAACCGTGGATATCAAAAAAGTCCAAATCTGTTACCGGTTCAGCCCGAAGCTGTGACCAAGCGCGATCAGCATTGTTGAAAATTTTCCGTGCGGGAAAGAGAAGCAGCCGGTCGCCTCACGGCACTCGATTTAAGTGCATGAGCATCGATCCCGAAAATCCCGAGCCAGACACGAACGCAGACCCTTTGACTGGAGAAGCTGGAGCCCATCCTGTCGCGACGGGCGTTGGTGCGGCGGCTTTGGGTGCTGCGGGTCTTGTAGTCGCTGCCGCAGTAGCTGGCCCCGTCGGTGTCGCTGTGGCATTGGCTGGCGGTTCGGTAATCGGCGGTTATGTGGGCAAAGCCGCAGGTGAAGTCATTGATCCAACGGCCGAATCCGCACCGCTGGATTCAAATGAGACACCAACTGAAAAGCTCGAGCCTTAACGTGTTCTGGAGCACTCTTGGGAAGGTTCAGCCTGCCATTTAAATAAACTGCTGGCGGAAGGCGGTGAACTCTTCGCGGACGCGCTGCAACTCCACGTGCAATTCACCAACTTGCTTTTCCAAAGCCTCCACGCGCTGCCGCAAATCTCCCCCCAAGGGGGCTTCGAGCATTAAGGATTCATCGGCAGGTTGTTGGAAGATCAACGGGGCCGACAAACGCTGGAGGTAGCGTTGCTCTTTTTGGCCAGGCTGCTGCGGGAGCAAACAGACCAACGCGGTTTCCTCCTTGGCCAAATGCTCCAGGCACTCTCGAACCGCTTCCAAACTCGCGAAGGTGAAAAATCGTTCTGTCCGGGTGCGCAATTCGCCGAGCGTTTGTGGCCCCCGAAGTAGCAGCACACAAATGAGCGCGATTTCTTCGGGATCGAGTTCGTAGTGTTCAGTCAGCCGGTGACGGTATTTCTGCACCCGTGATCCGGCGCCAAAGAGGACCATCGCGAGTTTCTTTTCCCGCAGAGCATTCACCCCCACTTCGACCGTCTTTTCATCGTACGCCGTAATGGGATCACGGTTGGTGCTCTGGTTACACGCCGCCGTCAAACTGTGGAGCGACAGTGGATAATTTTCAGGAGTTTGCCGCTCCTTTTCCAGCAGGCAACCGAGAATACGGGATTCCAACGCGTTCAATTCGAGGGGCATTACCGACTCTCTATCGTGCATCCGGGATGAGCAAGTCGCACCCTGGCCAAGCCGATGAACATTCCCGTGGCAACAGCGTCCAAATTGACGCCATGACTGAATCCACATTTCCAATCGAATTCATCGACGGGTGCAGGGACGGAGAAATCATTGATGCGACTGCCGTCCCTGAACACATCGAGGTGCCCGTCAATGACCACATGAACGAGGTCTACGAGCGGCAGAACGATCAACCACCATTCGTCTATGTGCAGATCGGGTATGCGAAGAGAGAGACTTGGAAGTGATCGTAACCGGCCAAGATTTCAGAAAGGCGACGCGGGCCAATTAGGGGCCAGTCACATGGGGTATTTTCTGCTTTTAAGAGTTCGAATGCGCTCGAACCAGAATCGGACCTCATAGCCTCGAAACCCTTTATCCATCAGCATCCCGGAGTATTTCAGAGGAGTGGGTTGGGAGGGACTCGAACCCTCAACCAACGCCTTAAAAGGGCGCTGCTCTACCATTGAGCTACCAACCCCCGGAAAAGAGTGGGAAAGATTAGACGCCGCAGGAGGTGACGCAAGGAATTATTCGCGCTAGTTTCCGCGCCCGCCCATGCGCCGCTTTCTCGATCTCCTCCACGCCCACCACCGCACTGCA
>JBBQYR010000164.1:0-9471 GCA_038208565.1 Chthoniobacterales bacterium
CCCCCCCCCCCCCGCCCCCCCCACCGTCGGCGGCCGCACGTTCAGCAGCGCGCGCAAGCTCGGCGAGGGCTCTTGGAAATTGCAAGGTTGCCCGATGGACGGCGGCGGTCTGGCCTTTGGTGCCCACGGCGAAGTCCTCACCGCCTGGCGGCGGGAAGGCGCGGTTTTCCGAACCACGGCCAGTGGCGCCGAAACCCTCCTCGGCACCGGCGCTCAACCGCTCGTCATCGGTGGCCCGCGTCCCACGATCCTGTGGGAGCAAAACGGCGCGCTCTACGCGCAGCGCGGAGACGAACCGGCCAGCGTCCTGGCCAGGCCGGCCCGCATGGCCAGCGGGGCTCGGACAAAATCGGGAATCGCTCTGGCTTGGGAAGAAGGAGATGCCGTCTCAGCAAAGCTAAAGTTTGCGGAGTTTCCCGACTGAATTTGCCCCCGCAGGGCCGCCTTCTCACCAGCAAAAAACCCTGCCTGCGGATGGTTCCACAGGCAGGGTTGGCGATTCTTTGCGGGATCAGCGAGCGGCTCAGCCCACGAGCGACGGCGCGGGCACGTCTCTGGCATTATGCGAGGTCGAAGCGGTCGAGGTTCATCACCTTGGTCCAGGCGGCGACGAAGTCCGTGACGAACTTCTGCTCGCCGTCGGCGCAGGCATAGACTTCGGCGAGGGCGCGGAGAATGGAGTTCGAGCCGAAGACGAGGTCGGTGCGGGTGCCGGTCCATTTGGGCGCGCCGGTTTTACGGTCGAACGCGGCGAAGGCATTGCCGCAGGGCGAGACCTGTTTCCACTCCGTGCCCATGTCGAGCAGGTGGACGAAGAAGTCGTTGGTCAGCGTTTCGGGCCGCGTGGTGAGGACGCCGTGGGAAGCGCCGCCGGCATTGGCGCCGAGGACGCGCAGGCCGCCGACGAGGGCGGTCATCTCGGGCGCGGTGAGGGTGAGGAGCTGCGCTTTATCGACGAGCAGGGCCTCGGCGGGCACGGCGTATTTACCCTTGAGGTAATTGCGGAATCCATCGGCGATCGGCTCGAGCAAGGCGAAGGATTCGACGTCGGTCTGCTCCTGCGAGGCATCGGCGCGGCCGGGGGTGAAGGGCACGGTCACGTCGTGGCCGGCAGCCTTCGCGGCCTGCTCGACGCCCACGCCGCCAGCGAGGACGATGAGGTCGGCGAGCGCGACTTGCTTGCCGGTGGCGGTGCTGTTGAAAGCGCTCTGAATGCTTTCCAGCTTGCTCAGCACGGTCGCCAGTTGCGCGGGCTGGTTCACTTCCCAATCCTTCTGCGGCGCGAGACGGACGCGCGCGCCATTGGCGCCGCCACGCAGGTCGGAGCCGCGGAAGGTCGAAGCCGATGCCCACGCGGTGGAGACGAGTTGCGCGACGGTGAGGCCGGACGCGGCGATCTTGCTCTTCAATGAGGAAATGTCCTGCGCGTCGATGAGTGGGTGATTCGCCGCCGGAATCGGGTCCTGCCAGATGAGTTCTTCCGCGGGCACTTCCGGCCCGAGGTAACGGTCGCGCGGACCCATGTCGCGATGCGTGAGCTTGAACCACGCGCGGGCAAAGGCGTCGGCAAACTGGTCGGGGTTTTCGAGGAAGCGGCGCGAGATTTTCTCGTAAGCCGGATCAAGGCGCAGCGCGATGTCGGTGGTGAGCATCGACGGCGCGATCTTCTTCGCCGGATCGTGCGCATGCGGCACGGTGCCTTCGCCCGCGCCATTTTTCGGCCGCCACTGCTGCGCGCCCGCGGGGCTCTTGGTCAGCTCCCATTCGTAGCCGAAGAGGCTCTCGAAATAGCCGTTGCCCCACTTCGTCGGCGTCGTCGTCCAGGTCACTTCGAGGCCGCTGGTGATCGCGTCGGCGCCTTTGCCGGTGCCAAATTTATTCCGCCAGCCAAAGCCTTGCTCTTCGAGCGATGCGGCTTCGGGATCAGCGCCCACGTTCTCCGACGGACCAGCGCCGTGGGTCTTGCCGAAGGTGTGGCCGCCCGCGATCAGCGCGACGGTTTCTTCGTCGTTCATGGCCATGCGGCCGAAGGTGTCGCGGATGTCCTTCGCCGAGAGGAGCGGGTCGGGATTGCCGTCCGGGCCTTCGGGGTTCACGTAGATGAGGCCCATCTGCACGGCGGCGAGCGGGTTCTCGAGGTCGCGCGAGTGCGGCGCTTCGCTATCGTCGTCCTTCACGAGCACGCCCTCGCCTGCGACGCCCGGCGAACCACCCTTTGAGTAGCGGATGTCGCCGCCGAGCCACGTCGTCTCGCGCCCCCAGTAAACATCCTGATCCGGCTCCCAGGTGTCCGCGCGACCACCCGCGAAACCGAATGTCTTAAAGCCCATCGTCTCGAGCGCCACGTTGCCGCTGAGGATCATCAGATCGGCCCACGAAATCTTGCGGCCGTACTTCTGTTTGATCGGCCAAAGAAGCCGGCGCGCCTTATCGAGGCTCACGTTGTCCGGCCAGCTATTGAGCGGGGCGAAGCGCTGCTGCCCGCGCCCGGCACCGCCACGGCCATCGCCCGTGCGATACGTGCCCGCGCTATGCCAGGCCATGCGGATGAAGAGGCCGCCGTAGTGCCCGAAATCGGCCGGCCACCAGTCCTGCGAATCGGTCATCAGCGCGGCGAGATCCTGCTTCAGCGCCGCGTAGTCGAGGGTCTTGAATTCCTCGGCGTAATCAAAGCTTTCGCCCATCGGATCGGACTTCGCCGAGTGCTGGTGGAGCAGCTCGATCTTCAGGCGGTTCGGCCACCAATCCTGGTTGGTCGTCGCGGCGCCATTCACTGCGGCACCGTGATTGAAGGGGCATTTGGCTTCGGAGGTTTGAGGGGTAGCGGTTTCGGTCGGCATGGTGGTGAATGGTTGGGC
Organism: Chthoniobacterales bacterium; assembly: GCA_038208565.1. Classification (GTDB taxonomy): domain Bacteria; phylum Verrucomicrobiota; class Verrucomicrobiia; order Chthoniobacterales; family Chthoniobacteraceae; genus Chthoniobacter. The sequence goes on from JBBQYR010000164.1 coordinate 2,859, forward strand.
GCTGCAGGAAGCAGCGCAAGGTTGTATCCGTTTTCGTGACGATAGTGGAAATACTTCGTTCCTTCCGTAATCATAGGCATCGCCTATGGAACTCCACCAGCTCCGCTACCTGCTCGCCGTCGCCAAAACGGGCAACTTCAGCCGCGCCGCCGAACAGTGCCACATCTCCCAGCCCTCGCTCAGCCAGCAAATCGCGAAGCTCGAATCCGAACTCGGCGAGCGCCTTTTCAGCCGGTTGAAGCGCAGCGCCGTGCTCACTTCCGCGGGTGCAGCGCTCGTCCTGCGCGCCGCGCGCATCCTCAGCGAAGTCGATGCCGCCCGCCGCGACGTGGCCGACGCCGCCGAGCAGGTGCGCGGCAAGGTGAGCGTGGGCGTGATCCCGACCATCGCGCCGTATCTGCTCCCGCGCGTGCTCGCGCTGACCTCCCGCGAATGCCCCGGCATGGAAGTGCGCATCCACGAAGCGACCACCGCGCAACTGCTGGCCAGCGCTGCCGCTTGCGAGATCGACCTCGCGATCATCAGCCTGCCGATCGCCGACGCGCGCTTCATCCGCGAGACGCTCTTCGAGGAAGAACTACTCCTCGCCGTCCCGCCGCGCCATCCGCTCACGAAGAAGCCCCGCGTCCGCCTGACCGATCTGGAAAATGAACGCTTCATCCTCATGGAGGAAGGTCACTGCCTCACCGACCAGTCCCTGCGTTTCTGCCACCGCAACGATCTCCACCCGCAAATCGCCTTCCGCAGCGCGCAGCTCGAAACCATCCAGGCTCTCGTCGCCAGCGGCGTCGGCATCTCGCTCATCCCGAAACTCGCGCTCCACCCGAAGCGCTCTGGCCAGCCCGTCTATCTCTCACTCGCCGATCCCAAGCCGATGCGGACCATCGGCGTGCTCTGGCGCAAGGAACATCACCACAGCCGCGCCGCACGCGAGTTCCTTCGCCTGCTCCAGCAGGCGTGCGCGGGATAGGGTCTCGCGGCACGCACGCCAAGACTCACGAATCAGAAATTTCTGCTGTTTTCCATTCCTCGCGTCTTTGGCGTCCTTGGCGCGAAACTCCGTCGCCGCTCAGGCGAGAAAGCCCAGCGGCGGGGTGCTGCTCCCGGCCGCGAAAAAGTTTCCGATGTTCGGCAAGATCAACGGCAGGCTGCTTTGCGGGACACCGAGCCAGAGCGCCATCTCGGCGAAGAACTGATCGCAACTCGTCGTCGGGATGAGCCGACCGCGGCCGGTGTCGAGCGGGTTCACTTCGCCGCCGGTTTCGGGATTCACCGCGAGGCTCGGGTAGCTGCCGTAGATCTTTTTTCCCAGCACGCTGCCGCCGACGACATACGCATTGCCGCCCCACGCATGATCGGAGCCGTTGCTGTTGCTGGTCAGTGTGCGACCGAAATCGGACGCGGAGAAGATCGTGACCTTGGGCTGCAGGCCGCTCGGGTTGCTGCCATCGACCCCGATGAGTCCGAGTTGTTGCCAGAAGGCGCCGAGCGCGGCATCGATCTCGGGCAGCATCGCGGCCTGCATCGCGAGGGTGCCGCTGTGGTGATCCCAGCCGCCGCTGTTCACGAAGAACGTCTGCCGCACCTGGCCAAGCTGCACGCGGCCCATGATCGTCTTCGCGATCTGCCGCAGTTGTCGACCGACGCCGGTATTCGGGAAAGTGACGTTCCCCGGCAGCGCCGCGCTGGTCGCCGAGGAGTAGAGCGCGTAGGCGTCTTTTGCGGTGCGGCGCTTTTTCTGGAACGTCTCCTCGAACAGGTTGCTGTATTGCTGCGCGAGCTGGCTGTCGATCGCCGCGCTCGTGGCGTCCACGAAGTCGTTCGCGGCATAGTTCGCGTCGTAGCCGGTGAGCGCGACCGCGCCGCCATTGGAGTCCTGCGCATTGCCGGGATTGACCGCGTATTCGGCATCGCTCACGCCGGTCTGCCAGACGTTGCTGCCGTCGGTCGAGATGTTCATCGAAATCGTCTGGTTGGGGTTCACCTGCTTGATCAGGTCCATCATTTTTCCGGCCCATCCGAGCCCCGAACGGCTGTGCGGCACGCTCGTCTGCCACTGCTCGATCTGGTCGCTGTGGGAGTACAGGCCGAGCGGCAGGCGCTTGAGGGATTGCGCGACCTGGGTGCGGTTGGACACGGGTTCGATGAGCGTGCCGACATTGGCGACGAAGGCCGCTTTTCCCGTCTCGAAAAGCTGCGCGAGATTCGGCATGCCGGAGTGCACGCCAAAGGTCCGGCCCGGCGTGTTCGTCGGCGAAATCTCCAGCAACTGCGCGGGCAGTGCGCCCTCGATGACTTTGCGTAGGCGCAGCGCTGAGCGACTGGCCGCGTATTCGGCGTAAGAGTCCGCGGCGGTTGCTGACGGCCCGCTGAACGGCGTGAGCATGTTGAAGCTGTCGTTCCCGCCGGATTGGAAGATGCAGACCAGCGCACGGTATTCGCCCGCGCTCGGAGTGGTCACCGCAGCGACGCTCCCGGCGAGGCGGAGATTGAGCAGTGTATTGAGCAGGGGCAGGCTGCTCATCGCGGCGCAGCCGGTTTGGCGGAGGAAATGGCGGCGGGTTTTCATCGGGGAAAATCGGGGTTGGAGAGGAGCGGGCCGTGGGCTAGTTTCGCCGCATGTCGGTCGCTGAAATCAAAGAAGCTTTGGGCACGCTCACGGCCGCCGAACTGGCGGAGGTGGAAAAACTGGCCGCGGATTTGCGTCAACGGGTGCGCGGGGCGGAGCCGCAGGTTCGCGTCGCGCAACCTGCGGATGCGGACGTTCCCGCCGCGCTGGATGCGGTATTTGAGAAACATCGCGAGCTGCTTCGGCGACTGGCGCAATAGAGAGGCGCGGCGGTGGCTGAGATCGTTTTCCTGTCGTCGGAGATGGTGCTCGAACTGCACCGGCGCTCGTTGCGTGAGCACGGTGGAAGCGAGGGGATTCGCGATCAGTCGGGCTTGGAGAGCGCCATCGCGCAGCCGCAAAATGATTTTTACTACGGCGGCGCGGATATCTTCGGGGTTGCGGCAGCCTAAGCTTTCCACATCGCGCAGGCGCAGGCTTTCCTCGACGGCAACAAACGCACCGGGATCGGCTCCGCGCTGCTTTGCCTCGAACTCGCTGGAATCGACACTGCGACTGCTTCGCCTGACGCGCTCTACGACGCCATGATCGCCATTGCCAATCGCCAGCTCGACAAAGCCGGGCTCGCGGCGCTTTTCCGGCGGTTGTTTGGTTAGTGCGTTCATCGTTGGACGGCGAATTCCGGGCTGGTGACGATGAGGTAAATGCCGAGCTTCACGCGGCGCATCGCCCATTCCGATGAACCCGGCGGGATGCGCAGAATGGCTTCGCGGATGATTTGGAAATTGCGCGGCGTGAGCGTGCCACCGGTGAGGACGAGATCGAGTCGGCGCAGTAGCGCGTCGGGATCGGCCGCCGGGAGTGGCGGCGTGTTGTTGCCCGCGTAGTTCGGCGCGATGAGCGTGAGTTCGGGCGCGAGACTCAGCCGCGTGGCGTAAGCCGCGGTGCCCACGCCCCAGCGATGCAGCCCGCCGTCGATGCTGTTCCAGAAATAGTTCGGCGCCGTCACGCCCGATGCGGCGTTGACGATTTGGAACTCCGGCGCGGCGAGTCCGGCTTGCGCCAGCGCGCCCGGCGGCGTGTAGCTCGGCAGGAAAAAGTTGAAGACGCTCGGGCTCTTCATCGGCTCCTGCACATGATCGAGCGTGAAGGCGTCGAGGTAATACCAGCCCGACTGGCTGGTCGCGTTGAAGGCACGCGCAAAGTTTACGCACTTCAAAAACGGCTCCCGCAGTTTGCCAAACGTGATGTCGTTGCGATAGACCGGATCGCGCGCTTCTTCATCGAGCAGGATGGCTTTCACGACCGCCTTTATGTCGCCGCGGATGGTGTTGCCGTTGTCGTTAAACTTCGCCGCAACGCGCCCGATGTAGGCGGAAGACGGATTCGATGTCACGAGCCGCTGGATGAGCAGGCGTGCCACAAATGGGCCGACGTTCGGGTGGTTGAAGAGATTAGACACCGCCGCGTTCACGTCGGCGAAAGTCGCCGTGCCGGTGCTGCCGCTGCTCGCGGTGTGCAAGGGTGTCGTCGCGCCGTAGAGCAGCGTCTTGGGCGCGAGATCGTGGAAGGCGTCCCAGCCGATCATCGGCTGCGTGAAGTTGTCCGAGTAGCCATTGAAGCCGGAGTTCCAATGCGAGAGACCGGTGAAGACGCGCGCAAATTCCGTGATGTTCGCGTTGCCGTAAGTCGGGATCGGTTCGCCGACCGGGACCACGTTGCCGAGCGGATCGAGATCGGTGCCGTCGGAAAGTTTGCGCTGCCCATTCGGCTCCAGCCGCCACAGCCCGATGCTGAAGAGCTGCATGATCTCGCGCGCGAAATTTTCATCGGGGAAAGTGTTCGCACCCGGATTGGCCTTGGCGTTGCCGAGATGGCTCAGATACAGGCCCATGCAGGGATGCGTGGCGACGTTGAAGAGCAGGTCGCGGTAGTTGCCGAACGCGCCCGTGACCAGCATGTCGTAGTAGTTCGTCATGCCGAGACGGTTCACCGCGAGCGCTTCCATGCGGTCGGAGATGACGAAAATCTGGCTGAGCGCGAAGGCCACGCGCTGGCGCAGCGGATCGGGGTCCTGCTCGGTCGCGGCGTCCGGTCGCAGCTTGCGCAACCCCATCGCGCGGCCCCACCACGCGTCCTGTTTGGTGTCGTTGTAAATCTCCGCCGACCCCGGCTGCGCCGCCGCCCACTGCACGAAAGGTGAGAGCGTCCCGACTGGCCGCGTGAACTGCTGATCGATCCACGCCTCCAAGCCGAGCGTCATCACTTCCTCCACGTTCTGCGGGATCTGATCGCCATCGGTGTCCTGATCCGGTCCGAACGCCGCCTGGATCAAAAACCGCGCCGCCGCTTTGGCCGACGGCCCGCTCGCGTTGGTTTCGTTGAGCAGCGAAACCGTCGCGGCGTTCTGCGCGCCGACCGTGTAACCGATGCCCGCGAGCGCGGTCACGGTGAGCGTCTCCGCCGCTTCGCCGTCGTCGCTGTCCGCGAGCGGGGTCACTTCTACGAAGGCCTCGCGCTGTCCCGGCGCGAAGGTCACGACATCTCCCGCGAAGGGCACGCTGTAGTCCACGCCGCGCGCCGCCGTGCCACCGAAGGACACGTTCACCGTGAGCGGTTTCAGCCCGCCGGTGCGCCGCACGACGACGATCCCGGGATCGGGCCAGCGCTCGCTGATCGTGTCGTCGTATGTCGAAACCGAGATCGTGTTTGCCGCGGAGATTCCTGCGGTCACGCGTTGGCTGTCGGTCTGCGAACTGCGATCCGTCCGCGTGCGCGTCGGATCGAAACCGATCGCGCCTTCCTCCCAGTCGTTCACGCCGTCGCTGTCGGTATCCTGGTCGCCGATGCTCAGTTGGAAAAAGCCGCGCGGCGCCCCATTCAGCGAGATCGCGACCTGGGCCGAGGCTCCCGCTCCGATCATGTCCGGCGCGGCCGGTCCCCATGTGCCTTGGGAAAGGTCCGCGCGAGTCAGCAGCGAGTATTTTTTCCCCGCCAAACCCGTCCACGCCACGAGCAGCGAACCCGACCCGTGGGGGGCGATCTGCAGGCCCGGAAAGGAATTCGGATCGAGCGGATGGGTGCCTGCGGCGCTCTCGGTCGCGTTGCTCCAGCCGTCGCCGTCCGCGTCGCCCGCGGCGGCGAGTCCGGAGACGCCGAAGACCATCTCCCAGACGTCACTTTGCTGGTTCGCGTTTTGATCCAGCGCCAGCGTCGGCGAGACCATGCAGAGGAACAGGGGAAGACAACGGAGGGCTTTCATGGGGAGCACACAGTGGGGTGGAAACGTCGTCGAGAAATAGCACACCGCAAGCCACGGGATAAATAGTTTCATTGAGTAAATCGACCGAGTTTCACTTGTCCCGGGCGTCTTTCAGGGGAAACGTGCGCGTTCTCACGCAGACTGAATCGCACCGCATTTTTTTGTCCTTCCATGATTACCCGGAGCCTCGTTTTCGCCGTCTTCGCTTTTCTGATTCCCGCATTTGCAAAAGCCGCGCCGCCGACGCGAGCGGAAGCGCTGCAGATTGCGGAGGCGTTTGCCAATCACCGCTGGCAGCCGACCGACCGCAACCTCCTGCACGGACGCGATCGCGCGGGCATCGAGGTCAGGACGCCCGATCGCTCGACCGGCAATCCCGACCTCTGGCAGCCCGGCCAGCCGTATGTCGGCGTGCCTTACAAATGGGGCGGGTTCGATTCGCTGGAGAGCTTTGAGCGCGGCGTGAAGGCGGGCCAAGCCGCGGGCGATCTTTACAACGCGGAGAAGCGCCGGCTCGGCGGCAAGGCGGTGAGCGCGAGCGCGGTCGGGCTCGATTGCTCGGGCTTCATCTCCCGCTGCTGGCGGCTCAGCGAGAAGCAATCGACGAGTTCGCTGGCCGCGCTCTGTGTGAAGCTGGGCTCATACCAACTTCAGGAAACAATCAGACGCTCCCGCAGCCCGGAGGGCTGAAAGGAAATTAGCCCCGGGTGAAACCCGGGGATATCGAGAGAAACCGGAGGCACCCCGGAGGCGGTGCGGGAAGGTGCATGGCTGGCTGCTTC
>JBBQYR010000165.1:0-9464 GCA_038208565.1 Chthoniobacterales bacterium
AGGTGCATGGCTGGCTGCTTCCGGCACACCCTCCGGGGTGCATCGGATGGTGGTCCGAAACTCCGGGTTTCACCCGGAGCTAATTTCCTTCAGCCCTCCGGGCTGGGCAGGTGTCTGATCATTTCACCAATTTGGTATCACACGCTCGATGAGCGCCGCGGAAGCCTGCTGATTCCACCCGATCACCGGGACCAAAGCGTGTCGCAGTTCCAGCTTTTCCAGCGCCACCGCGGCGAGGACCAGTTGCAGCAACGCACTCGCTCCCGGCGCTTCACCGAGCTGGCGTTTGGGAGCAATCATTCGAGACGCGGCGGGAAGAACCGCCGCTTCTGCGCGATCCACAAACGTCCCATTGGCTGAGGAAACGATGAGTCCGGGCTCCACCGCGCGCAGTTCGCCGAGCACCCGTCCAAGCGCGCCCGCGGCTTCGCGGCGACGGGTGAATGGCGCGCCGGCATGGGTCGTCACTTTCCAGCGACCTTCGCGCCGCAGCACCACAGCCGCCGCGCCTTCGGCCAGCGGCGTGTGCGCGAGGCGCCAGTCGGCGTAGGCTTCGCACAAGATCCAGTCGCACTCCTCGGCGCCGACGACCACGCATTGGTCCACATTCCCGAGCGCGAGCAACTGCGCCGCGAAATGCAGCGCGGTCAGGCCGATCGAAGCATCGCCGACCAGCGTGTAGCTCGCTCCGTCGATCCCCAGCAGCGCTGCGAGGTGGCTCGCCGGTGCGTTGTAAACCGTCTCCGGGAAAAGCAACGGGCTCGCCGCGTTCGCGCCCTGCTTCACGATCTGCTCGTAGAATTTCCGCGTGTAGAGCACCCCGCCGTCGCTGATCGCGAAGACCACCGCCGTGCGCGTGGCGAGCTCGGGCGTCATCTCGATCCCGGCATCCGCGAGCGCCGCCAGCCCGGCGCTGACCGCGAAATAGCTGATCGCACTCGACCGGCGCAGCCGCGGATTCCGCCCGACCGCTTCGACCATCTTCGGCGGCACGGCCATGCAGGCGTGCGCGCGACCGGTTTCCGGATTGAGCAGCGTCTTGCTCTCGGCCACGTCTCCGCTTTCGAGCCGCGCCCACACTTCGTCGAGCCCGACTCCGAGCGGCGTCACCCAGCCGAGACCGGCGATGTGCGCATTCATGGTCGCGCCCTCCCTTCCCCCGTCATCCTGAGCGGAGCGAATGACCTCTGATCTCTGCCTTTCTCCGTTCGCAACGCATCCAGGCCAACGCCGTGCGACTGGCGTTTCATTTCGCGACCTCCTCCAGCACGATGCTCGCGTTGGTCCCGCCAAAGCCGAACGAATTGGAAAGCACGCGACTGACCCGTGCGTCGCGCGCTGAGTTGGCCACGATGTTCAGCGACCACGCGGGATCGATTTCGCCGAAGTTGATATTCGGCGGCAGGAATTGCCCGCGCAGCGCGAGCACCGAAAAGATCGCTTCGATCGCCCCCGCCGCCCCGAGCGAATGGCCCATCATCGACTTCGTGGAACTCACCGGCACGCGGTCGCCGAAGACCTGTGCGATGGCCGTGCCTTCGGTCGCATCGTTGAAGGCCGTCGCGGTCCCATGGGCGTTGATATAATCGATCTCCGCCGGTGTGCGCCGCGCATCGGCCAGCGCGCGCTCCATGGCCTGTCGCGGGCCGATCCCGCTCGGGTGCGGCTGCGTGAGGTGATGATTATCCGTCGAGATCCCGTAGCCCGTGACCTCGGCGAGAATCGGCGCGCCACGCTCCTGCGCCGACTCGAGATCCTCCAGCGCGAGCAGGGCCGCGCCTTCTCCGAGCACCAGGCCGGTGCGGCTTTTGTCGAAAGGCCGGATCTTCTCCGCGGTCGAAGCCTGCAGCGAATCGAAGCCGACGAAAACCATCTCGGAGATCGCATCGTAACCGCCGCAGAGCACACGCCGATGCAGCCCGGCGCGGATGAGTTGGAAAGCGTGACCGACCGCGTTCGATCCCGAGGCACAGGCATTCGCGATGATCTGCGCGGGCGCGGTCCAGCCGCCGACCTGCTGCGCATCGAGCACCGGCTTGTGCGGGAGATAATTCGCCAGCCACGCCGCCTGCTCACGCGGACGCTGCTTCGCGACCTTCGCGCGATAGAATTGCTCGCCGAAACTCATCCCGCCGCTCGTCGTCCCGATGACCACCAGCTCCGGCGCAAACCCCGCGTCCGCCGCTTTCACCTGCTCCGCCGCCGCCATCATCATCCGGCTCGCCGGGTGCAGGCGCGCGTCTTTCGCCGGGGCCAGGTTCGCGACCCGCCCCGCGGTCTTGCAGCGCGTCTTGCTCACATCGAAGGCCGTCACCGCCGACACCCCATCGCGCCCCTCGCGCAAGGACCGCTCCGTTTCCCCCACGCCACAGCCCAGCGGGCTGACCACGCCGAGCGCCGTGATGACGACGCGGCGCGAGGCGATGGGCGGAGAAGCGGGCATGTCTGGTTGGGCGGATTGTGTCGTCAGCGGCATGGGGAAGCGCAATGCGCAATTCGTCCTGTCTTACGCGCGGGAGTTCGCGGTAGATACGCGGATGAAACAACTCACGCCCGAAGATCATGTGAAGCCGCGCCAGGCCGTGCGCACGCGCTTCTTCTGGTTTCTGGCCGGTGCGGGATTGAATTACCTGCTCATCGCCACGCCCTTCAAATGGCTCCGCGCGAACACCGAACTCCCGATCTGGGGCATCTCTGCATGCAGCATCGGCGTCAGCACCACGTTTTTCTTTTTCTGGAATTACTTCATCAACTTCCGCAGCGACGCGCGCAAACGCGACGCCTTGCCGCGCTACGTGGCCGCCGTCGCCTGCATGTGGGCGCTCTCCTCCACCACCCTCACCCTGCTCAAGCACTTTGACTGGCACTACTCCTTCGCCGTCGGCCGCTTCCCGCTCGATCTCGACATCGTAGCCACGCAGTTCTTTTTGGCCGGGCTAAAATTCTTCCTCTACCACAAGTGGGTCTTCCCGGTGCCGAAGGACGGGGCATGAGCTGGGAAAAGCTCGCGCAAAATCGGATCGAGGAAGCCATCGCGTCGAGCGAGTTCGAGGACCTGCCGGGCCGCAATCAACCGCTGAATCTCGACGCCTACTTCGCCCTCCCGCCGACCGAACGCGCCGGCGCCGCGCTGGAAGCAGCGCACGAGCAGACGACCGGGCCGAAAGAAAAGGCGCGCCTCTCTGCCCAGCTTCAGGAAAAACGCGTGACCTGCACGAGGGCCATGGAACGGCGGCGGCGCGAGTCCGCGATCTAGCAGGACTCGTCGAGCCGCATCACGGTTTGGTGATCTCGACCTCGTAAAACTTCCGCCCCCCGCTGGCTTCAAGATCAGTCACGGTGCGCTCCGGCAGCAAGCCGTCGGACGCTTCGCTGGCGAGCGGCTGCCACGCGGGATCGGTCAGCGCGGCCTTGGCTTTCACGGAGTAGAGGCGATCGGCCAGCACCGGGCCGAAGACGATGCGCTTTTGCCCCGGCTGACCGGGAACGACCTCGATGCGCAGGCGAAAGACCGCATTCGGATCGAGCGGATCGAGGCCGGCGACGTATTTCAAGAGGTTCGTCTGGCCGCTGCCGGAAGCATCAGCGCCGGGTGCGGCCAGCGGGTTGTCGAGGCCGAAGTATTGGAACTGCCACGCGTCGGCGAGGCCATCGCCCGCGTAGCTGCCAAAGTTATCCGGCACCGTCTCCTGGACATTGAGCGGGAGTTCGAGCTGGCCGGCGAACTGTGGCGACGTCGCGCCCACGACCGCGGCGGTGTGTTGATAAACCGCTCCCGCCGTCACGAGTCCCGTCGTCGAAACGCTCGCGAGCGGCCCGCTCAGCACGCTGAAGGTGAAGCCCGCCGTGGGGATGACGACATTCGTCCCGTCATCCGCCGTGCGGACGGGGAAAAGCTGCGTGGTGCCGAGTTCCGCCGGGTAATAATCCGACGCGAGCAGCCCGTAGCCGAGCAGTTCGTAGAGCTGGCCGATGAAGCCGTGCTTAACTACTTCATTTGCGCTGCTAGCCAGCCCGGCAATGGCTCCCAGGCTGGCCTCCTGGGCATAGTCGGCGCTGGCAGCACGCTGTCCGGCCGAATCGATGATGTCTGTCGTGAAGGCATAGTCCGCGCTGGTTCTGGAGGCGGCATGCAGCGTGAGGGAAAACGACATGAGCCCCAGCAAAACTAGGGCGAATGGATCAATGATTCTCATAAGATGTGCCTAAAGAGGAATTCCATGACTTGGGTCGCGGAGTTCATGGCTGGCCGATTGTCACCGGCCCGTCGGGCAGGACGGTAAGCTTGCAGGGTTTGGTGATGGTGATGTTGGGATAGTGAAAGGACGGGGCCGAGACGTCGCCGCCGTTGAGGACGAGAACAGCGTGATCCGCCACGCTATTCACAGCGCTTTGAATGCTCTGATACGGCGAGTCGTAGTTGCCGGTTTGGGCTTGGGCCAGATCGAGGTTGCTGACGAAGGCGTCTGCATCGCGGAGCACCCGACAGAAATCCGCCCGGACGCGGAGATGACCCCATCCGTATTGCGGGTCGCGGCCCGCAGGACCGGCGTCTTGGGCCATGCGGATGAGGAGGTGCTTGGCCGCAGAATCGTAAATCCGGTTGGGATTCAGGCTCATGAGCAGCACGGCGGCACCGGCGACCTGCGGAGCCGCCATGGAGGTGCCTTGTTTGTAATCCCAACCCGTCCCCTGCGGCACCGTGCTGTAGATCTCAGTGCCAGGGGCGGCGATGTCGATCCGGTCGCCAAAATTGCTGTATTCGTGCGCGAAAATGACGGGGCCGGTCGGGTTGTCCGAAAAGAGCAAACGGGTGGCGGAAACGAGAAAGGGCACCGCGCTCTGCGCCCAGTGTTGCCCATCAATGTCCGTGCTCTCATTTCCGGCAGCGCAAACGACGAGAACATTATGCTCGAAGGCGTTGTCGATCGCATCGTTGATGGCTCCGTCGAGGTCGCCGCCACTGCCAAAGCTGCAGTTGATCACCCGTGCCCCATTCGCCACAGCGGTATCGATGGCATCATCTGCGTTCGTGATCTTATACTTGTTTTCGTCATGGTTAAAGGTGGCGCAGTTCAGGGCGAGGATTTGGGCGTAGTCACTCACTCCAGCAATGCCCACGGCATTGTGCGCGGCGGCGACGATGCCCGCGACGTGCGTACCGTGATCTCCGCCGTACTGCCAGTCCAGGGCGTCCCCTGTATCAAAGTCCCCAAAGCCCGCATGACCGACGATCCTGGGGCTCAGATCGGGGTGAATCAGTTTCACACCCGTATCGATGATGGCCACCTTGATCGGTGCTCGTGGAATGACATCCCAGGCTTCTGGCAGGCCGATCTGTGCCGGAGCCCACTGGAGGTTGTAAAACGCATCCGTCGGCACCTCGTTTAGCGGCTGGACGGTCTTCAGAAAAACCTTCTCGAACTGCGGAAGCGCACGCAGCGCGGGCAGGACAGCGTCCGCATCCTCCCCGCGGCGAAGGATGAGCATCACCGTCCGGGCAATCCGTGGGATGGCGTCGCCTCGCTTGCCCTGCACCGCGACCTCGGCGATCGGGGCGGGGAATGCGAGTGCATTCAGCCAGGCGCGTGCGGCGGGATTGCCCGACTCCACCCTCAGGATCGCGGGATGCAGTTGCACAATCTGATGAGCCCTAGCCCGCTGCCTCCGCCCACCCAGCCCAGACAGACTTGCGGCGTAGTCCTCGGTGAGCACGGCGCGGATTTCGTGGCGCTGGTATTGGCGACCGTCCGGCAATTTTTCGAGAACCCGCCGCTTCCGCTCGGCAGCCGGCATGCGCTTGCCGACTTCATCCGCCAGCGCGGTCGTCGCGGCGGGAAGTTGCGCACGTGCGTCGTGCAACACGACCGTCGTGAAAATGAGCGCGAGCCAAATGATCGTGAGTGATTTCATGGGAAGAGCAGCGGGTTAGTCGGGCGCGCCGATGACCACGGTTCCGTCCGGCGCAGAAAATTCGAGACGTTTGGTGATGTTGCCCGTCCAGTGGCTGGTGCCCGGTTTCAGGCGCAGGCGGCTGCCATCGCCCAGCCGACCCACGGCTGAGCCGAGTCCTTGGATTTCGGAAAGATATCCGCCATCTCCGGCGGCGGGATTTTCGACTCCAGGCAAAACCCAGAAGCCATCGCATACCGCGGTCGGCCAGGTGCCGAGGCCATCGATGAAATCGAGCCACGCGATGATCTGATTCGAGGTTTCCTGCGCCCATTCGCTGGTGCCGTGGCGGCGATTGAAAACGATGTGAATCACCAGATCGTCGTCCGGTCCGGGGCCGCGCCCGAGCTGCCGGAGGATACTACTGCAGCCCGGCAGCGAGCCGGTGTGAAAAGCGTCGCTCCCATCGGGAAATCCCGTCGCCGGGACGAGCAGGCCGATGTCATTCGACTGCGTGGCGCCGGTGCCGCGGGTGAGGTAGCCCACACTGAAGAGTCGGCCAAACTGCAGCATGGCCTGCGACGAGGCGATCAGGCCACCGTGCGCCATCATCGTCTCCACATGCCAGGCTCCGTATTGATAAGGGAGACTGTCCACGGGGGCCGTGTAGTCGAACACGCTCGGCCCCGTGCCTGCGTTCACGTAGGCTGGCTCGCGAGGACTGAGCTGCGACTCCAGCGAGCGCGCGAGCCCCCACTCGCTGGCGGGAATCCAGTGCGCCGTGCTCATGATTTCGCCCGCCACATAGCCGAGGTAGCCGCCGGGCGCATGGGCTTCGAGGATTTCGCCGAGCACGAGATAGCCGAGATTGGAATACGTGCCGGCGGGTCCAGGAACCAGCGTCACAGGCATCGTGCCGGGTGGAGAGCCAGTCGGCACGGGCTGGGTGTAAGTCGCTGCGCCCGGCGCGTAGTTGAGCGGGAATTGCAACGCGTAGCCGATCATCTGCGGACGGCTCGGCAGGGCGTCCGGTTGGTTCATCTGGATGCCAGCCCCGCGGACCCGCGTGATCGGGAAGTCGTTGCCCCACGCGTCGGTAATCGGCTGCGGATTGCGGTCCCAGCCGGCGCTGTGATTGAGCAAATGGCCAACCGTGATCTGCGTCATCAGTGGATCGCCGAGACCCAGCCCTGGCGGCAGCATGACATTGAGCAGGCCGTTGTTACCGGCGACGTCGAAGGCCCGGCGGAGCAACCGCTCGGTGGCGGCATTGGTGCCGAAGCCGCCCGCTGCATCGAAGCGATGAATCGCCGCGGCGGTGATCGGCTTGACCACGCTGGCTTGCCGAAACAGGGCGTGCTCCGGCAACGCCGCACCGGAATGCAGATACCCAAAACCGCGCAGGTAGATCACCTTCCCACCGCGACTGATCCCGACGACTCCGGCGGTGATATCTCTCGTTTGCTCCTCCATGAAGCCGCGGATCCAGTTATCGATGAAGAGGAACTGCGACACCGGACGCCCGCTGATCGGCAGCTCGGCCTGTCCGGTCGCGGGAATCGCCGCGGTCACGGCGACGAGCGCGGCGGCAAGCCGCGGTCGGAGCGATGACGTGCGGAGGTTCATGACGGATCGCGCGAGGGCTTTATTGCAATGTAACCAGCACGAGCACGTAGCCGGTGCCGGAGTCGAGACTGCTCATTGATTTCCCGAGGATGGCCCCCTGCGAGCGGGTCGCATCGGCGGCTTTCATCGCGTGACCCGGCGTTCTGGATGTGGTTAGCAAATCGCCGGGGCGGATCGCACCGTGCGAGGCATCGGCACGGCAATAGACACGCCCGGTCAGGGCCACATGCTGCCCACCTTGGTGCACGCCTTCCTGATGCAAGGTCAGCCCCGGATTGATCCCGTTCGCCCCGCTGATGATGCCGGCGACGCAGGTGTCGTATTCGCTCGCGGCGACCCGTAGCTTGCCCGGCGTCTCGGGATCGATCGCGACCACGGAGCCCTTCGGTAATTCCGCTCCTCCGGTATCGAACGGCTCAGCCAGATCCGCGCCGCCATAGATCGTGAGCACGCGCACGCTGGCGTCGCGCATGATCGTGTTGAGAAATTTCCCGCTCGCCGGATTCCAAAACGCCGCCGTCGTGACCGCGGCATTTTTGCTCCCAAACTCCACGTCGCCGTCACCATTACCACCGAGGTATGCTTGCTGATTGCCCGCGCCATTGGCGATCACGTCCCCGCTGGCTGTCGCGTTGCCCGAGATCGTTAGATTGCCGCCAATGTCTGCCTTGCCAAAGGTGCTCAGAGCGAAGCCTCCATTGTAATGGGCAAAGTGGCCGCCGCCGCTGATCACGCTATCGGTATAGCCCCACACACCGTACTTGTTGTTCCCTCTGGAGTAGCCGACCACGCCGTAGTTCAACTCGCTGTGCCCGTGGATGGCTTCCGCACCATTGGGCGCATTCGCCCAGATCGCTGGTCGATCGGCACTCCCAGTATAGGCATAGACGCCGTGGTGCAGAGCGCTCGCGCCATGCACCCCGGCGGAATCGGCCCCCGTAGCATTGCCGAAGACGCCACTCTTTCCCGTCGCATAAGTCACCGCATTCACCCCATCGCCCAAGTCGCTCGCCGCCCGAACGCCGTGCCCATTTGCCCCGTAGGCCGTGCCGCGGACGCCATACCCTTCGGCCGCTGTCGCTTCTCCGAGCACACCCGTACCTCCAGTAGTCCGACCCACCACGGCCGATCCAGTGCTTTCACCCCAGATCGCAGGATAACTCTGGAGCGCATTGATTTGAAAGAGCGCGTTCCCGATGTTCGTCCCCGTGCCGTTGAAGGGCAGCGTGAGCCCCCCGCCCGCCACCCAGCGCAGCCCATCTGCCGTGAAACCCAGCACCTTGCCCGCCGTCGGCGCGGTGCCGCCGGTATCGAAGTTCGTCGAGGCAATGGCCCCGGGCGCGAGCTTCGCCGCACTCACCGCCCCATCGGCCAGCTTCAGCGCCGAGACCGCGCCATTAGCGAGTTGAAAGGCCCCGATCGAGCCGGGCGGCACGCTCTCCGCGAGTCGCGCCTGCAGCGCGTAGGGCGCGGCGCTGAGCGGCTGGTCAGGCGTGAGTTGCTGGAAGCCGTGGACGCCATCGTCGAACCACACCCGCAGATAGAGCGGCGTGTAGAAGATGTCGGGATTGAACGGCGCCATGCCCACTCCGCCGAGTTGCACCGAGTAGAGGCCATTGGTCACCGGCAGGGCGATGGCGGTGCCCGGCACCTCGCCGGGTGCGAGATCGCCGGCATTGCTCCAGTAGGTCGAGTTCAGGATGTTCGGTGGCGGTGGGGCAATGGTGACGACGGGCTGCGAGGTGTAGCCGGAACCCGCATCGGTGATCTGGATCTGATGGACGCCATCCGTCGGCCCCGTGCCGCTGCCCGCCCCCTGTCCCATGATGGCTTGCGCCGTCGCCTGCACTCCGCCCGGCGTCTCCGGCGGGGCAATCGTCACCACCGGCGGCTCCGGGTAACCCGAGCCGCCATTCTGCACAAAAATGAAGGTCACACTTCCGGCC
>JBBQYR010000166.1:0-9311 GCA_038208565.1 Chthoniobacterales bacterium
TGGCTCCACGAGCACGTTGTTTCAGGAAAAGAGTGCCCAGAGATCGCGAAACTGGCGTATAAGGTGTCGCATGAATACCACTGGTGATCCATTGCCGGCAGGCAAAACGAAACCCAAGCGCGACCCCGCGGCTTGGAAGGCGATCGTTCTCAAATACCAGGAGCCCTCGCTCGCCCGGGCCATCTGGCAACTCGTGAATACGCTCGGCCCCTTCGCGCTGCTTTGGGTCGCGATGTATTGGAGCCTCAGCTATTCATATTGGCTCACGGCTGGTTGCGCCGCGCTCGCGGGCTTGTTCCTCGTCCGCATTTTCATCATCTTCCACGACTGCGGCCATGGCTCGTTTTTTAAATCGAAACGCGCCAATGACATCCTCGGTTTTATCACCGGCGTCCTCGTCCTCACTCCGTATCACCACTGGCGCTGGGAGCACGCCATCCATCACTCCAGCGCGGGTTCGCTCGACCGCCGGGGCACGGGCGACATCTGGGTCCTGACCGTCGAGGAATACCTCAACTCCTCCCGCTGGCGGCGCCTCGCCTACCGGCTCTCCCGCAATGCCGTGGTGCTCTTTGTCCTCGCGCCGATCTACATGCTCATGATCCATCAGCGCTTCGCCCGCTCCGATGCGAGCCCGCGTGAGCGATGGTCCGTGGTGCGCATGAATCTTACGCTCCTCGCGATGGTCGTCGGCCTCAGCTCCGCCTTCGGCTTTACCGCCTACGCCTTGATTCAGCTCATCATCGTCATGGTCGGCGGCGGCGTCGGCGTGTGGATGTTCTACGTCCAGCACCAGTTCGAGGACGTCTATTGGGAGCGTGATGAAGACTGGGACTTCACCACCGCAGCGCTCGAAGGCAGCTCCTTCTACAAGCTCCCGCGCATCCTGCAGTGGTTCTCCGGCAATATCGGCTACCACCACATTCACCACCTCAGCTCGCGGATTCCCAACTACAACCTCGAAAGCTGCCACCAGGCTGACCCGCTCTTCCAGACCGTCAAACCGATCACCCTTCTCTCCAGCTTCCGATCGCTCACCGTCCACCTCTGGGACGAATCGCGCGGCAAGCTCGTCGGCTACGCGGAGGCCCGCCGGTTGCGTCGCGAACGCGCCATGACGTCCTCCGACACACAGTCCACCGATCATCCCCGGTCCTCGCCGAGCGAACCGCGGCACTGATCTCGCAAATCGCGGCCCGATCGATTCGCTGCGAGGGCGGGCAGGCTCGCGGCAGCCTTGACTTCCCGTCCTCGGAGGTGCGCATTGGACGGCATGTTCTCCCGCATCCTGAACCTCGCGTTTCTGGCCTTAATTGCGGCCGCCTTCACTCCCTCCGTCGTCGCCCAAGTGAGCCCCGTGCGGTTGCGCGTGGAGCAGCTCAGCAAGAGCGACACGAATTCCTACAAGACCGTGCAGTCGCGCAGTCTCAACGTGCAAGTCTCCAACAGCTCGCTCGAGGCCGTCGAACTGAAACTGAAATATGTGATCTTTGGCCGGAACATGAAAGGCGGGGACATTGTGACTGTGGGGCAGGGAGATGTGCCGGTGTCGGTCAAGCCGCAGGGCACGGAGAAGGTGACGACGCCCCCGGCGACGGCGGTGTCGCAAGAGGCGCGAACCGGCTCAAAGGGTAAGTCGGAAGAAGCGGGCAGCCGGATCATGGGGCAAGGCGTGCAGGCGTGGAAGGGCGAGACGATGGTCGCGGAATACTACGAACCCGCGAGCGTGAAGGAGCATTTCGGCAAGGCTCCACCCGCGGAAATCCTCGACAAGAAAAAGAAGTAGTCAGCGTAGGGGAGGATGAAGTCGCCATTGACTCTATGGCTGGGATTAGCGGTAGCGATGGCCAGAGCGCAGGCATCGATCCGGCTTTGTCAGTCGAGGATCGAACGGTGGGCGGAGATGCGATGAAGCGTGATTATTTTACCTGCGGGCAAGCAGTGATCGGAGTGGAACGCGCGAGAGCATGATCCCGGAGTTGCTTTTAAAGGCGTCATGGCCACGGCCGGCAAACGTCCTCATTTCCTCGAAGTATCTTTGCGCATCCTCCCCTGGGAATTCGCCCGGAAGGAAAAATGGAAAGCTGCAGCCACCAGCGCGCGGGTGGACATTGGCGCCTACGAACGCCCGCCGACCCCGGTTTTCGCGAATAGCGCGATCACCGTGCCGGCCAACGCGCCGGCCAACTTGGCCGCGCTCACGGGCCCTTCGCCTGCGGGCGGCACCCTCGCCGGCGTGAGCGTCAACAGCGCCACTGGCTTCTTTGATCCAAGCGGGCGGGCGCTCGGTAATTACACGCTGACCTCCAGCGTCAATGACGGTTTCGGCGGGGCGAATAGCGCCAGCTTCACCCTCACGCTGCTGGAAGCGATAGCCCTCGTGGTCAGCACGGCGCTCGACGCGGTCGGCAATCTCGACGGCGTGACCAGCCTGCGCGAATCGCTCGTCTACGCCCACACGCTCGATGGACCGCAGGCCGTCACGTTCGCGCCGGCGCTCTCCGGGCAGACGGTCACGCTCAGCCAGGGCTGGATCGATGCAAACGATTCGCCCGCGCTGCGCGTGGCCGGGCAGATCACAGTCGAGGGACCGGCCACCGCGCCGGGCGTGACGCTCGCCATCGCCTCGGGCGTGCAAAAGCGGCACTTTTACGTCGAGCCATCCGGCGCACTCACGCTCGTGATCGCGAGGCGCCGGGCGCCGAGCCCGAGTGGGTCGATGGCGGTCTGGCCATTCGCATCGGCCTCGCTAACGACGGCTCCGTCTTGGTGCAAAACTCGTTCGGACAGGTCTTCGCCAGCCTTGGCTCGACCAGCGGCATCGGCAGCGGCTACCAGTAACTCGAGTCCGTGACGACCGGCGATGGCGCCACCTGGTTCCTCGGCGCGGATGGCGTGGGCGCCGACTTTTACAACTACCGCTGGGCGGACGGCGGCCAACGTGACCGTCCAGGGTCTGACCGAAGGATTCGGCATCACGCTGGCCGTCGATGGCGCGGTCGAGCGGCGGCATTTCCTCGTCGTCGGCGCGCCAGCCTGATGCTGCAGGATCTCACGCCCATCGGCGGCGACGTGCGACTCGCCGGTTTCGGCTACGGCGGAGGCGTCTGGAGTTTCGGCTCTTTCACCGCGCGGCGCGGCACCTTCACCGGCAACCATGCGGAGTTGGAAGGCGGCGCGATCCAGCGCTGGGGCGGCGCGCCGTTGCTACAGTTGGAAAATGCAACTCTCGCCGCCAACACCGCGGCCGGGAACGGCAGCGCCATCGCGACCGCGGCGAGGCAGCGGCGCGTTCACGGCGTAAAGCACGAACAACATTCTCGGCTCCGGCAGCAGCGGCGGGCTCGTCGATAGCGTGAATAGGAATCGCGTCGACGTCCCAATTGTTCAACTGAACCTCGCTGCGCTGGCGAATAACGGCGGACCAACCCCGACGATCGCGCTGCAACCTGGCAGCCTCGCCATCGATGCCGGCGTGGCAGTCGGCGACGGAAAATGGGATCGCGTCACCGTCGGAAGAATCAATACCCTCACGCGACCAAAGCGCTACGGCGTGATCGTGGGATCGGTTGACGAGGCGCCGTGGTCGTGCCGAAAGCCACCTCCGTATTCGATGCCGACGGCAGCCACCTGAGTCGGGCTTTGGCCGCATCAATGGCAAGATACTCGCGCTCCGATCGCGCATCGCCGAGTTCGCGGCGTCCTTCATCGCCCTCGCGCACCTGTTCCTCGACAAAATTTGGCCAGTGCGATGGTGATAGCACCAGCTTTGCAGAGGAGTGATTCCGTATCAATTCGCGGCCTTGGGAGACGCGCCGCCAATCGACCGCACCACCTCATCGAGGAATGGCGCCTCCATTTCCACCAGATGGCTACACTCGGGGAAACGGCCTTCCTGCACATCGGCGATGTATTCGCGGAAGGCGGCGAGGCGTTCCTGCTGCAGGCGGCGGTGTTCGGCGGCGAAGTTGCGGTAGGCTTTGGCGTGGCGTGGCGGACGTTCGTCGTAGTCGCCGAGGATGTCGTCGGAGAAGAGGAACTGCGTGTCGCAGCCGGGGCCGGAGCCGAGCGACATGAGGAGCATCTTCGTGTGCGACGAAAGGAAGCGCGCGAGGTTGTGCGGGACGACTTCGAGTTCGGCGGCGTAGGCACCGGCGTTCTCCAGTTCCTTCATGCGGTGATAGAGCTGGGTGGCTTCCTCGACGGTACGGCCGATGGCGCGGTAGCCGGTCCAGGTGACGTGTCGCGGGACCAACCCGAGATGCCCGACGACCGGGATGCGCTCGCGCGCCATGGCTTCGATGATGAAGGGGCTCGCCGAGCAATAGACGCTGCTCGCGCCGAGTTCGAGCGCCCGGAACGCCACGCGAATCGCTTCTTCCGGCGAAGCCAGCCCGTGCGGCGTGGCGCAGGAAAGGAAACTATTCGGCGCGGCCGCGACGAGTTGCGGCAGCCGCGCCTGCGCCTCGGGACTGTCGAAGCTGCAACTCATCAAATCCACACCCGCCTCTTCCGCCGCCGCGGCTTCCTCCGGCGACTTGACGTGGATGTGCGTGAGGACGCGCTGGCCCTTGAGCCCCTGAAGATCGTGGACGGTGTATTTTTTGCGAGGACGGAGCATCGGAGGGGAAGGTGTGCGCGCAGGCTAGAGCCTGCCGCCCGCCAGTTGAAGCCTTTGGTTGCGCCGCATCGGGAAATTTCGCGGGATCATTCCGCATCACGACCGTGCTCGATCGCGACGAGCCACGCACCCCGGCGCGGTGAATTTCGTTCCCGATCCCAGACAGAGCCCGGGTGGGCCTTTTCCCGGATGCGGTGCCGTCGCGCAGAGCTGGCCTGCAGCTTTCTCCCACAGGCGACGCGCGGCCGTGGATGAACGGATTCAGGCCTCAGGCGGGCGGTGATCCGCGGTTGGCGCGACTATTCGGCGGGCGCGGCTTTTCCCCGATCGTCGCCGAGGCGTTTAAAGTGGACCTGCCCGACGCGACGGCCGTCGGTCTGGGTGATGGTCACTTCGTAGTCCTCGATCCGCACATGCTCGCCGAGTTTCGGGAGATGCCCGAGCAGGTGCGTGACGTAGCCGCCGACGGTGCTGACATCGGCGCTTTCCACTTCGAGCCCGGCGAGGTCTTGCAACTCGTAAAGTCCGAGCCCGCCTTCGACGGTGAACTCGTTGCCATTGATCCGCTTGAACTCCGGCTTCTCGGTATCGAACTCGTCCTGGATGTCGCCGACCAGTTCCTCGAGCACGTTGTCGAGCGTGACGATGCCGGTGGTGCCGCCGTATTCATCGACGACGAGGGCGAGGTGGGCGTGTTTGGCGAGGAAGAAGGTGAG
The DNA here is from genome assembly GCA_038208565.1 of Chthoniobacterales bacterium. Lineage (GTDB taxonomy): Bacteria > Verrucomicrobiota > Verrucomicrobiia > Chthoniobacterales > Chthoniobacteraceae > Chthoniobacter. The sequence goes on from JBBQYR010000166.1 coordinate 5,338, forward strand.
CAGCTTTTCGAGCGGCATCATTTCCGGCACGGGAAGCAGGTCGCGTTTGATCGAGTGCAGGTCGGCCTTGGGCTCGCGCATGAGCTTGAGCATGTCCTTGATGTGGACGAGCCCGATGGCGTGGTCGAGGTGGCCTTCGCAGAGCGGGAAACGGGTGTGCCGCGAGTCGAGCGCGTGCTTCAGATTTTCCTCAAAGCTGTCTTCGGTGTTGAGAAAGACGACCTTGCCACGCGGGGTGGTGATGTCGCGCACGACACGGTCGCGCATGTCGAGGGCGTTGATGAGGATCTCCTTGCCCAGAGACGAGACCTCCTCGGCGCGCTCGCTTTCAGCGAGGATCAGGCGCAGCTCTTCCTCGCTGTGCGCGAGTTCGTGTTCGCTCACCGGCTCGATCCGGAAGACGTGCTTGAGAATCAAATTGGCCGCGCCATTGAGGAACCAGATGGCCGGCTTGAAGACGACGTAAAAGAGAGCCAGCGGGCGGGCAATCCAGAGTGTGGTAATGACGGAGCGGCGAATTGCCAGGGACTTGGGGGCGAGTTCCCCGAGCACGATGTGGAGAAACGTGATCAGCGAAAACGCGAGCACGAAGGTCGAGGTGCGGATGACGGCATCGGAGGTGACGCCCGCGAGGAAGAAAAACGGCTGCAGCATGCTGGCGAGGAACGGCTCGCCGACCCAGCCGAGGGACAGACTGGACAGCGTGATCCCGAGCTGCGTCGCGGAAAGGTAGGCATCGAGGCGTGCCGTGACGTGCCGGGCAAATGCAGCCCGCGATTCGCCCTCCGCCTCGGCGGCTTCGAGCTGGCTGCCGCGCACTTTGACGATGGCAAACTCGGACGCCACGAAGAAGCCATTCAGCAGCACCAGAAACCCGATGACCGAGAGCTGGAAAAAGATGGCGCCGCCGGACGCCCACTCGGTGGCCAGCGCGTCGGAAGAAGCAAGAAGCAGCGGGGCAAGAATCATCGTGGCAAAAAGAAACGAGCCGCCAGCGGATGGCTGGCGGCTCGCGAAAAGTGCAAGGAGTTCGGACTACCAGCTCGACTTCGTCACGCCGGGGATGAGCCCGTTCGAGGCGAGTTCGCGGAAGGTAATACGGGAGAGCTTGAAGCGACCGATGTAACCGCGCTTGCGGCCAGTGGCTTGGCAGCGACGGCTGAGGCGCGCAGCGCAGGCGTTGCGGGGCAATTGCGACAGGCCGATATAGTCACCCTTCGCTTTCAGTTCGGCGCGCAGGGCGGCATATTTCGCGACAGTCGCGGATTTGCGTTTTTCACGTTCTAACCAGCAAGTTTTAGCCATAAATCAATTGGGAGCGCGGAAAATAGCGGGCACTCTCTGATTGGCAAGCAGTTTTTTCCCACTACCCAGCCTCAGCGCTGCACCCGCCCGCCCCCGGCTCCAGCAGCCAGCGCTTCGACCTCGGCGAGGGTGACGCGGCAGTAGTCGCCGGGGATGGTGTGTTTTAAGGTGCTGGCCGCGACCGCGAAGTCCACGGCCTTTTGCGGCGCATCGCCCCGGCGGAGGGCAAAGATGAGCGCGCCGGTGAAGCTATCCCCCGCCCCGACGCGGTCCACATTCGTGATCTCGTGGCGCGGCGAGGCGTAGGTGGCGCCGCCGTGGAAGAGCATCGCGCCCCAGCTCGTGTGATCAGCCGTGGCGCCCTGGCGCTGGGTCAGGACGACGGTCTTAAAACCAAACCGCGCGGAAAGCTGGGCGGCGACTTTAGCTTCCCGATCCGCGCCTTCCGGGACTTCGACCCCGAAAACGCCGCGGGCCTCCTCGACGCTCGTGACGCAGACATCGACGGACGACATGAGCGGCGCGAGCACTTCGCCCGCGTGCGCCGGGCTGCGCCAGAGCTTGGCGCGGTAGTTGAGATCGAAGCTGATCGTGAGCCCCTGCGCGCGGGCGGCGGCGATGGCTTCCGCCGTGATCTGCGCCGCGGCAGCGGAAAGCGCGGGCGTGATTCCCGACCAATGAAACCAATCCGCTCCGGCGAAAATTTCCGGCCACGCAAAATCCCCCGACGACGCTTCCGCGATGGCGCTTTGCGCGCGGTCGTAGATCACCTTCCCGGCCCGCTGACTCGCACCCTGTTCCAAATAATAGACGCCGATCCGATCGCCGCCGCGCGTGATCCTGCCGACGCCAACACCGAGGCCGCGCAATTCATCGATCGCCCGCTGCGCGATGTCGTTGTCCGGCAGCTTCGTCACAAACTCCGCGCTCCCACCGAGCTGCGCGATGAGCACCGCGACATTCGCCTCGGCGCCGCCGAACGTGATCTCAAAATGCGGTGCCTGCCCGAGGCGGAGATGGCCGGGCGGCGTGAGACGGAGCATGAGTTCGCCAAAGGTGACGACGTGGGGCATGGCCGCGGGAAGATGCCCGGCGACCTGCCGCTTGGGAAGTGCGAATCCGTCCTTTCCGCGCGGCTCCCCTTCGCTAACATCCGCCAGTTTCCGCGCCTCCATGAGTGAATTTTCCTTCGTCCTCGTCATCGCGCTAATCTTCGTCGTCATCCGCCTTTACCTGCGGCTGAAAGACGCGGAAAGCGGCCTGACCAAGCTCGGCGAGCGGCTGAACCTTCTCGAAGCCGAGCAACGGGCGGAAAGGCTGCGCTCTACACCAGCGGAGAAAACGCCCGCGCCCGCTGCGAGTGCATCGACCGTCGCTCCCGCTTCGCCTGTCGTTGTGTCCATCGAAAAACAGGCGGCCGTTCCACCACCGCTGCCCGCTTTCGCTGCCACAGCCGCGCCTTCCCCGGCTTCACCACCGACACCGGAAACACCAACAACTTCGGCACCCTCTCCAGCTCCGGAGAAAAAGGAGCCGCTACTTCCCGCGTTCACGCTTGAGGCATTCATGGGCGTGAAGCTCTTCGCGTGGCTCGGCGGGCTGGCGCTCTTCCTCGGCGTCATCTTCCTCATCCGCTATTCGTTCGAGCACAATCTCATCACGCCCGGGATGCGCATAGCCCTCGGCGCGCTGACCGGCATTGGCCTCATCGTCGCTGGCATGCTCATGCCGCGCCCGAAGTTTGCCGTCACCGCGCAGACGCTCTGCGCCACCGGCGTCGTCGTGCTCTACGGTGTCACCTTCAGCGGTTACTCCCTCTATCATTTCATCGGGCTGCTTTCGGCGTTCGGTTTCATGGCCGCGATCACCGCCGGCGCCTTCCTGATCGCCGTCGAACTCAAGGCGCAAGTCGTCGCCATCCTCGGACTGCTCGCCGGATTCCTCACGCCGATCATGCTCTCGACGGGCGAGGACAATCCCGTCGGCCTCTTCAGCTACCTCGCGGTGCTCGATGCCGGCCTCATCGTCGTCGCGCTCCGTCAGCAGTGGCGGCACCACATCACGCTCGCCGCCGCCGCGACCGCGCTCATGCAAATCGCGTGGTGCACAAAATTCTTCGTGCCCGAAAAACTCGGCATCGCCACGCTCGTCTTCCTCGGCTTCGAAGCGCTTTTCCTCCTGCCCTTCTGGCGCTGCAACAGCGACGAGATTGGTGAGAAGTGGACGATCTCCGCCGCGGGCATCCTCGCCGGCACGGCGCTCGGTTTTGCCGCCGCGAGCCTCGGGTGGCCGGAGCTCGGGCAAAAGCCGTGGCTGGTCCTCTCGATCGCGCTGCTCGCCGATGCCGGGCTGGTCGCCTGGCCACTGCGCCGCACCGCGCTGCAACCCGCGCCGCTCATCGGTGGCGGCGTGGTCTTCCTGCTCTTCGGTGTCTGGAATGTCCGCTACCTCAACGACGCGCTGCTCTACTGGGCGCTCGGCTTTTACCTCGTCTTCGCCGCCTTTCACACCGCGCTGCCGATCATCCTCCGGCGTTTCCGGCCCGCTGCGGCGACTCCGCGCTGGGCGCAGGTTTTTCCGGCGCTCGGCCTCGTGCTCATGCTCTGGCCCGCGCTGAAGATCGGCGCTTCGACTGCGCTCTGGGGTGCCGTGCTGATCGCCGATCTCGC
>JBBQYR010000167.1:0-9251 GCA_038208565.1 Chthoniobacterales bacterium
TGGATTTGCCGCATCACTTCAAGGGCACGCACATGAGCCGCTTCGTGGAGGTGCTGAGCGAATTCGGCCCCGAGCTGCACGTGGACAATATCCGCACGATCCTGCGCGAATTGACCAAGCGCTTGGACTCGGAAAGCGCGCACGTGGATTTCGAGTTCCCCTTTTTCCTGACGAAGAAGGCGCCAGTCACCGGGGCGCCGGGGATGATGGACTACACGGCGCGCTTCGCGGCGACGATCGAGAAGGAGACGCTCGATTTCGTGCTCACGGTGATCGTGCCCGTGACGACGCTTTGCCCGTGCTCCAAGGCGATCAGCATCCACGGCGCGCACAACCAGCGCGGGCAGGTCACGTTTTCCGTGCGCTTTCTGGAGCCGATCTGGATCGAGGACTTGATCCGGCTCGTCGAGGAATGCGCGTCGAGCGAACTTTACAGCCTGCTCAAGCGCCCGGACGAGAAAGCTGTCACGGAACGTGCTTATGAGAATCCCGTGTTCGTCGAAGATCTCGTCCGCAATATCGCCGCCCGCGCCAATGCCTGCCCAGACATCACGTGGTATCGCGTGGAGGCGGAGAATTTCGAATCGATCCACAACCACAACGCCTACGCGCTGATCGAGCGCCGCAAAGATTGATCCATGATCTACCGCGCTACCGCCACGCTGGTCGTCGCCTTTTGGCTGACCATGACGGCGCTGCTGCTGCGCAATGAGATCCGCCCAGGCGACTCGTCGCTGCGCGAGGTGCCGGTCGGGCACGTCATCAAACTGATCTTCCATCACCAGCAGGTCTCGGATCTGAATATCACGAGCGACCGGCTGCGGCTCGGGCGGCTGCGGCTCATGCCGAAGAGCGACAAGGTCGCTGGGCTGCGGACCATCGGTTTTGAGGGGAATTTGCAAGTGATCATCCCCGGCGCGAAGCGCCAGCGCATGGCGTGGCGCGGCGAGATCGTGATGGACAAGGCGCTGGAGACGCAGCGCTTTCAAGTCGGCCTGACGCTGAACGAGCCCGCGCCGCTGCGCACGGAGATCGTGGTTTTACCGAAACAAAACATCGCCCGCTACGAACTGAACACCGCCAGCACGCAGGAGCGGCAGCAGTTCACGCTCGATGAAAACGGCTTGCGCGAGGTGATGCAGCAACTCGGCCTGGACCCGACCGCGCTGGCCGCGGTCACCTTGCCGAAGACGAGCGCGCCAGTCGTGAAGGCGCAGCAGTCTTCGATCGAGATCCATGGCGAGCGCATCGATACCTATCTCATCACGATCGAGAGCAACGGGCAGACGTGGCTGGAATGTCACGTGAGCCAGCTCGGGCAAGTCCTGCGCGCGACCACGCTGCTCGGCTACACGCTCTCGCCGGACGACATCACGCCATAGATGAAGTTTGGGGGTTGAGCACGGCGAAGGTGCCCGTTACATCTCCGCGGTGATTTCCGTCCATTCGCTGACCAAAGACTACGGCGCCCTCGTGGCGGTGGATGGCTTGGACCTGGAGATTCCGGCGGGGGAATTTTTCGCCTTCCTCGGCCCGAATGCCGCAGGGAAAACGACGACGATCAAGATGCTCGCGGGGCTGTTGCGACCGACCGCGGGCGAGGTGCGCATCGGTGGCTTCGACATGCAGCGCGAGCCCGAACGGGCCAAGGCGCTGCTCGCCTACGTGCCCGATTTTCCCTTTCTCTACGACAAGCTCACCGCGTCGGAATTCATGGAATTCGTCGGCGATATTTTCCGGATGGAGCGGCCGGTGATTGCGCAGCGCACCGGCGAGTTGTTCGAGAAGTTTCACCTCGAGGAGTACTACCACGAGCTCACGGAAAACCTCTCCCACGGGACGCGCCAGCGGCTCGTCATCGCTTCGGCGCTGCTCCACGATCCGAAGGTTTTCGTGATCGACGAGCCGATGGTTGGCCTCGATCCGATGCACGCGCGGATTGTGAAACAGGAATTCCGCGCGCGGGTGGATGCGGGGATGACGATGTTCCTTTCCACGCACCAGCTCAGCGTCGCGGAAGAAGTCGCGGACCGGATCGGGATCATCCACCACGGCAAACTCATCGCGCTCGGCACCGTCGCGGATTTGCGCGCGCAGGCGCACGAGGCGGGCGCGCTGGAGAAAGTGTTTCTGTCGCTCATCGACCAGGAAGAGGCGCATCGCGAGAAGACCGAGACGTTGCGCCGCTGAGCGGGCTGGGTATCCTCCGCGCCCCTTCATGTTCACGCTGCTCCAGACCGATCCCGAATCCAAGGCCCGCCGCGGTCGCCTGCAAACCCGCCACGGGGTCGTCGAGACGCCGATCTTCATGCCCGTGGGCACGCAGGGCTCGGTGAAGGCGGTGTCGCCCGACGAACTCCGCGAAGTCGGCGCGCAGATCATTCTCGGGAATACGTATCACCTCTTCGTCCGACCGGGCATGGAGGTGATGAAGCACTTCGGCGGGCTGCATCGTTTCATGGCGTGGGACGGGCCGATCCTCACGGACTCGGGCGGCTTCCAGGTCTTCTCGCTCGCGAAGCTGCGCAAGATCACCGAGGAGGGCGTGCATTTTCAAAACCACCTCGATGGCTCGCCGATGTTCCTCGGGCCGCGCGAGGCGATGCAAATCCAGGCGACGCTCGGGAGCGACATCTGCATGCTCTTCGACGAATGCCCGCCTTTTCCCTGCGAGCGGGACTACGCGGCGAAGAGTCTCGCGCTCACCCTGCGCTGGGCGGCGCGGTGCAAGGAGGTGGAAACGCCGGGGATGAAATTTGGCATCGTGCAGGGCTCGAGCTTCGCCGATCTGCGCCGCGAAAGCGCGGAAGCGCTGGTCGCACTGGGCTTCGACGGCTACGCCGTGGGTGGCGTAAGCGTCGGCGAACCCGAGCCCGAGATGATGGCCGCCGTGGAAGCGGCCGAGCCTTATCTCCCCGCCGATAAACCCCGCTACGCGATGGGGCTCGGCACTCCGCCGCAGTTGATCGAGATGATCGCGCGCGGCATCGATATGTTCGACTGCGTGCTCCCGACGCGCCTGGCGCGCAACGGCACCGCCTTCACCGCGCAGGGCACGCTCAATCTCAAAAACGCGCCATTCATTTACGATCAAGGCCCGATCGAGGAAGGCTGCACCTGCCTCGCTTGTCGCAAGTTCACCCGCGGCTATCTGCGGCACTTGGTGAAATCCGAGGAGATTCTCGGCCTGCGCCTCATCTCACTCCACAACCTGCACTTTTACCTGAACCTCATGGAGCAGGTGCGGCAGGCCCTGGAAGGCGGGACGTTTGCCCAATTTCGGAAGGCGTTTGTGTCCGGATACCGCGCACATGATCCCGTCGGCAGTGGAATTTCCGAACGGGCTTAAAAATCTACGCCTTTGAAACGACCGCGATGCGGACACACGGCGATACATTTTGTGGGAGCATTGCCACATTCCGAGGGGCGCTAGTGCGTCACCACGATCGAATGCGGCGCCTACCTGCGCTAAAATCCCAACCCGAAACAATCCTCCATCCATGAGCAAATACACCGCATTCCGCTGCCCCGAAGACCTTCTCGAACTGGCCAAGATCAAAGCCAAAAAGGACCGGCGCTCACTGAGCAATTACATCATCACCCTGATCGAGAAGGACGTGCAGGATGAGTTGGAAGCGAGCCAGGCTCAGGCCAAGACCCTGGCGGCTCGCAAACAGCCGACGACTTAGTGGAAGGGTGACCAGAACTCGGCTGGCACCACATCGGAGAGCGCGGAAAACGTAAAGTCGGCGACCTTGGGACCGGTATCGACTGAATACGGCCCGTAGGGTTGCCCGAACATGTCGTAGCCCGTCAGGTTCAGCTTGTTCTGCTGCTTCAAGTAAGGCTGCAGATCGGAGAACTCGGCGATGTCGCCGGGCCTCTTATTTCTCTCCATAGCCCACTGATCGAGCGCACCATCCAGCGTGCGCAAATCGTCCAGGACTTTGGTGGCATGCGCGCGTTTGCGGGCGCGGATCATATTGGACGAGAGGATCGCGGCCAGCATCGCGATGATGGCTACGACCACCATGATTTCGACGAGCGTAAACGCCCGGCGTCGGAGTTGGCGTTTGGGTATGTTCATAATGCGGCTATTTCAATAATGATAATAATTCGAGCATTAAGCATTCCCACCGATGGCAGGAAAAATACCGAATCCTTGCCGTAAATCCCCTCAGGCTCTATCCCCAATGCCTGCCCCGTCCCTTTGAAGACCCTCCGCCCCATCCTCTCGGTCCGAAAGTGGCGCCGCCAAGGCGCCGGTCCCGTCGCGCTCGTGCCCACGATGGGCGCCCTGCATGAGGGGCACCTCCGGCTCGTGGATGAAGCGCGCCGACTCGCCGGCACCGCTGGCCGGGTGGTCGTCAGCATCTTCGTGAATCCGACGCAGTTTGGGCCCAAGGAAGATTTTTCTCACTACCCGCGCCCGCTGGCGACGGACCAGCGCCTGTGTATGGCCCGCGGGGTCGACCTGCTTTTCCTCCCCTCGGCGGAAGCGATGTATCCGGACGGCTACTCCACCTTCGTCGACGAAAACGCTGTCTCGGCGGGACTCTGTGGTGCTTCCCGTCCGGGACATTTTCGCGGCGTCTGCACGGTGGTCCTGAAGCTTTTCCAAATCGTCCAGCCGGACATCGCGGTCTTCGGGCTGAAGGACTTTCAGCAGTGCGCGGTCATCCGCCGGATGGTGCGCGACCTCCACATCCCCGTAAAAATCGTGGGCGTGGAAACCGTACGCGAAGCCGACGGGCTCGCGCTCAGTTCGCGCAATCGCTACCTCACTCCCGCGGAACGCGCCCAGGCGCCCGTCCTCCAGCAAGGCCTGCGCGCCGCCGCCGCCGCGTGGCGGGCGGGCGAAACCAGCGCCGCCAAAATCCGCCGCATCATCATCCGCCACATCTCCTCCTCCCCCCTCGCTCGTATCGACTACGTGGAAATCGCCGACGCCTCTTCTCTCCAACCCATCCGCGTAGTGCGGCGCAACACCGTCCTCGCGGTCGCCGTCTTCTTCGGCGGCACGCGCCTGATCGACAACGTATGGCTGCGCTGAACCAGTTCGACTTCATCGTCGTCGGCTCCGGGATCGCCGGGCTCAGCTTTGCCCTGCAAGCTGCGGCCCATGGGCGAGTGGCCATTGTCACGAAACGGGCGCGCGCGGAATCCAACACCGCGTGGGCTCAGGGCGGCATCGCCAGCGTCACGAGCACCGAGGACTCCTTCGAGCTCCACGTGCAGGATACTCTGGAAGCCGGCGCCGGGCTCTGCGACGAGGCCGTGGTCCGCACGATCGTGACCGACGGCCCGGCGCGGATCCGCGAGCTGATCGACTTCGGGGTGCAATTCGACGAACGCGAGCTGCCCGACGGCTCCCACGAACTCGACCTCGGGCGCGAGGGCGGCCACTCGAAACGCCGCATCCTCCACGCCCGCGACATCACCGGTCGCGAGATCGAGCGCGCCTTGCTCGACGCCATCGCCCGGCACCCGCAGATCACCGTCCTGGAAAACCACATGGCCGTGGACCTCATCTCGCTGGGCAAACTCGGCTTTGCCAGCACCGACCGCTGCCTCGGCGTCTATGTCCTCAACGAAGCCACCGGCGAAGTCCTCGCGCTACGCAGCGACCGCGTGATCCTCGCCACCGGAGGCTGTGGGAAGGTTTACCTCTACACGACCAATCCCGGCATCGCGACCGGCGACGGCGTGGCCATGGCGTGGCGCGCCGGCGCACGCATCGCCAACATGGAATTCATCCAGTTCCACCCGACGTGCCTTTTCCACCCCGAGGCGCGCAGCTTCCTCATCTCCGAGGCCGTGCGGGGCGAAGGGGGCAAGCTCATCGATGCCCAGGGTCGCGAGTTCATGGCCAAGTATCATCCCAAGGGCGCGCTCGCCCCGCGCGACATCGTGGCCCGCGCCATCGATGCCGAGATGAAGCGCACCGGCGCCCGCTGCGTGTATCTCGACATCAGCCATCAGCCCGCCGAATTCATCCGCGACCGCTTTCCGAACATCTACGAACACTGCCTGCGCTTCGGGCTCGATATCAGCAAGGAGCCGATCCCGGTCGTCCCGGCGGCGCATTACCAGTGCGGCGGTGTGGAGACCGATGAAAACGGCACCTCCAGCCTGCCCGGCCTGTATGCTGTCGGCGAAGTCGCCAGCACTGGCCTGCACGGCGCGAACCGCCTCGCGAGCAATTCCCTTCTGGAAGCCTGCGTCCTCGCCCACCGCTGCTGCGCGGCTATTCTCACCGCGTCAAAGCCCGAGACCTCCGCGTGGGTCGCCGAGCTCCCGCCTTGGAAAACCGGCGACGCCGTGGACGTGGACGAACTCGTGGTCATTTACCACAACTGGGACGAAATCCGCCGCCTCATGTGGGACTACGTAGGCATCGTCCGTACCACCAAACGCCTCCAGCGCGCCGCCACCCGGCTGCGGAATCTGGAGCGGGAGATTCAGGAGTTCTATTGGGGCTATAAAGTGACGACCGACCTGCTGGAGCTTCGCAATCTTGCGACGGTCGCGGCCCTGATCGTGGACAGCGCCCTTCTGAGAAAAGAAAGCCGCGGCCTGCACTACACTCTGGACTTTCCAGCTACCGACCCGGCGAGCTGCTACCCCACGGTCCTGCGGCGCTCCTGAGTGGATGAAACTCCGGTTGGCACTCGGAAGATCGGTGCTAATATAATCATCAGAACGGACGGCGCACCCCCTGCTACCTTTAGAACCAAAGCCCTCTGACCCATGCGATCCTCCAGGAAAATCCCCTTTACGCCTTCTGGAGCGTCACCTATAGACCAGCCCGCTTCCTGAATATGAAGACCAACCTTCTAGGAATCCCCCCCACCCTCCTCGTCGCCGCCTTTCTTTCCATCGGCGGAAGCGTCTTCGGTCAAACCACCCCTTACGGCAGCAGCGCGGACTTCGCGAAATACGCCATGAAGCTCCGGGAAAGCGCCATCCTCCGCATGGAGCCGCAGGTCGTCATCCCCACCACTTCGCGCACTCTGGGCGTCTCCGGGCGTTACCCGTGGAAGACCGGCATCGTCACGACCACCTTCTGGGTCGGCGAAGCAGCGGCCCAGAATAACCCGGTCCATAACGTCAGCAGCTCCTGGGACGTCAACTGGCAGACCAGCTTCGGCGGCTTCGACAATCCCAACCCGGACGCGCGGCGCAATTTCATCCCCGTCGGCTTCATCCCCCGGCAGAACCCGTTCTACATCGCCCTGCCCTACAACGACGTGACCCGCGGCACCACCAAGCCGGAAGCCAAAGTCGTCATTCCGTGGTTCAAGGACAACTTCGTCCGCGAGGGCCTCACCGTCTGCCGCGACCGCTGGGTCGCCGTCCGCAACAGCAGCGGCAAAGTTTGTTTCGCCCAGTGGTCCGACTGCGGCCCCTTCCGGACCGATCACTGGCAATACGTCTTCGGCAACGAGAAGCCCAAGCCGAACCTGAACAACGGCGCCGGCCTCGATATTTCGCCTGCCGTGCGCGATTTCCTCGGGCTAAAAGGCACCGACGTCACGGATTGGAAATTCGTCGATGACAAGGACGTGCCGAAAGGCCCATGGGCGCTCTACGGCGACAACAATCATTTCGTGAAAGCGAAAGAGACCCGTGAAGAGCGCGTCGTCAGCGCGGCCAACCCGGCCCCACCGCTCCCCACGCGCTCCCCACCGGCCAAGCAGGACGCCCCGACCATCGTCACCAAGCCGCCGCAATAGCGGGACTCCCGCTGGACAGCGGGCGCGCGGATTTCGCACACTCCCCGCCATACCCATGGCGCGCGGCGTTTTTATCTCTTTCGAAGGCAGCGAAGGCTGCGGCAAATCGACGCAAATCCAGCGTCTCGCCGAGCATCTGCGTAACGCCGGGCGCCACGTCGTGCTGACCCGCGAGCCCGGCGGCACCGAGATCGGCGAGCAACTCCGCCACCTTCTGCAACACTCCAAGGCCGGCCACGCCATGGCCTCGGAAACCGAACTCCTTCTGTTCACCGCCAGCCGCGCCCAACTCGTCCGTGAATTCATCCAGCCCGCGCTGACGGAAGGAACGTGGGTTCTCTCCGACCGCTTCCTCGATTCGACCACCGTCTATCAAGGCGTCGCCCGCCGGCTCGACCCGCAGCAAGTCGCCGCCATCAACCAATTCGCCATCGGCCCCACCCTGCCCGACCTCACCTTCGTCCTCGACCTCGATCACACGCTCGCCCGCCGCCGCCTGCTCCAGCGGGCCGGCGTCCCTGATCGAATGGAAAGCCAGCCCGCCGATTTCTACGAAGCCGTGCGCCTCGGCTACCTCGCCCTCGCCCGCGAGAATCCGCAACGCATCCGCCTGCTCGACGCCGCCGAGCCGATCGAAACCATCGCCAGCAAAATCTGGGACGAAGTCGCGCCCCTCGTCAGCGCCGCCTAAAACTCAACCGATGCCTTTCACCGACGACGAAGCCCTGCTCCTCCTCCAGCGCGCCCAGCACCAGGACCGCCTCGCGCACGCTTACCTCCTCACCGGCGCCGCGGGCAGCGGTAAACGCGCGCTCGCCAACCGCATCTGCGGCCTGCTCCTCGGAAAAGAAATCGCCGACTTCCAGCACCCCGACGTCCATGTCATCGAGCCCGAGAGTAAATCGCGGCGCATCCTCATCGAGCAGACTCGCGAGGCCGAGCGGAACCTCCAGATGCGCAGCTCGCAGGGCGGGAGAAAGGTCGCCGTCATCATCGATGCGGATCGCTTGAACGACGCCTCCGCCAATTCCTTTCTCAAGACCCTCGAAGAACCGCCCGCGCACAGCCATCTCCTGCTCCTCACCAGCCAGCCCGAGCAGATGCTCGAGACGATCCTCTCGCGCTGCCTCGAGATCCCGCTGCGCTCCCTCACCGCGAGCACCGCTTCGCCACTGCAGACGCGGCTCCTCACCGTCCTGCAAAACCATGCGCAGCGAAACACCCCCGGCCTTGTCCAGGCCTTCAGCCTCGTCCGCGAATTTCAGTCGCTCCTCGCCGAAGCCAAAGAATCGATCCAGAAAAATGCCGACGCTGCGCTCAAGGCCGAGGAGCAGCATTACAAACAAACATCCGACGCCGCCAAGTGGCTCGAAGAACGCGAGGACTATTTTAAAGCGCTCGTCGAGAGCCGCTACGTCGCCGCTCGCCAGTCGCTCCTCGCCGCGCTGGAGGAGTGGTGGGCCGACGCCCTCCGGCAGCAAGCCGGCACGCCCGTCCCCCTCGATCACCCGGAAT
>JBBQYR010000168.1:0-9192 GCA_038208565.1 Chthoniobacterales bacterium
GCCTCGGCGGCGGCCAGTGCCTTGGCCAGGGCTGATGCCGCGGGATCGAAGTGCGTCAGCCAATCGGTGATCGTCCCGCGCCCGTCATTCGTCCACTTCTCCGAGCCGATGGCGAGGAGGCGCTTCACATCCGTTGGGACGATGCTCTCCGCGCTCTCGCCCACGAGCGCGACCAGGCGGAAGCGACCGATGGCGTGGTTCTTCTTCGGATACTGCTGCGCGAGAGTGATCGTGACCCGCGGCGTCTGCGCGCTGTCGATCGGGTCGATGAATTGGAACGTGCCGTTGTGCGCTTTGCCGACCTGCCCAGAAATGCCCCAGCCCGTCTCCGGGTTGCCATCGATCGCGGCCGCGACCGCCCAACCGGTCTGGCTGAAGCTCGCCTTGGGCGAGTGAAGTTCGAGCGGTTCGCCCTTGTTCGCGTCAGTGCCCGGACGCACGGCGATTTCGGAGAGGACGAAATTTCCCCCCTCGCTGCGACCGGGGCCTTTCTTCGGCAACGCCTCATCCGGCAACACCTCGAGACGCAGACCGCTGATCGTGCCCGGCGGAAGTTTCGCGACGATGGAATAAACATCGCTCGGCGCCTGCTCCCCCGCGACCAGCCACGAGCCATCGGCCTGCTTTACAAAAGCCAAATCGCCCTGCGCGGTGATCGACTCCACCTCCACAGTCTGGGCCCGCGGTTGGCGATTCCCGACTGCGGCGAGCCGGGCATTCGTTTCCTTTTCCCAAGCCGGAAAACGCTCCGCCAGCGCGGCGCGCGCCACGGCCAGCTTCCCTTCCAAATCGCGGAGCTTCGTCAGGTGCGGCGCATTCTGGCGCTCAAACTCCGCGAGCGCCTCGCGTGTGGAGCCGACCTTGGTGCTCGTTTCATCGGCGTCATTGAAGAAAGCGAACATCCCGTAGTATTCGCGCTGCGTGATCTGGTCATACTTGTGCGTGTGGCAGCGCGCGCAACCCACGGTATGCGCCAGCCACACGCTGCCGGTGGTCTCGGTGCGATCGAAGACGGCCTCGACCCGGTACTGCTCCTGATCCACGCCACCTTCCTTGTTGGTCAGCGTCTGCCGGTGGAAAGCGGTCGCGAGAACTTGCTCCGACGTTGCTTCCGGGAGCAGATCGCCGGCGAGTTGTTCGATCGTGAATTGGTCGAACGGCAAATCCGTGTTCACCGCATTGATCACCCAATCGCGATAACGCCACGCGTCGGGTCGCGGGCTGTCCTTCTCGTAACCATCGCTATCGGCGTAACGCGCCTGGTCGAGCCAATGCCGCCCCCAGCGCTCACCGAAGTGCGGCGAAGCCAGCGCGCGATCGACGAGCTTGGCGTAAGCATCGGGTGCCGCATCGCGGACAAAGGCATCGGCTTCCTCCGGGGTCGGCAGCAGGCCGAGTAGGTCGTAGGAAACGCGTTTGATCAGCGTGTAGCGGTCGGCTTCCGGGGAAGGCGCGATCTTTTTCTCCGCGAGTTTGGTGTGAACGAAGGCGTCGATCGGATGGCCGCCGGCAGGAGCTTGCGGCCGCACGATCGGGCGATACGCCCAGTGGCCATTCCACTCCGCCCCGCTCGCGACCCACTTTTTCAAAAGCTCGATCTCCGCCGGTTTCGGGCGCTTCGATTTCTTCTTCGGCGGCATCACGTCGTCCGCCTCCGTGGTCGTGAGGCGCGTGATCAGTTCGCTTTCCTCCACCTTCCCCGGCACCACGCCGTGCGCACCGCTTTCGAGTTCTTTCAGCGCCCCGGCACGCGACGTCAGGAGCAGCCCGCCCTTGGCCTCATCCGGTCCGTGGCACTCCAGGCAGTACTCGGCAAAGATCGGCTGGATGTCGCGTTGGAAGTCCACGTCGGCGGCAGAAACGCTGCCGAAAACGAGAGTGAGGAGGCTGGAGGGGAGAGCGAGCGGGGCGCGCATGGTTGCCGAGTAAAACAATCGCCGCGAGAAGCAAGCATTAGGATGAAAACTCCCCCGCGGAACGCCGCCCGATCCACTCCCAGTCAAAAGCTAACTCCCGATCACAGGTGCAGGCTGGCGCTTGCTCAATCGCGCCCGAAGCCAGACCGCGATCGTCTCCAGCAGCAGGCCGAAGTAGATCAGGAAAAAAATCTCGCAAGCGAAGCGGTAGCGCGCGTTAGTCACGCCGATCATCGAGGCGACATACAGGCCGCCGAGCATGGTCGAGATCCAGGCGATGTGGACCCACTGGAAACGGGCCGGGCGGAAAAAGGCGACGGTCAGGCCGACGAGCACGACGAGATAGAAGTAGGGCACGCCCGGCATGAGGTGATATTTGTCCGGGATGCCGCCGTAGAAATCATGGACCCAGCGTTCGTGATTCATCGGGCGATCCGGCAGGCGGAGGGCGATGCGCGCGTTGTTCCAAAGCTCCTGGTAGCGCCCGAGCCACGCGATGCGGAGCGGGTTGTAGTGGCTGTCCACCCAGGCCAGCATTTGCTCGCGGTCGAGCGACTCACCCGTCAGCCGCGGGCTCAGCGCGAGCATCCACGGGCGATGCGTCGCGGAGTGGCGCTGCTTGAGGTAGAGCGCCTCGAAGTCGAACGCGTAAGCGCTCCAGACATCGATCGCGAGTTGGAATTTTTGCAGCGGCAGGAGCAGCGAATCCACCGGGCGCGCGGCCACGGCTTCGCGGCAGAGGCTCTTGATGACCTCGGCCTTTTTCTTTTTGATCCCGCGCGCTTTTTGGTCCCGCACGTAGTCCTCGACGAAGCCGGTGATGTCCTTGTCGAGTTGCACGAGGTCGCCGGGGTAGTCGGGAAAAAGGCGGCGCGCCTCGTCGCGCACGGGGAGCAGAAAAGGCGCGATGTCGGGCTCCGCGCGCGATTGATCGGGCGCGAACCGGATGAGCGTGGCGTAGGCGAGCGAGAGTCCGTCGCGCCCTGGACCGAGCCGCATCGCGAGCAGCACCACCGCCGCCAGCACCGCGACCCCGAGCCCCATCCGCAGCCACTGTTTCCAAAATCCGTGGACGATGATCACGAGCCCGAAGAGGCAGAAGGTCTTCGCTTCCAGTCGGGTGCCCATGACGAGAAAAAGGCCGACGAGCAACGCGGCCAGCGTCCAAAAATTCGGGCGCCGGACGAAGAGCGTGCCGAGTAACACCGCGAGCAACGCGAAGAACAGATACTGCGTTTCGCCGAGCACCGTGTGTTCGTACCAGACGACCATCGGGCTCGCAGCGAAAAGCAGCGTGATCGGGATGATCGCGATTTTCCAAAAGCCCAACCACAGCCGCACGAGCGCGCCGACGAGGACGATGGCGAGCAGGCCAAGTGCGTGCTGCGCGAGGGCGATGGAGATCAGCCCCGGCCACGGGAGCAAGCAAGGCAGGCTGAAAAGATACGGCGTGAGATAGGAGCGCCGATAGTGGACGTAGAACTCGCCCTTTTCCAGCCAGCGCCACGTCGTTTCAAAAAAATCCGAGCTGTCGTATTGGATGAACGCGTATGGCATCGTCCACATCACCGCGGCCCGCAGCGCGAACCCGACGAGCAGCGCCGGCACGCAGTAGAGCAGCAACTGGCGCAGCGCCGGATGCCGCAGCGCCTCCACGAAGCGCGCCCACACGGAACGCGTCGCCTCATTCATAATTGCGCAGGCGAATGAGGAACTGCTCGCGGTTGTAGCGAACGATGGTGTCGAGGATCACGCCGCACGTCAGGCTCAGCGCGGAGATCACCGCGAGTCCCGCCGCGAGGATGGCCAGCGGCACGCGATAGACCCACTGGTAGAGGACGTAGTCGATGATCGGAAAAATGCCGACGCCCAGCGAGAGCAGCGCGAAAAAAAAGCTGACCGCGGAGAAGAACATCAGCGGGCGAAAATCCTTCACGACCCAAAGGATGACGCGCAGCACGCGCAGCCCATCCTGCATCGTGTTCAGCTTGGAAAAGGAGCCTTCCGGGCGGCTGCGGAAATGCACATCCACGACGCGCTGCACGAAGCCCTTGTCGATCGTTTGCAGCGCCAGTTCGGTCTCGACCTCAAAGCCTTTCGCGATCAGTGGCACGTTGCGATAAAAGGCCCTGGTAAAAAGGCGGTAGCCGGAAAACAGATCGTCGCACGGGCTGCGGAAGACCGTCTGGATCGTCCCCGTAAGAAGGTCATTCGCCCACGTGTGCAGCATCTTGAACGCGGCCGGGTCTTCACTCACGCGGCGCCCGACCACGGTATCGCCGCCCTCGCGTTCGAGCGTTGCGATCAGCTTCGGCGCCTCCTCCGCAGGATAGGTGTCGTCGCCATCGACCATGATCAGGTAATCGGTGCTCGCCGCTCGGAAGAGCGTTTGCACGGCGTGACCCTTGCCTTTGCGCGGATCGGATACGACGTCCGCCCCGGCCTCGCGGGCCAGTCGCGCGGTTTCGTCGGTGCTGGCGTTGTCGATCACGAGCACCCGCGCCGCCGGAAACACCGCCCGGAAATCGCGCACGACTTTGCCGATGGTCAGTTCCTCGTTGTAACACGGGATGCCGATGGTCAGCGTCGGAGATGTCAGCGGGGCGGCCATGGGGAGGGGTGCGTTCGGGAAAAGAGCGCGGATGTTGTGCTCTCCCCCACCCCGGAGGCAAGCGCGCAAGCCCGCACTCCGCACATCAGCCGGCGTCCCGCCTCAACGACTCACGTCTTCGCTGTGGACGGCATCCCCATAGAAAGCGCCACCGCGATAGACGCCCGGACGCTGCGACTCACCTTTGCCCGAGCAGCCAGCGAACAGGAGAAATCCGAGCAGAGCGAGCAAGGCGGAAACGGGAGAAAACATGATGCACGATGAGGGCACTCGCCCGACATCTCAACGCCCCAATCTTTAAAACAACGCCGCCTGGTCGGACGAATCGACGGCGACCATGCCGAGCAATTGCTCGCGCTCCGCATCCTCCAATCCCTCCCACCATTCGCGCGCCTCCCGCTCGGTGTAGGCGAGCACGGAAAACGACTGACGCCGCCACTCCATTTCGTGCGAGCGGGCATCCACTTCATCGGCGCGGCAACGAATCCAGGGAACGCGAATCACCTTCATAAAATGGGATCAGGAAAGAAAGGACGGGCGGCAGTCCGTCGCGCCGCGGACCGGGGGAACGATTGAAGCGAAGCTCTCGGGAAATTTCATGCGCAGCAGGTTTCTGAGCGCGAATTGTGCCGCTGAATCCGGGCATCTCAATCCTTTAGAGGAATCATTTTTTACCGCCGAACGTGCGGTTGATGTTTCTTCGCAAAAAAATCTTTCAACGTTTTCGGGGCTGAGGTTGTCATTTCGCCACCCGCACCCTAAATGGCGCGGGCTTTCCATCCCACACCCATGATCAAAGTCCGAAATTTGAAGAAAGCCTTCGGCCCGAAGGTGGCCGTGAACGACGTCTCGTTCACGGTCGAGAAAGGCGAGGTGCTTGGTTTTCTCGGGCCAAACGGCGCCGGAAAAAGCACCACCATGCGCATGATCACCGGCTTCATCCCGCCGACCGCCGGCGAGGTGAGCATCGGCGGGCATGACATTGTCGCCAAGCCCATCGAAGCCAAGCGCCTCATCGGCTACCTGCCCGAGGCCGCACCGTCGTATGCCGACATGTCTGTGCTCGGCTTCCTGAATTTCACCGCGGAACTCCGCGGACTGAGCGGCGACGCCCAGAAAAAAGCGGTCAACCGCGTGATCGAGATGTGCTTCCTCGAAAGCGTGGTCCACCAGAGCGTGGAGACGCTCTCCAAGGGCTACCGCCATCGCACCTGTTTCGCGCAGTCGATCATCCACGATCCCGAGGTGCTGATCCTCGACGAACCGACCGACGGCCTCGACCCGAACCAGAAGCACGAAGTCCGCACGCTCATCCGCACGATGGGCGAGAAGAAGGCGATCATCTTTTCCACGCACATCCTCGAGGAAGTCGAGGCCGTGTGTTCGCGCGCGATCATCATCGACCGCGGCGCGATCGTCGCCAATGGCACGCCCGCCGAACTCAAGCAGCGCTCCGCCCTAGCCGGCGCGGTCACGCTCCGGCTGACCGATGGCAGCGCAAATGCCGTGAAGGGCAAACTCGACGGACTCACCGCCGTGGATCGCTCCGTGATCGTGAGCGAGTCACCGCTCATCGTCCGCGCTTTTCCGCGTAAGCAAATCGCCAGCGACGATCTCGCCAAGGCGGTCGGAGAAGTCGCGTTGAAAGAACGCTGGTCCTTGCTCGAATTGAGCACGGAAGCGGGTCGGCTCGATGAAGTCTTCCGCAGCATCACGCTGCCCGACACGAAGAAGGAGGACGCGAAGTGAAGCCGATCCTGACCATCGCCAAGCGCGAGTTGAACGGCTACTTCGCCTCGCCCGTCGCCTTCGTTTTCATCGTCATCTTCCTGCTCCTCTCGGGGTTCTTCACCTTCATGGTCGCGGGCTTCTTCGAGCGCGGGCAGGCCAATCTGGAGACTTTCTTTACCTGGCATCCGTGGCTTTATCTCTTCCTCGTGCCTGCCGTCGGCATGCGCATGTGGAGTGAGGAGCGGCGCCTCGGCACGATCGAGTTGCTGCTCACCATGCCGGTCACGCCATGGCAGGCCATCGTCGGGAAATTCCTCGCTGCGTGGGCCGTCGTTGGTCTCGCGCTGGTGCTGACCTTCCCCGTGTGGCTGACCGTGAATTACCTCGGCAATCCCGACAACGGCGTGATCCTCGCCAGCTATCTCGGCAGCTTCCTCATGGGCGGCGGGTATCTCGCGATCACTGCGATGACTTCCGCGATGACCCGCAACCAAGTCGTCGCCTTCATCGTCTCGGTGGTGCTCTCGCTCTTCCTCATCCTCGCCGGCTTCCCGCCGGTGACGAATATGCTCGTCGCCTGGGCTAGTCCGTGGCTGGTCGATGGCATCGCCGCCTTTAGCGTGATGACGCACTTCGAGAGCATCCAGAAGGGTGTGCTCGATTCTCGCGACATCGTCTATTTTCTCTCCCTCATCGTCTTCTCGCTCTTCACCACGAGCGTCATCATCCGCGCCCATCGCGCGGGCTGAACCACCCCTCACTTCCTCAAAGTCATGAAGAACAAAGGTCTCGAATCCTGGCTCTATTCGTCGCTCGGCGTAGCGGCGGTGTTTGTCCTCATCATCGTCCTCAATGCGCTGGCCGGTCGCGCCAAGACGCGGATCGACCTCACCGAAGAGCGCGCCTACACACTCTCGCCCGGCACCCGCGCGATCCTCGCGAAGCTCGATACCCCCGTGCAGATCCGCTTTTACTGCACGCGCGGCGACACCCGCATGCCCGTCATTCTCAAGACCTACGCCCAACGCGTGGAAGATCTGCTCGGCGAATATCGGCAGGCCTCGAAGGGGCTCGTGGAAATCCAGAAGCTCGACCCGGTGCCGGATTCCGACGCCGAGGATTCCGCGAAGCTCGACGGCGTGGAAGGCCAGCCCCGGCTGGATGGCGAGCCGATCTACCTCGGCCTGAGCGTGAGCATGCTCGATCAAAAGGAAGCACTGCCCTTTCTCACGCCGGAGCGCGAGCGCTTGCTGGAATACGACCTCTCCCGCGCCATCTCGCGCGTGGCCACGGCGGAGAAGCCCGTCGTCGGCGTGATGAGCCCGTTGCCTTTTGCCGGCCGACAGATGAACCCGATGATGATGCAAATGGGCCAGCGCGGGCAGCCTGCGTGGGTGCTTTACAGCGAACTCGGGCGCGACTTCACCACGAAGACCGTGGACATGAACGCGGACAAAATCCCCGATGACGTGAAGGTGCTGATGCTCATCCATCCGAAGGGCATCACCGACGCGACGCAGTACGCCATCGACCAGTTCATCCTGCGCGGCGGCAAACTCATCGCCTTCCTCGACCCGCAAAGCGTGCTCGATCCTTCCGCTGCCGGAGGACCGATGGGCATGGGCGGCGCCAGCAGCTCGAATCTGCCTCTGCTACTTAAAGCCTGGGGCCTCAACTTCGACGGCTCGCAGGTCGTGGCCGATCTCGATTACGTCGCCCGCATGCGCCAGGGCCGCCAGGCCGCGGTGCTCGCGCTCACCGAGAACGCCGTGAACAAGGACGACGTCATCACCGCAAATGCCGACAACCTTTTCCTCGTCTTCGCGGGCGCCTTCACTGGCACGCCTGTCGAGGGGCTGAAACAAACCGTCCTGCTCAAGAGCTCGCAGAATTCCCAGCTCGTCGAGCCAATGACCGCGCAGATGGAAGGCGAGAAAGTCATCCGCGATTTCGTGCGCAGCGGCACCTCGTATCCGCTCGCCGTGCGGCTCACCGGCAAGTTCAAGACCGCCTTCCCCGACGGCAAACCCAAGGCCCCCGAGCCACCGCCCGCGCCGGACGCCAAACCCGAGGACAAGAAACCCGACGCACCCGCCGAAGCGGGGCTCAAGGAATCGAAGGAGGAAAGCGCCGTGGTGCTCATCGGCGACGCCGATTTCATCCAGGACCAGATCGCCGTGCAGGAAGGTATGAGTCCTTTTGGCGGCGGGCAGCGCATCGTCATGCCGGCCAATGGCAACCTCGCCTTCGCCCAGGGCGCGATCGAGCAACTCAGCGGCGACAACAATCTCATCACCGTGCGCAGCCGCGCCTCACGCGAGCGGCAGTTCACCGTGGTCAATGAGCTCCAGGCCAAGGCCGAGTCCGCTTATCAAAACAAGATCAAGGAACTCGAGACAAGCCTGACCGAGGCGCAGACCAAGCTGAACGAACTGCAACGCACCAAGGCCGACCAGGGCGGGCAGAAGTTCATCCTCTCGCCCGAGCAGCAGGCCGAGATCACCAACTTCCGCAAGAAGGAAACCGAGGTGAAGCAGCAACTCAAGCAGGAGCGCAAGAAACTGCGCACCGACATCGACTCGCTGGAAAACCGCATCAAGTGGCTGAACATCGCGCTCATGCCCGCGCTCGTCGCCGTCGCCGGCATCGGTCTCGCCATCGTCCGCCATCAACGCCGCGCCGCCCGCTAACCAACCCCTTCCCTCCCATGAAAGGCAAACAACTCTTCATTCTGCTCGTCCTCGCCGCCGTCGCGGGCGGGGCCTGGTATTTCCTCGGCAAACAAAACCGCAGCACCTGGTCCGAGACCGGGGGCGGTGGGGGCAAGGTCGTGGAATTTCCGATCAATGACGTCGCCCGGTTGAATAACAAATCCTCCCCGGGCTAACTCAACCTCGTTAAAAAAAACGACGCGTGGACCGTGCAGGAGCGCTC
>JBBQYR010000169.1:0-9186 GCA_038208565.1 Chthoniobacterales bacterium
GGTGCATGGCTGGCTGCTTCCGGCACACCCTCCGGGGTGCATCGGATGGTGGTCCGAAACTCCGGGTTTCACCCGGAGCTAATTTCCTTCAGCCCTCCGGGCTGGGCAGGTGTCTGATCATTTCACCAATTTGGTATCAGAGGTCCTTCGGCTTCGCTCAGGATGACAGGTGGGGTCGAGCCCCCCCCCAAGCCGCCTGTGGAC
This sequence comes from Chthoniobacterales bacterium, assembly GCA_038208565.1. Lineage (GTDB taxonomy): Bacteria > Verrucomicrobiota > Verrucomicrobiia > Chthoniobacterales > Chthoniobacteraceae > Chthoniobacter. The sequence continues at coordinate 205 of JBBQYR010000169.1, forward strand.
CCGCCGCTGCCGCCCGCTCACCGCCCGGCCCAAGCTTGAGCCTGAGCTCGGTCACGAGGGAGAATAGGGACCCGCAGATTTCGCGGATGATCGCCGATGGGGAGTCGGAAAATCTGCGCTCATCCGCGTCATCGGCGGTCAAAGCACATCCGCGGCGATCATCGCTACTCCGTGAATTCCAGCTCGTCGCCCTCCCAGTTCTCACCCTGCACGCGCCACACGCGGATCGAGTAGTGCTTGCGCTGGTTCGTGCCGGAGGAGTTCCGCGACTCGACCCAGCCCTTCACGCGGAAACCTTCGGCCAGCTTCTCCACTGCGGTCTCACCCTCGGGCGAAAATTTCGCCGTGGCGGGCGATCGGACCACTCTCGTGACAAACTTTTGCGCGGTCTCCCGGGCGATTTCGGGAGACCGATCCGGCGGAGTCCAAACGGGTTTGGGCGTCGCCTTCTGCTCCCCCGATTTCAGGCGGCTCAGGACGGCACCGCGCAGATCGGGGTCCAGGCCGATGACGGCCCCGCCGCCGAGCCCCACCGCGAGGATTCCTCCCCAGATGTATTTCTCCAGCGCGGTCATTTCCGGGCCAGCGAGGATGGCTGCGAGCGCTTGGGCTGTCCTCTCAGGAGGGCGAGCGCGCCCGCACGAGGCTTCGATTTCGTCACAGGGGATTTCATGAAGCTCCTTATGTAAAGGAGAGCCCCGGAACTCGCCACGCAGTTTTCCCGGAAGAACACCGCTGAGCCACGGATTGATCTGCCACCATCCGTGGCTAATCCGTGTCCATCCGTGGCTAAAGACTTTCCCCGTGGCGTCAGTAACGACTTGCCGTAGGTCGGAGAAAACGGCGCACTTGGCGCCCCTCCCTATGCTTCTCCGCTCACTCGTCCCGTTATTCCTCCTCGCGCTCGGCGCTTCCGCTTTTGCCCAAGCCGCGCCCGCGCCAGCCGATCCTAAACCCCTCATCGACAAAGCCGTGTCCGCCGCCGGTGGCGCGGACAAACTGCTGCGGCTTTTCCGCATCAAGGAGGAGTTTCATTTCGGCGACACGCCGGAGCCGAAAGGCGGCAAGGAATCCGCGCGCGAGTCGGTGCTGGAGCCGCCGCAGTATTGGTGGCTGGGAAAAAAGGATCGCACGGATGAACCGGCGAAGTTTGACGTGTGGGCATGGACGCTCGGCGCCATCACCGATGCGAAATCGAAGGTGGAAGCGGTGCCCGATGTGACCGAGCAGGACAAACCCGCGTGGGGCCTGCGGGTGAGCGGCACGATCACGCCGGCGATGGAGCTCTACTTTGACAAGGACACCAACCTCCTCGTGCGCATCGACTGGCGCTCGGACATCTACCGCTTCAGCGAGTGGCTCGAGCACGATGGCGCAAAGTATCCGTCGCGCTGCATCATATACAAGAAGGCCAGCGGCAAACCGTGGTTCTATCATCGGATCACGGAGATCGAGCGGCTGAAGGAATTGCCCGCCGGCATCACCCGCACCCCGCTGGAGAAGCCGTGAAGCGGATCGCTCTGCTCACAGCAGCAAGCCTCGCGCTGGTTCTGCCAGCGGAAGCGGCGGGCGCGATTTTACCCGGCACGCAGCCGCTCACGCGGACGGGCGATCTTTCCGCGCAGATGCACGAGGCGGCGACGCGCGACATCGAAGCGCGGATTGCCGACGCCCCGCGCACGCGGGCGGCTCGGTGGAAACGCGACGCGTCTTCTCGCGAGGCTTACGAGCAGTCGGTGGAGGAAAATCGCGCGCGGTTCCGGGGGATCATCGGGCTCGGCGACGGACGGGGGCCGGTGGTCATGGAGCGTTTCGGCGACGAAGAAAATCCCGCACTGGTGGCGGAGACCAAGACGCTGCGCATCTCGCAGGTCCGCTGGCCGGTGCTCACTGGCGTCACCGGCGAGGGCCTGCTGCTCGAACCGCTCGGCACGGTGCGTGGCGCGGTGGTGGTGCTGCCCGACGCGGATCAGACACCGGAGCAAGCGGTCGGCCTCGCGCCAGGAGTGGCTGCGGAATCGCAGATGGCGCGGCGGCTTGCCGAGAATGGCTTCGTCGTCGTGGTGCCGGTGCTGCTCGACCGCAGCACCAGCGGCTCGGGCGATGCCTCGCTGGTCATGACGAACCAGCCGCATCGCGAGTGGATTCATCGGCAGGCCTACATGATGGGCCGGACGGTCATCGGCTGCGAAGTGCAGAAGGTGCAGGCGGCTGTGGATTGGCTGGAGAAGCGGCACGCGGGGAAGATCGGCGTGGCGGGTTACGGCGAGGGCGGGCTGCTCGCGTTCTACGCCGCGGCGGCAGATCCCCGGATCAGCGCGGCGCTGGTCAGCGGGTATTTCAAATGGCGGCAGCAGACCGCGGAGGAGCCGCTTTATCGGGAGGTGTGGGGCCTGCTCCGCGAATTCGGCGACGCGGAGATCGCCACACTCATCGCGCCGCGCGGGCTGATTGTGGCCTATCGCGAAGAGCCACGCGTGGACGGCCCGCCGCCCGCGCTCAAGGGATCGAAGGGACAGGCCGCGCCGGGCCGGCTCAGCACGCCGCCGTTTGCGGAAGTGGAAGCCGAGTTTGCCCGCATCGGCACGCTCCTGCCGCCAGGCTTTCAAGCGCGGCAGTTGGTCCGCGGCGATGGCGCGGAAGCCGTTGCGGCCTTCGCGAAGATGCTCGGGCATGACTCGCCGCTGCCGCTTTCCGCCGAGCCCCCGACTGATCGCCGCCGCGCGTTCGACATCGCCGGGCGGCAACTCCGCCAGGTGCGCGAGCTGAACGACACCATCCAGCTCCTCGTGCGCAACTCCGACCGGACGCGCGACGCCTTTTTTCTGCACAAGCTCGTCCCCGAACTCGCCAGCGTGCCGTGGAATTACCACCTCACCTTTCCACCGAAATCGCCCGACGCGTTCGTGAGCGCGGCGAAGGATTACCGGCGGATGTTTTGGGAAGACATCCTCGGCAAACTCGACGGACCGCTGCCACCGCCGAATCCGCACACCCGCCAGATTTTCGAAGAGGCGAAGTTCACGGGCTACGAGGTGACGCTCGACACGGGCGGCGAAGGATTCGCGTGGGGCGTGCTGCTGCTGCCCAAGAACATCAAGCCGGGCGAGCGGCGCCCTGTGGTCGTCTGCCAGCACGGTCGGAACGGGCTGCCGAGCGAGACGATCGAGGGCGACAAGCCGGCGTATCGGAACTTCGCCGCGCGGCTCGCGGAGCGTGGTTTCATCGTGCTCGCGCCGCACAATCTCTATCGCCACGAACCGACCTACCGCATGCTCGCTCGCAAGGCGCACACCATCGGCGCGACCCATTGGTCAGTCATCCTGCGGCATCATCAGCAATGGCTCGCGTGGCTCGGCTCGCTGCCACAGGTGGATGCAAAGCGCATCGGATTTTACGGCCTGAGCTTCGGCGGTGAATCAGCGATGCGCCTGCCCTCGCTGCTCGAAGGTTACGCGCTCTCGATCTGCTCGGGCGACTTCAACGACTGGACCCGCAAGGTCGCGTCCACGCGCGACCGCAAGAGCTTCATGTTCACCGACGAATGGGAGATCGCCTGCTTCAACATGGGCAGCACCTTCAGCTACGCGGAGCTCAGCTACCTCATCTTCCCGCGGCCCTTCATGGTCGAGCGCGGGCATCACGACGGCGTGGCGCTCGATCCCTGGGTCGCGTCCGAGTACGCCAAGACGCGCTATTTCTACGATCAGTTCGGGCTGGGCGAAAAAACGGCGATCGAGTTCTTTAACGGCGGCCACACCATCAACGCCCAAGGCACCTTCGACTTCCTCCACCAACACCTCCAATGGCCCGCACCTTCCCCTCAACCATGAAACTCCACCTCCTACTCCTCACCCTCCTTCCGCTCTCCGCGTTCGCCGCCGACGCACCGCTGAAATTCAACGACCGCGAAGCCAAGCGCTACGACATCACCGCGCGGGCCAGCCAGATCGATCCGCGGGCGCAAGCGCATCCGGAGATCGAGTTCCTTTTTGAAAAGGACGGCAAACCTGCGGACAACGAACGCGCCTCGGTGGACACGCGCGTAGCGCCGCAGGGCAAACTGATGATCTGGCTGATGGGTTACAACGCCGGGCTCTTCGAGCGGGTGAACAGCTACGGCATCCACGCGATCCAGGTGCATTACGCGAATGGCTGGTTCGGGAAATTTGGCAACACCTCGCCGGGCGACGATGGGCAACTGCTCGGCAAGATCCGCCTCGAAGCGGCGACGGGTGAGGACGTGAGCCCGCTCGTCACGATCCCGAAGCCCGACGGCATGATGGAGCGCGCGTATCAATTCGTGAAATACCTCGCGAAGCAAAACCCGCAGGGCCGCTGGGAATACTTCCTCACGCCCGACGGCCAGGGGCTGCGCTGGGATAAGGTGATCATCTCCGGGAGCTCGCACGGCGCGACGACGGCAGCGCGTTTTGCCAAGCAGGTGAAAGTGGATCGCGTGGTCATGCTCTGCGGCCCGCGCGACCAGCTCGAGACCTGGCAATCGCTGCCCTCGGCCACGCCGCAGAACCGCTACTTCGGCTTCAGCCATGTGCTCGATAGCGGTTGGTCGGGCGATCACTACTGCCGCTCGTGGGAGATGATCGGGCTCCATCAATTTGGCCCGATCGTGAATGTGGACAAGACGCCCGCTCCCTATGGCAACTCGCGGCGCCTGATCACCGACGCCGATGTGAAGGGCGACGAAAAACGCGCGCACGGCTCGGTCCAACCCGGCGGCGCGGCGGTGAAAGACGCGGGTGGCAAATTTATCCACGAAGACGTGTGGCGTTACCTTTACACGCACTCCGTCGAGCAGGTCGGCCAGCCCGTGCCGCCCGATGCGGATTGCGTGAAGGATCTGCGCAAGCCCTCGGCTAAACCCCGCTGATCCGACCGCATTTTTTGCCACGGATGGACACGGATGAAACATGGATGCGGGGAGACATTCTTTCTGAATCCGTGTTTCAACCGTGGTCATCCGTGGCTTTAATCGACATCCGCGCCATCCCTCAAACCGTTCTCCATTCCACCATGACTCTCCGCTCTTCGCTCACCCTCTCCCTCGCCGCCCTGCTGCTCGGCAGCGCGCTCAGCCCCGCCGCCGATTCCGGCCTCGCCATCACCAAGGACGCGCACGGCGTGACGGTGACGGTGAATGGCCAACCCTTCGCCAGCTACGTCATCGACCAGGCCAATAAACCTTACCTCTGGCCGGTGTATGGCCCGACGGGCAAGGCGATGACGCGCGCTTTTCCCATGCAGGAAATCGACAGCGAATCGAAGGAGCAGCGCGATCATCCGCACCATCGCGGCATCGTTTTCGGTCACGAGAGCAGCGGGACGAGCGCGTGGAGTTTTCCGGAGAAATGGGACGCCATCACCGGCGACGAAAAAGTCACGGGCGGCGGCGACACGTGGCATGAGAAGCGGACGTTTGAAGAGTTCATGGAGAATCCGAAGAACGCGCTCCGCGGCAAACAGCGCCTGCCCATGGTCGCGCGGATCAAACACAAGGAATTCACCGAGGTGAAGGTGGACGGCGACAAGGCGGTGATCGCCGAGGTCTGCGAATACCTCGATCCCGCCGGGACGCGCTACCTCACGGAATATCGGCGGCTCACTTTTCGCGCGAGCGGCGAGACGCGCAGCATCGACTTCGATCAGGACTTCGTCGCCACCGACGGCCCGGCGAAGTTCGAGGATCGCAAGGACGCCGGGCTCTCGATCCGCGTGCCCGCGAGCATGGCGGTGGATAGCAAACAAGGCGGGCGCATCGTGAACAGTGAGGGCCTCGCCGACAAAGACGCGTGGAGCAAGCCGGCGAAGTGGTGCGCCTATTCCGGCCCGGTCGAGGGCGAGCAGCTCGGCATCGCTTTTCTCAATCACCCGTCGAGCTATCGCTACCCGACGCGCTGGCACGTCCGCACCTACGGGCTCTTCACCGCGAATCCGTTTGCCATCCGCGACTTCGACAAGACGCAGCCGAGCGGCACGACGGAGCTGAAGCCGGGCGAGCGGCTCTCGCTGCGCCACCGCTTCATCTTCCACCGCGGCGACGCGCAGGCGGCGAAGATCGACGACGCCTGGACCGCCTACGCCAACGAAGTCCCGGCGCCAGTGGCCAAACCGTAGCCTTTCAGCTACGACCGATTTTCCCCCATGAAACTCCTCAGCACCCTCGTCCTCCTCGGCTGCGCCACGCTGCACGCGGAACTCACCGTCTTCACCAACGGCCGGATCGTCACCGTCGACGAAGCGTTCTCCATCACCGACGCCATGGCGGTGGATGGCCAGCGGATCGTGGCGCTCGGAGAAAAGGCGAAGGCGCTCGCGACGGCGCAGCCGAGCGCGACGCACGTGGATCTCCGCGGGCAGATGGTCCTGCCGGGGCTCATGGATTCGCACGCCCATCCGGTCGGCGCGGCGACTTTCGAGTTCGATCACGAAGTGCCGACGATCGACGATATTCCGCAGCTCCTCGACTACATCGCGCAGCGCGCCAAGGCGCAGCCGGAAGGCACGCAAATCACCGTGCGGCAGGTCTTCATCACGCGGCTGAAAGAGCAGCGCTACCCGACGCGCGCGGAACTCGACGGCGTCGCGCCGAAGCACCCGCTCGTCTTTTCCACTGGCCCCGACGCGATGCTCAACTCCCTCGCGCTGCAACTCGCGGGCATCGATCGGAACTACCAGGTCGAGGCTGGTTCACCTGGCCTCGTGGAGCGCGACGCCGACGGTGAACCGACCGGTCTGCTGCGTTCCATCAGCCCGAAGATCAACGCGAAATCGCCCGCCAAGAGCCGCAGCGCCGAGCAGACGCTCGACCTCGTGCGGAAACTTTTCGCCGACTACAACAGCGTCGGCTTCACCACGATCGCCGATCGCGGCGCGAGCAGCGACGGCATCGAACTGTATCAGCACCTGCTCGATTCCAAGGCGCTGACCGTGCGGCTCCGCCTCTCGCATACCTTTCCGACGGGCGGCCAGTGGCGCACCACCGAGACGGCTCTCGACGCGATCATCCAACACCCGCTACGCCAGCCCGACCCGATGCTCCAGATCGTCGGCACGAAGGTCTGGCTCGACGGCGGGATGCTCACCGGCAGCGCGCTCATGCAGGAGCCGTGGGGTGTGAGCACGATGTATGGCATCACCGATCCGCAGTATCGCGGCGTGCAGAAAATCGAACGCGAGGCGCTGACGAAGATGGTCCGCAAAGTCGCTGCGGCGGGGCTGCAATTCACCGCGCACAGCGTCGGCGACGGCGCGGTGGCGCTGCTCCTCGATGTGTATGAGGAAGTCGCCAAGGACACGCCGATCCGCGAGACGCGCCCGAGCATTACGCACTGCAATTTCATGGCGCCCGAAAGCATCGCCAAGGCCGCGCAACTCGGCGCGGTCATCGATCTCCAGCCGATTTGGTTTCACCTCGACGGTCGCACCCTCGCCGCGCAGTTCGGCAATGCACGCATGAGCCGCTTCCAGCCGCTGCGCGCGATCTTCGACGCGAAGATCCCCATCGGCGGCGGGAGCGATCACATGCAGAAGATCGGCAGCCTGCGCTCGATCAATCCTTACAACCCGTGGCTGGCGATGTGGACGACGATCACCCGCCGCTGCCGCTATCTCGACGCGCCGCTGCATCCGGAGAGCGCACTCACCCGCGAGGAAGCGATCCAGCTCTACACGATCAACAATGCCCGCGTGCTCTTCCTCGAAAAGGAAACCGGCTCGCTCGAAGTGGGTAAGCGCGCGGACTTCATCGTGCTCGACCGCGACGTGCTCACCTGCCCGATCGACGAGCTCAAGGACACGCAGGTCCGCGAGACGTGGCTCGATGGCAAGGTGGTGTGGTTTGCCGACGCCGTGCGATAGTCCGCGCCCACGGAATCCCGCAAGAAGTTCCGCAACCCGCGGGTTGTTTCACCGTTCACCTCTCTCCCATGAATCGCTTGCTTCGTTTTCTCCCCGTTCTCGCCATCGCGGCACTGCTCACCGCGCAGCTTTCGGCCGCCGATTCCCCCGCGCCGGCGACGCCGAAACCGGCCACGCCCGCGCCTCCTGTCGGCCCTGCGCCGACGCTCGCCGATGTGCCCTACGGCCCGCACGAGCGGCAGGTGCTGGATTTCTACAAAGCCAAATCCACCAAGCCGACGCCGCTGCTCTTCTTCATCCACGGCGGCGGCTGGGTGAGTGGCGATAAGAAGAACCCGGGTAGCCTCAAGTCCTGCCTCGCCGCTGGCATCTCAGTCGTGTCGATCAACTATCGCTACTCGTGGCAGGCGCAGATCGCGGGCGTCGTGCCGCCGGTCGACGCGCCAGTGAAGGACGCCGCGCGGGCGCTGCAGTTCGTGCGGAGCAAGGCGAAGGAGTGGAACATCGACAAGGCCCGCATCGGCGCGAGCGGCGCCTCGGCGGGCGCATGTTCGTCGCTCTGGCTGGCCTATCACCATGACCTCGCCGACCTCAAGAGCAGCGACCCGATCGCCCGCGAATCCACGCGCCTGTGGTGCGCGGCAGTGAATGGCGCGCAGACTTCTCTCGACCCGAAGCAGCTCAAGGAGTGGACACCCAATAGCCGCTACGGCGGTCACGCGTTCGGCTTCATGGACCCGAACGACATCAGGACGCGCGACACGCGCTTCGCGGAGTTCCTCGCGCATCGCGATGAGCTGCTGCCGCTCATCCAGGAATATTCGCCCTACGAGCTGGTCACGAAGGACGACCCCGGTGTCTATCTCTACTACTCCGCCGCGCCCGGCATCGGGCTGGAGCAGAAGGACCCGACGCACACTTCGAACTACGGCGTGAAGCTGCAGGAGCACTGCCGAGCGATCGGCATCCCGTGCGAGCTCGTCTATCCCGGCGCGCCCGACGTGAAGCACGCGAGCATCGATACCTACCTTATCGAGACGCTGAAAAAATAGCGCCCCATACCGCGTCTCTTTCGTTTGCTCGCACTCACCCTTTCCGTCGTGC
>JBBQYR010000170.1:0-9135 GCA_038208565.1 Chthoniobacterales bacterium
CTTACAGCCGCACCTTACCGTGCTGCTCGCCTTCTTCGATCTTCGGAGTGGAGCCCGCGACGTAAGCGAGAGCGGCTTCCCAGAGATATTTGCAGCGGTTCAGCCCGGTGTTATCCCAAAACTCACCCCGCTCCGGGCGCACGGCGATGAGTTCGATGGAGGGGTCGTCTTTGCCCCCGGGGAACCACAGGCGGAGTGGTTCGCTCCAGAGGTCGGCGATCTTCTCGCGGTCGGCGAGCAGGTTGGCGCGGCCTTCGAGGCTGAGGAAGGCGCTGTCTCCATTCTGCGCGGTGAGGAAGGCGCGGGAGTCATGCTGGAGTTCGTGGATCTTGGCGGAGTTCGCATTGGCGAAGAACCAGACTAGTCCATCATCCTCGACTCGCGTGATGGCCATGGGCCGGGCGTGAAAACCGTGGGTGCCATTGATGGTGAGGAGCATGGCGGTGTCGAATTTCTTCAACAGGGAAATGAAGTGCTCACGCTGAGCGTCGGGAGTGGCGGTGGGGTTCATGCGCAATGAATCGAGCGGCGCCGCGAGGATGGCCGTCTGCCGGGCGAGGACGAGGCGCAGGGGGTGAAAGCGTGGGCGTTTTGCGAGGTGGTGGGCGGGCGCCATTTCACGCGTGTGCGTCGGAGATTTTCTGGTAAGCGTCGCGAGATGAAAAGCGTCGGAACAGCAAAGAAGTTATCGCCCGAACAACGGGAAGAACTGCTCGGAGGATTGCAGGCTCGCTTTGAGAAAAACATGAACCGACACCGGGGTCTGGAGTGGGCCAAAGTGAAAGCGCGGCTGGAAGCGCATGCCGCGAAACTCTGGTCCCTCCATGAAATGGAACGAACCGGCGGTGAGCCGGATGTGGTGGGGCAGGATCCGCAGACGGGGGAAATCATCTTCTTTGATTGCTCCGCGCAGACCCCCAAAGGCCGCACCAGTGTTTGCTACGATCGTGCAGGGCTGGAGTCGCGGAAGGAACATAAGCCCGCGAACAACGCAGTCGATCTCGCCGCGGCGATGGGCATCGAGCTGCTGACGGAGAAGGAATATGGCGAGCTGCAGAAACTCGGCGATTTCGACACGAAGACCTCGAGCTGGGTGAAGACGCCTGCGGAAATCAGAAAGCTCGGCGGCGCGCTCCACTGCGATCGACGCTACGGCCGGGTCTTCGTGGGTTACAACGGCGCGCAGTCTTACTACGGCGCCCGGGCATTCCGGGGCGTGCTCCGCGTCTGAGCGGGAAATGGCCCGGGGCCGCTACAGCAATTCGTCCTGCACCCAGACTGGCTCAGCCTCGGGGTCGGATTTCTGGGGGGCGCGGCGGGTGCGCTTGCGCGGGCCTTCGGCCTGGCGCCGGGCGAGGAGGTTGATGAAGAACTGGGCGGTCTTGAGCAGGTAAGCGACCTTTTCCTCGGCCTGCAGCGTCTTGCGGTCGAAGCTGGTTTGCTCGACGAGGCGCTGCCGGAGGTGGTCGAGCTGGCGGATGTGCTCGGCGGAGTATTTGAAGTCGGGGAGCACCTCGCGCAGCGCGCCGCGGCGGTTCACGATGAGCAGCGCTTCACACTTCTGGTAAAGCGAGGATTGCTCGAACCATGACGGGGGCGCCTTGGGGATGACAAGGGGCGGGAGCGGACCGCGCGGCTTTTCCGGCTCGGGGCCGTCAGTGGCCCAGGCGTCGGGGTCGAGGGACATGGAGATCTCGCACAGGGCGTCGATGACGCCGCTGAGGACGGCGTGGGCGTAGAGGATGGCGGCGGAATCGACGGCGGTGGTGGCGGTCTGGGCGGCGATTTCGTGGAAGAGCCAGCGGACTTGAAAGCCCTGGATGGCTTCGTCGCCGGGCTCGCCTTCCTCTTCCATCTCCTGCGCCTCGCTGGCGAGGGTCTCGCGGGAAAGAGTGACGCCGAGCTGGCCCATGTAGGTCATGGCCATGATGGCGGAGCCGCCGTATTCGAGATTCTCTCGCGCTTCCTGCAGACCGTCGCGGGCCGAAGCCTTCGCGAGCCCGGAAGGCGTGATTTTCCGGGAAGGAAGGCGGCTGGCGGTGCGAGGCAGGCGTGAAGGCATGTGGCGGGCGGGAGACTGCGCGGGGAGGCGCTGGAGCGCAACTGCGGAGAGGGAGAAAACGGTGGGGTGATTCCAGAAAAGCACGGCACCCGAAGAGCGTCTGGAAAAGTCTTCTGCCTCACCCACGGGTTGGGTTTTTGCCACGGATGCACACGGATGAAACACGGATGGGTTTGAGGCTTTATCCGTGAAAATCCGTGTCCGCCCGTGGCTTAAAACGCAAATCAGTGGAAACCAAAACACCCGCCGCAGCGCGAGGCCGGGGCGGGTGTGGGGATTGATCGGGCTCGATCCCGACAGGTGCGGGATGGCTTACCAGCCGTGGGCGTTGCGGACCTTGAGCATGACATCGAGGATCGCGTTCCAGGTCTGGGCCTGTTCGAGCTTGGCGTTCGGGAACATGCAGCCGTCCCAGCAGATGTGCTGGATGCCACGGGCGGCGGCGTCTTTCAGCCAGTAGCCGGAGCATTTCACGATATCGAGTTTGCCATTGGGATCGTCGGCCGGGCAGTGCTTGCCGGTCTTGTCGTGCGCACCGGCGCCGTGGACGTGGCCGTCGTTCTGCGCGACGTGGAAGTCGATGGTCCACGGGCGGAGTTGGTCGGTCATCTTTTCGTAAGCAGCCCAGAACTCGGCGTCGGTCGCGCCATCCTTGATGAGCGCGTGCTCGGGGGCGTTGTAGCCGAGGAGGTAGAGATAGGTGTGCGCGAGGTCGGCCTGGAAACCGACGGTCTTCGGCATCCCGACGGCCTCGAGCAGGTCGAGGATGTCTTTCCACGAATGCATGCCGGCCCAGCAGATCTCGCCTTCGGCTGCGAGGCGTTCGCCGTGTTGCTCGGCGATCTTGCCGGCTTCGCGGAAGGTCTCGGCGATCTTCGCGGTGTTAGCCGCGGGATTCTCGCGCCACTTGTTCACGCCGAACTCCGCGGAGTCGATGCGGATGGCGCCGTATTTGCGGACGCCGTGTTTGTTGAAGATGCCGGCGATGCGGCAGGCCATCTTGACCGCGCTGAGGAATTTCTCGCGCTGGGCCGCGTCGCCCATCGCCGAATCACCGACGGTGCCGGGCCAGACCGGCGCGACGAGCGAGCCGACGGAGAAACCTTTGCTGGCGATGAGGTCGGCGATCTTCTTCAGTTCGTCATCGCTGGCTTCGGGATTGGTGTGCGGGAGGAAGAGGAAGTAGTCGATGCCGTCGAACTTCTGCCCGCCGACGTTAGCCGCGGCGGTGAGATCGAGCATCTTTTCGAGGCTGATCGGGGGTTCCTGATCGGGGCCGTCGCCTTTGCCGACGAGGCCGGGCCACATGGCGTTGTGAAGTTTTGGAAGAGAGTGAGTGCTCATGGTGGGATAAATGTGAATTGGTCGGTGAACCTTGGCTGGACTGGTGTGGAGCCGTTGCCCCTTTCGATGCCGCGACGTGGAGGCTTGGCAGGGTTGGGGGAAAAGCGGGGCATCTCTGTGCCGAAAACGTGGCGAGCGAACAAGCATCTTTTCGTTGGGGCTTTCGCCCGGCAGCCATCGAGCGCCGCTGGCTTGACCGATCGGTGCTCAGTGCTACGCTCCGCCGCAGATTACCCCCGGGCTGAAGCCCAAGCGACCCCCGCTTGCGCTGCGCCCCCCCCCGTCCCCCCACCCCCTAACATGAGCGAATCCACCATCGCACCCTCGTCGGATCAAAGCCCGCGTATTTCCACCGTCGCCGAAGCCGTCATCCGTATCGCCGGCAACTCGCAGGATGGCATCCAGGCCATCGGCGGCTTCCTCGCCCGGCTGGCCGGCCGCAGCGAGCAGGAAGTCATGACCTTCATGACCATCCCGTCCACGATCTCGGGCGGGCCTTCCATCTTCCAGGTCCGCATCGGCTCCGGCGAGGTCCTCAGCGCCGGTGATGAAGCCGACGTGCTGCTCTGCTTTTACGACCACAGCTACGCCAATCACATCAGCTCGCTGAAACGCGGGGGCATCGTTCTTTACGACTCCGATCATGTGAAGCCGAACGAGGAACTGCTCGGCTCGTATCACCACGTCGGCGTGCCGATTTCGTCGCTCACCGTCGAGGCGATCGGCGGCACCGGGCGCGACAAGGGCAAGAACATCTACTCGCTCGGGCTGCTCGCGCGGATGTTCGATCTCAATGTGCCGAAGCTGACCAAGCTGATCGAGGAGCGCTTCGGCGGGAAGGATAAGAGCATCGTCGAGAACGCGCTGCTCTGCTTCAACTCGGGCTACGGTCATCAGGTCCAGGGGCTGTGGGAGACGTTCCGCTTTGAGCACGCGGAGCACTCCGGGGAGGCGCAGGTCGTGATGAGCGGCAACGAGGCGCTGGCCTACGGGCTCATCGCCGCGGGTGTGCGCTTCGGCGCGGGTTATCCGATCACGCCGTGGAGCGACATCATGGAACTGCTCCGGCGCGAGTTGCCGAAGTACGGCGGCACTTTCGTGCAAACCGAGGACGAGATCGCCGCGGTGTCGATGGCCATCGGTGCGGGCTACGGCGGGCGCGTCGCGGTCACCGGTTCGAGCGGCCCGGGCATCTCGCTGAAGACCGAGGCGATCGGCTGGGCGAGCATGGCGGAGATGCCGCTCGTGGTGGTGGATGTGCAGCGCGGCGGCCCGAGCACCGGCATGCCGACGAACGTCGAGCAGAGCGACTTGAACATCGCGATCTTCGGCGGCCACGGCGACAGCCCGCGCGTCGTGCTCGCGCCATCGAGCGTGGAAGACTGCTTTTACTCCGCGATCGAGGCCGTGAACATCGCCCGGAAATACTCCACGCCGGTCATGCTCCTGACCGATCAAGGCATCGCGTCGCGTATCGAGGCCTTCCCCGCGCCCGATCTCGAAAAGGTCTGCCAGAACATCGCGCCCGACCTCACCCCCGTCGTCGATCACAAGCCCTACGACCTCTCGACCGAGGATAACGTCACGCGTCACATCGCGCCCGGCACGCGCGTCGCGAGCGGCAAGTATCCGGTCGTCACCGGCCTCGAACACGACGAACTCGGCCACCCGACCGGCTCCGGAAAATTGCACGCGCAGATGAACGCCAAGCGCCGCAACAAGCTGCGCAAACTCGCCGAGGAAATTCCTGTGCCGCAGGTCTACGGCGCGACTGAAGGCCACGTCCTGCTCGTCAGTTGGGGCTCCAGCAAAGGCCCGATCGAGGAAGCCGTGAAGCAGGCCCGCAAGCACGGCGAAGCGATCTCCGCGCTCCACCTCAAGCACCTCAATCCCCTCCCCAACGGCCTCGAAAAGATCTTCAGCGGATTTACCCACGTCATCGTCGTCGAGCTCAGCGACGAAGGCCTCTACGGCCACGGCCAGCTCGGTAGCATCCTCCGCGCACGTTATTCCGACCCACGCATCCGCGCCGTCACCAAGACCGATGGCCTCACCTGGAAAGTGAAGGAAATCCTCCAGCGCGTCCTCACCCTCATCAAGTAACCGAGTTATTCCTACTCTTACTCATACTCTTACTCATACTCCCGACCGCCGGTCGGCGTCCCACTGCTGATTAAGATCAAGAGTAAGAATAGGAGTAAGGCCCACCACTTCCCCACCATGTCTACCCTCACCCTGCCCCGCACCACCCTCGCCCCCGGCATCGTCCCGGAAATCCCGGACGCCGAACGCAAAGGCCTGACCAAAAAAGAAACCGCCGCCGATCACCCCACATGGTGCCCGGGCTGCGGCGACTTCTCGGTCCTCGCGCTCTATTACAAGCTCATCGAGAAGCGCAAAGTCTGGCACGAGAAGATCTGCACCGTCGCCGGCATCGGCTGCTCCTCGCGCTTTCCGTATTTCGTGCAAGCGCACGGCGCGCACTACATCCACGGTCGCGCGCTCAGCTTCGCCAGCGGCGTCTCGCTTTCGCGCCCCGACCTGCATGTGTTTGTCTTCGGCGGTGATGGCGACGCCTTCTCGATCGGCGGCAACCACTTCAACCACACCGCGCGCAAGAATGTGAAGCTGACCTACATCGTGATGGACAACCATGTCTACGGCCTCACAAAAAAGCAGACCTCGCCCACCTCGCCGATCGGTTTCAAGTCGAAGACCGATGTCTGGGGTTCGACCGATCGCCCGATCAATCCCGTCAAGCAGGCCATCGCCGCCGGCGCCACCTTCGTCGCGCGCAGCACCGCCACGAACATCCCGCACCTGCTCAAGACCATGGAAGCGGCGATGGATCACGACGGCTTCAGCTTCATCCAGTGCCTCAGCGAGTGCATCGAGTTCTTCCCCGGCGCCTTCGACGCCTCGAACCCGCGCAAAGGCGGCGTCTTCCCCGAAGTCCCCGCCGAGCACGACGTGACCGACGAATACGCGGCCTACAAGCTGGCCGACGCCGAAGGCCCCGGCGTTTTCGGGATCATCTACAACGTCAATCGCCCGACTAAGAACGCCAACGAAGCGAAGCTCATCGCCGACCACCGCACCAAGGTCGAAGGCCTCGCCGACTGGCAGATCCTGCAGAAGAGCTTCGACCGGCTGAAATAGCGGGAAATTTCCCGAGTTCGGACAATCGTTTAGACCGACGAAGCGGCTGGCGCGCGAACTAGCGCTGCCGATCCAGAATCAGCGCGCTGTTCCGCCGACCCCGCAGCGGGAACCCCAGCCCAACTCCGGTCAGCAGGAACCTGGGGGAAGCCTCCGTCATAAGCGCTGCCGCCCACATGCTGCGTCACGCTACCCGTGTTCCCCAGCACCCCGCTCTCGTCCCAACGGCGAACCATCCGAGTTGCGCCAGCGACTCACAAGCAACGCAAGGCTCTGCCGAGGGCAACTTGGCTGTCGTGGATTTGTGGAACTGGGGAGAACACCCGCTTTTCCGGCGGGAATTCCCTGTAGGGCCTCCGTAGTCGCCCCAGGACAAAATCCGTAAAGAACCCCGATCCCTCCGGCCTAGGGAAAGCTGCAACTGTATTGGGTATGGTATCTCCCCAACTCACAGCCTGCCACGCGCCTCGGCCAGCCCAGCGACTGACCGCGAGGCGGCGCGTCCACGGGACGACGATGCTGATGGTCCTCATGCTCCTGACCACGCTCTCCTCGTTCCTCGTCGCCGCGCTGAGCTTTACCTCGTCCGTGAGCCGCAATACCATGCGCGGCAATACGCTGCGCACCGCGCTCGGAATTGGAGACGGGGCCATGGAATACGCTTTCGCCCACTGGCGGGAGATTTGCCGCTCGCAGACCAATACTCCGCTGCCCAGTTCGGCCTTTGCGACCATTCCCGCACCGGCGGCGGTCCTATTCCCGGTGATCTTCCCGTTTACGGCGACTCGCGGTGGGAATCCGCCCGGCGCGACTCCTTACACGATTTCCAATTTCAAGGTGGTGGCCGTCGATCCGCAACTCAACGCCGCCGCCGATGCCGACACGGTGCCGACCCCGGGTCGCGGCATGACGCTCGGCACGGCCAGCTTTTTCTATCTCGCCTCCGCTGATGTCTCAGTGCCGTCGTTTGCCGGAAGTCCGGTGGTGGTCAAGTTGCGGCGCGTCTTTGAGAAGCAGATCGAGTCGCCTTGGAACTACGCGATTCTTTACACGGATCGTCTCGAGATTCATCCGGGGGCGCCGTTTGTCATCAATGGTGCGGTGCATACCAACGACAAGCTCTACACCGCGCACGATGCCCTCACCTTCGGCAGCAAAGTCACCTACACCGATGACTGGAGCATCGGTTTTGCCCCCGGGGACGCCTCGCACAACGGGGAAACGCCAGTGGCGCCGCACATTCCCAGCAACCTCCCGCCCGCCCGCGACCAAGCCAAACAACCCTTTGGCCTCGACTCGTCGCGCATCTTCAACAGCAGCGACACGAACCCGAACAACGACAGCTACCGCGAACTCATCGAGCGTCCGGTCGCGGGCAAAACCGACCCGATCGCCGAGGCGCGCTATTACAACCAGGCCGATGTCCGGGTGCTCGTGGATGGCAGCAACAACATCACGATCAAAAACCGGAACGACGCCACCGTGACCGCGGCCAGCACCGGCTACGATTTGGCTCTCTACAACGTCTTCAGGAATGCGGTGAAGACCAATGACCGGATTCAGGATAATCGCGAGAAGGCCGAGATCCGGCTCGTCACGCTCGACGTGAATGTCATCTACAAGGCCTCCATCCCGACTTCGCTCGGCGGCTCCGGGGAACTGGTCAATAGCGGCTTCAAGGGCGTGATCTACACCTCGGACATCAGCGGTAGCGCGAGCACGAAGCGCGGCATCCGTCTCAAGAACGGCACTAAGATCCCGTCGGGTGGGCTGACCATCGCGAGCGACAATCCGGTCTACATCCAGGGCGACTACAACACCGGGCGTACGCTCAACTCGTCGGGCGGAGTCGTGTATGAAACGCCGGCCAATGCCAACAACGATGGCACCGGCAGCAACATCGCCTTTGGCTACTCGCGCCAGCCGTGCGCTGTGATCGCCGACGCAGTGATGATCCTCTCCAACGGCTGGACCGATGCCAATTCCTACAGCAGCGTCGGCTCGCGCGTCGCTTCCCCCACCACGGTGAATACCGCGATCGTCGCGGGCATCGTGCCCTCGGGCGCTGGCTCATCCGGACCGAACAGCTACAGCGGCGGCGCGGAAAATTTCCCGCGCTTCATGGAAAAGTGGGGCTCGAACAAGACGTTCACCTACTTCGGTTCGATGGTGCAGCTTTTCCGGAGCCAGCAAAATACCGGCACTTGGGGCAGCGCGAATGTTTACAGCGCGCCGCAGCGGGTCTGGAGCTTCGACACGCTCTTTTACACGAGTCCGCCGCCCGGCACGCTGACGCTCGTGAGCTACAACAAGCAGCGCTGGTTTTTGGAGTGACGCGATTCTTTCTCCGGGCGGCAAGCAGTCACACGATTGTCACCCATCTGCCACGCGCCGGTCACAAAGGCAGCGCAAAGTTACGGAATTGAAACGAGCGAGTAGCCCCAAAGGCTGCGTCCGTTTCAATCATTCCCACGACGCATGCCCTTTCGTTCCAGCCTGTTCCAAAAATTCAAAACCACATTCCTGCCGCGCTTCAAGCGATTCGCCATCTGGCTGATCGTTTCGACGGG
>JBBQYR010000171.1:0-9091 GCA_038208565.1 Chthoniobacterales bacterium
CCAAGCGGAACTTCGCGGCCATAGCGTTTAGCTGGACCGCCTTCCAGTTTGCACAGCGCGCCGAAGCCGCGGCCATCCAGCGTGCGGGCAACAGCAAGCGCGGGGCGCCAGCGTTCGTTCTCCAGGATCAGCGCTTCGCCGAGCGTGGCCGCGACGGCGTCTGCGGGGCGCGGTTCCCACTCTCCGCGGGAGTTGCGCATCTCGATGATGCCGCGCCGCGCGAAGCGGGCGCGCTCCATGTCCACACCGAGGCCGCAGGGCATTGGCCCCGTGGCGCGGGAGTGTTCGATGCCGAGGGGCACGGGCTGCGCGGTGAAAAGGCGGGTGTTGAGTTCGAGCGCGGCGGCGAAGGGATCGGCTTCGCGCTGCGCGGCGGCGTGCATGACCGCGAGGAGCGTCGGCCAATCGACCTGCGCGGGCCGGCGCAGCGTGCGGGCGCGGCCATCGTAAAGACGCGGCGGACGATCGGTGATCAGCGCGTAGCCGACTTCATCCAGGCCGCGGCGGCCGGCGCGGCCAAACATTTGCAGGATTTCATCCGGTTCGACCTGGCGCTCGAAACGGCCTGCCATGTAGCGCGTGTCCGTGATGATCACCGAGCGCATGGAAAAATTGATGCCCGCCGCCAGGCCCATCGTGGCGACGACGGCGCGGAGCAGGCCAGCCTTGGCGAGCGGCTCGATGAGCGTGGCGCGTTGCGCGTAGCTCAGGCCGCTGTGGTGGTAGGCGATGCGCTGTTGGAGAAATTTGGCAAGCTGCGGGCCGGCGATTTGTTGCTGTTCGAGCGTGAGGTGGAGCGGCACTTCGGCGGGCAGTGCGGCGGCGAGATCGCGCGCCAGCTCTTCGGCGGCATTACGGCGCGGGGCGAAGAGCACGATCGGGCCGAGGTCGGCACGCAACGCATTGCCGACGAGCCGCGGCCAGCGTCCGCGCACGCTCGCCGGGGTTTTATTCGGCAGGTTGTAGAGA
Organism: Chthoniobacterales bacterium; assembly: GCA_038208565.1. Lineage (GTDB taxonomy): Bacteria > Verrucomicrobiota > Verrucomicrobiia > Chthoniobacterales > Chthoniobacteraceae > Chthoniobacter. The sequence continues at coordinate 970 of JBBQYR010000171.1, forward strand.
TCGACTTCTTCGAGCGGCACTGGGCGTTCCTGATGCGCGATGAGCACCGCGTCGCGGCCAATGCGGCGCAGCCAGGCGACGATGTCCTGCGGATTGGCGACGCTGCCGCTGAGCAGCAGGAGTTGCGTTTCGGGCGGGGCGAGCGCGAGGGAGAGTTCGTAGTTCACGCCGCGCACCGGGTCGGCGATCATCTGGTATTCATCGACGACAAGCAGGCGTGGACCGAGGCGCTGGAGGAATTTTCCTTTCTGCGTCTCGAGTGTCGCGACGACGATTTTCGCATCGAGCTTGAAGGCGAGATCGCCGGTGGAAATACCGACTTCCCAACCGCGTGCCTGCCACTCGGCGAGCTTGTCATTGGCCAGCGCGCGCGTCGGCACAGTGAAGACGGCCTGGCCTTTCAGTGCGGGCAGGAAGAGTTCGAAGACGTAGGTTTTCCCGGCGCCCGTCGGCGCCTGCACGACGACATCGCGGCCTTCGCGCAGGGCCCGCACGGCGTCCTGCTGCCAGAGGTCGGGGATGACGAGGTTTTGAAGGAACGTGTTGATGGTGGAGCCGGTGAGATGTTCGTCGCGCGTGATGAAACTGTCCCATTCCGCGGGAAATCGGCAATCTCCGGCGCATGTCTGAATCGACCGAAGCCTCAAGGCCGCGCGTGGAAGTCGGCCGCTACACGCGGCTGACCGAAGCGCGGGAGCGTGGCCTGGTCGTGTCGGCGCTGGAGTTGGCGCACTGGATCGAGCGCGAGGGTGACGAGTGGGTGTTGCAGGTCGAGGAATCGGCGGGTGAGGAAGTGCGGCGAGAGCTGGCTGTTTTCGAGACCGAGCAGGAGGAACCGGCGGTGCCGCGGGAGTTGTTGCCGGCGGTTGAGTGGCCGAAGTTTTCGCTCTTCGTCGCGGCGTGGGTATTGAGCGGATTTTTCTTTGCGCAGCAGGTCGCGCCGGAAGCGTGGGAAGATCGTGGGGTGGCGGATGCGAAGGCGATCCTCGCGGGGGAATGGTGGCGGACGATCACGGCGCTCACGCTGCATGGCGATGGCGCGCATCTCGCGGCAAATCTCGCGACCGGATTGCTCTTCGCGGCATTCCTGATTCCGCGCCTCGGCAGCGGTTTTACGTGGCTGGCGATCCTGCTCAGCGGCGTGCTCGGCAATGCGCTGAACGCGTGGGGCTATCGCGGTGAGCCGCACTTTTCGATCGGCGCCTCGACGGCGTGCTTCGGGGCGCTCGGCATTCTCGTGGGCCTCGAGCTTTTCGCGCGCTGGCGCGAGCCACGGACGCGCGGGCTCTGGCAGCTCATCGTGCCGATCGGTGCGGGTCTGGCGTTGCTGGCTTTTCTCGGGGTGGGGGAGGAACAGCAGCGCGTGGACTACATGGCGCATTGCTGGGGATTCCTGGCGGGGCTCGCGGAGGGCGTGGTGGTCGAGGCAGTTCGTCTCCGCGAACGGGCCACGGTGCGCAGTCAGCGGCTCGCGTCGGTTCTGACGCTGACGGCGATTGCCGCCGCGTGGTGGCTGGCTACTTGAGCGCGCGCTGCACCGCTTCGCCGAGGCCGTGGACGGTGTACGGTTTGAGCAGGAGTTCGCGGAAACCCAGCTGCTGTGCGCGCTGCGGATCGAGCGTGGCGCTGTAGCCGGTGGTGAGCACGACGCGGGCGTTGGGATTCATCTCCCAAATGCCGCGGGCAAACTCGATGCCGCTGAGGTGTGGCATGGTGAGGTCGGTGACCACGATGTCGCAGGGGTAGTCGTTGAAGTGCGCGAGCGCGGCGCGGGGATCGGTCTGGACGACCGGCGTGTAGCCCAGCCGCGTGAGGAACCGCTCGCCGAGCATCGCGAGCACCGGCTCGTCGTCCACGAAGAGGATGCGCTCGCCGCGGCCGCGCGGCTCGGTGCGTTCCTCGGGCTGGGCGTCGGTGGCGCCAAATTCCAAGGCGGGGAAGTAGAGATGGAAAGTCGTGCCGCGGCCGGGTTCGCTATAGACGGTGATGGCGCCGTCGAAGGACTTCATGAGCCCGTGGACGACGGAAAGACCGAGGCCAGTGCCGGAGCCCGGCGCTTTCGTGGTGAAGAATGGCTCGAAGATGCGCGCCAGCGTCTCCGAGGGAATGCCGTGCCCGGTGTCGCTGATCGAGAGACGCAGATAACGAGCGGGACGAAGGTCGGGATGGGTGAGGGAGAAGTCTTCATCGACCTGAAACTCGGTCAACTCGACGGTGATCTTGCCGGCGGTGTTGTCGCCGATGGCGTGCCAGCCGTTGGTCACGAGATTGGTGACGATCTGGTGGACTTGCGAACTGTCGGCGAGGACGCTCGGTGTGCCAGGCTTCAGGTCGGTGACGATCTCGATGGTGGCCGGAATGGTCGCGCGCAAGAGCCGCAGCGCTTCCTGCACGGTCTCGTCGAGATGGATCGCCTTGCGGTCCTGTTCACGGTGGCGGCTGAAGGCGAGGATCTGCCGCACGAGGTCGCGGGCGCGCTGCACGGCCTTGAGGATCTCTTTGAAGTGCAGCTCGGAGAATCGTGGATCGGCCGCTTCCTCCACGCCGAGTTCGGCAAAGCCGAGGATGCCGGCGAGGATGTTATTGAAGTCGTGCGCGATGCCGCCGGCGAGCGTGCCGATAGCTTCCATCTTCTGCGCCTGGCGGAGCTTTTCCTCGAGGTTGGCGCGCTCGATGGCGGAGCGTTCGCGCTCGGCGATGTCCTCGACCAGCGCGCGATTCGCCGCTTCGAGATCGAGCATCTTTTTCTCCAGCTTGGCGATGAGCCGGGTGTTGTATTCTTTGAGGTAGATCGATTCGTCCTCGGGAAATTCCTGCGGCGGCGGCGCGGTGCTGGTTTCCTTTTTCTGCGCCATGACCTCGTCCACCGCCTTCATGAACGCTTCGGGCTCGAGCGGTTTGACGAGGAAACGGTCGGCGCCGAGGCTCAGCGCAAAGGCGGCGTCGCGCGGATCGGTATAGGTCGCGGTGTAGAAAATGAAGGGGATATTGCGCAGGCGCTCGTCCTTCTTCAGCTCCCGGCAGAATTGGAAACCATCCATGCGTGGCATGAGGATGTCCGAGATGATGAGGTCGTGGATGCAGCGCTCGGCGAGCTGGAGCGCGGTCACGCCATTGCTCGCGGATTCCACTTCATGCCCGTGGCCGCGCAGGAGCGCCTCGAGCATGTAGAGATTCTCGGCCTTGTCATCGACGCTCAGGATTTTCATGGGGGGGCTGACTTTCCGGGTAAAAACCGCGAGATTTCCGCGACGAAAGTCTGGGGCTGAATCGGCTTTTCGATGTAGCCGACGAAGCCCATTTCCAGCGCCTTCGCGCGGTCGCTGGTCATGGCGTAGCTGGTCACGGCGACGATGGGAATGCTGGCCAGCAGAGGATCGGCGTGCATGCGGCGGGCGGCTTCGTAGCCATCCATTTCGGGCATCTGAATATCCATGAGCACAAGATCGGGGTGTTCCGCGAGGGCGAGGCGCAGAGCGTCGCTGCCATTGTGCGCCGCGATCACGGTGAACCCGGCGTTCTTGAGCAAATACGTCGCGAGATAAAGATTGGAGGCGTTGTCTTCGGCGAGGAGAATTTTGGCGCTCATTTGGTTTCCGCCGGGGTGGCGAGGCGAGGCACGGTGATGGCGAAGCGCGAGCCGATACCGAACTCGCTCTCCGCCGTAATGTGACCGCCGAGCATGCTGGCCAGTTGCCTGGACAAATACAAGCCAAGCCCGGTGCCTTCGTAAACCCGCCGGGCCGAGCCATCCACCTGCCGGAACGCCTCGAAAAGATGGGACATGTTTTCGCGTTTGATGCCGATCCCGGTGTCCTGCACCGACATCTCGATCGTGTTCGGCGTGGAGCGGACGGCCAGGCGGACGATGCCGACGTCGGTGAATTTCACGGCGTTGTTGGCGAGGTTGAGGAGCACCTGGAAGCAGCGCTTGCGGTCGGAGTGCAGCGTCAGACCGGAGTCGTCGAGCGTGGACTCGAGCCGGAGCTTTTTTTGCTCCACGAGCGGGGTCAGGTTTTGGACGATTTCGGCCACGAGGTCGGCGACAGAGAAGGTTTCCCGGACGATTTCCATCCGGCCCGACTCGATCCGCGAGAGATCGAGTAGGTCGTTGATAAGTCCGAGCAAATGCCGGGCCGAGGTCTGGACCATGCCGAGCTGTTTTTTCTGCTCGTCGTTTAAGGGGCCCGCCAACTCCTGCCGGAGGATGCCGGTGAAGCCGATGATCGAGTTCAGCGGGGTGCGCAGTTCGTGGCTCATCGTCGCGAGGAATTCCGATTTCAGGCGGTCGAGTTCCTTGAGGCGGTCGTTGGCGGATTCGAGGTCGCGGGTGCGTTCGGCAACTTTGATCTCGAGGTTGGCGTGCGCCTCGCGCAGCGCGGCCTCGGCCTGGCGCCGCTGGGTGACCTCCATGCTCAGCGAGACGAGGTCGGCCATCGAACCGGCAAAGCTTTGCTCGTCCGGCTTCCACGAGCGCGCCGGACCGGTGTGTTCGTGGCAAATCACGCCGACCATGCGCCCGTCACTGCGGATCGGCGCGTCGAGCATCGAGCTGATGTCGTGCGGCTCCAGATAGTGCGGGGAAAATTCGCAGGTCCGCGGGTCGGTCACGGCGTCATCGGCGGCGATGGCACGCTCCTCGGCGAGGGCTCGGAAATAGGCGGGATAATCCGCGGCAGTCAGCCCCACGCCGGAGGTGTGGCGACGACCTGCGGCTTCGTAGAGATCCGCGCAGCGGATCTTGGAGCGGTCCTCTTTGTAGAGCCACACGCTCACGCGGGCCACATCCAGCGTTTCCGCGGCGAGCCGGGTGATCATGCGCAGCGAGTCATCTTGGTGCGAATCGAGCAATTCCGGGCTCCGGGCCTGCTCGGCGAGCGCGCTGTTTTGCCGCTGCAGGCGGAGCATCGTGGCGCGCAGTTCTTCTTCCGCGGCCTTGCGTTCGCTGATGTCGATCCCGATCCCGAGCATGCAAATCTGCCCAGCGATCTCGATGCGCATGCCATTGATGTAGTACGGCACGCGCCGTCCATCCTTGGCGACGACATCGGTCTCGACATCCGCGTAGCCTTCCTGAAAGCACTGCTCCATGCGCTGCAGGATGGTCGCGTGGTTTTCCGGCGGGAAAAAATCCATCGGTTCGCGCGCCACGAGTTCCGCCGGGTTGTAGCCGGTGACCTTCTCGAAGTTGTGGTTCCAGCGCAGGAGTTTTCCCCGCGCGTCGCGCAGGTAAAAGGCGCCGGGCATGAGATTGATGAGCTTTTCGCTGAACTCCTTTTCCCGCCGGATCTGCTCCTCGGCGAGGCGGCGCGCGCTGATGTCGCGGGAAACGACGAGCACCTTATCCGTCTGGCCGTGCGCATCGCGGATGACCGTGGCCACGGATTCGAGATCGAGCACTTCGCCGCTGCGGCTGAGCAGGCGAAACTCGGTGCGTTGGCCGACGCCGGTCCGGACCGTCCCGGCGAAGACTTCCTTGATTCGCTCGCGATCGTCGGGATGCAAATTGTCGAATGACGAAGTGAGGTAGAGACCGCGCGCGGGGCCGAGGATGGACCCGTAGGAGTCGCTGGTGAAGAGCCGCCGGCCTTCGAGATCGAGCACCGAGACGTAGTCCGAGATATGGCTGGTGATGATGCGGAACATCTCCTGGCTGGCCCGGAAAGCGGACTCGGCGAGTTCGCGCTGGGTGACATCGCGGAAGACGAAAACGACGCCGGCGACTTCGCCCTGGGGTGTGCGAATCGGCGAGGTGTTGCTCAGCACGTTGCGCTCGGCGCCATCCCTGGCGAGGAGCAGCACGGGCTCCACGGTGCTGGTGGTGATGCCTTCGCGAACGACGCGGTCGATCGGGTTGTCGCGCGGCAGCCGGGTGGCTCGATCCAGCGTCTGGACGACCTTCACGAGCGGCTGGCGCTTGGCCTCGGTTTCGCTCCAACCGGTCAGCTCCTGCGCCATCTCGTTCATGAAAGTCACGCGCCCCGCGGCGTCGGTCGCGATCACGCCATCGCCGATGCTGCGCAGCATCGTGGCCAGCCATTGCTCGCGGGAGCGCGTGGTCTTCCAATCCTGCTGAAGCTGCCAGACGGTCCAGAGCGCCAGCGCGATGAAGACGACATTCAGGAGTACGGCGGCAAAGCCCAGCCGGACCTCGACATAATAGAGCGATCCCGCGCCAACCACCGCGATACCGACGAGCATCACAGCGAGCAACAGGGGCAGTCCGGAAAAGCGGCGCTGGGGATCGCGTCGGCTTGGCATGGGCACAGATGTAGCGCGCTGCGTTGAGGCGGCAAGCCCGCAGCCGAAAGATCGCGGTTGTGCTTCGCGACCGGTGTGTGCAAAAGCGCGCGGTGCTCGCCTACTACCTTCACGACCTCAGCCCATACATTTATCGATTTCCCAATGGCATGGGGCTGCACTGGTATGGGCTGGCTTACGTGCTGTCGTTCGTGCTCGGAGGGTGGCTCTATCGCTGGCTGGCGAATCGCGGCTATACCGATCTGCCCGCCGCGCAGGTCACCGACTTCATCTGCTGGGCGGCGGTTTTCGGCGTGATGATCGGCGGGCGCGTCGGCTGGGTTCTCTTCTACGGGCTCCGGCAGGATCACTCGCTCGATCACTGGTACTGGCCGGTGGAAGTGTGGAGCGGCGGCATGTCGAGCCACGGCGGCATCATCGGCCTCGTGCTTTTCACGCTCTACTGGTCGCGAAAATACAACCTCTCCTGGACGAGCATCGGCGACTGCCTCGTGGTCGTGGCGCCGATCGGATTGCTCCTCGTGCGGCTGGCGAATTTCGTGAACGGCGAGCTTTTCGGCCGAGCCGCGGGTGCGCCGGGCGGCGTTGCCTCGGTGCCGTGGGCGATGCTTTTTCCGAAAGAGCTCGCGGGTGAACCGGTCCCGCTCGAACTCCTGCAGCACGACGAAGCCGTGCGGGCGAATCTGCGCGAGATCCTCACGCCCCGGCACCCGTCGCAATTTTACGAGGCGCTGCTCGAAGGCGTGATCCTGTTCGCCATTTTGTGGTTCATGCGCACGCGCTGCCGCGTGCCGCGCGGAGTGCTCACGGGCAGCTTTTTCATCCTCTATGCCTTGCTGCGGATCGTGGGCGAGATGTTCCGCGAACCCGATCCCGCGTGGAGCGTCGGGGCGATCTCGGCGGGGCAATTCCTGTCCATCTTCCTCGTCTTCATCGGCGCCGCTTTCATCGTCACGGGCTTCCGTCGGCCGGAGTACGAGCGCATCTTCCAGCGTTCGTGAGGGCAAAAATCCGCTTCCCAAGGGCGCGGCGGGGAATAGGTATGGCGCGATGAAACTTGGCTTTATCGGATCCGGAAAAATGGCGACCGCACTTGTCTCAGGCGCGGCCGACTCGGGCGTCCTGGCGCGCGGCGCTATCTTCGTGAGCGACGCCGTCCCCGGCGTGGCGGAAAAGCTCGCGGCCGCGGCGCAAGTCACGGCCGTGGCGACGAATGCCGAACTGCTCGCGCAGGCCGACGCCCTCGTGCTTTGCGTGAAGCCGAACGACGCGCTCGACGCCCTGCGGAGCTTCGGCGCCGCGGCGAAAGACAAGCTCATCATCTCCATCGTCGCGGGGCTGCCGCTCGCGGTTTTGCAGGACGCCGCCGGACCGGGCGTGCGCATCGTTCGGGTGATGCCGAATACCCCGGCGCTCATCCATCGCGGCGCGGCGGCGTATTCGCTCGGGACCACCGCCACCGCTGCCGATGCCGCGCTCACCGAGAAGCTCTTTGGCGCGGTCGGGGTGATCGTGAAGGTGAAGGAGGAGTTGCTCGATGTCGTGACCGGGCTCAGCGGCAGCGGACCGGCCTACGTTTATCTGGTGATCGAAGCGCTCTCCGATGCCGGCGTGCTCATGGGACTGCCGCGCGAACTTTCGCTCAAGCTCGCCGCACAGACGGTGGCTGGGGCGGCGGAAATGGTCGTGCAAACCGGGCGACATCCTGCGGTCCTGCGCGACGAAGTGACCAGCCCTGGCGGCACGACGATCGCCGGGCTCGAAGCCCTCGAAGCCGGTGCCGTGCGTTCCGATTTCTACAGCGCCGTCCGCGCCGCGACCGAGCGTGCGCGGGAGTTGGGCCGCTCCAAGTGAGCATGCG